>VBGG01000173.1 GCA_005883405.1 Chloroflexota bacterium | reverse complement strand
GCGTATTCAAGGTGCTCAGCAAGAACCTCGCTTTTGCGTTTCTGCAGGACGACTCGGGGCAGATCCAGCTGATCTTTCACCCGCGCGACTTCGACGAAACGACTCGGCTGGTGTACGACACGCTCGATCCGGGCGACTTCGTCGGCGCCTGCGGGCTGGTGATGAAGAGCAACCGAGGCGAAGTCAGCGTCGAGGTTCAGGAGCTGACGTTGCTGAGCAAGAGCCTCAGGAACCCGCCCGAGAAGTGGCACGGCCTGGTCGATGTAGAAACGCGCTATCGGCAGCGCTACCTCGACCTGATGGCCAACATCGACTCGCGCCAGGTGTTTCTGACGCGCAGCCGCGTGATCGCCGCCATTCGTCGCTATCTGGACGCGCGTGGGTTTGTCGAAGTGGAGACGCCGGTTCTGCAGTCGATCCCGGGCGGTGGCGCGGCCAGGCCGTTTGCCACCGAGTCGTACGCCATGGACACGCGCCTGTACCTGCGGGTGGCGCTCGAGCTGTACCTGAAGCGCTGCATCATCGGCGGTATCGACCGCGTCTACGAGATCGGTCGCAACTTCCGCAACGAGGGCGTCTCGTTCAAGCACAGCCCCGAGTTCACCATGCTCGAGCTGTACCAGGCCTACGCCGACTACCAGGACATCATGCACCTCACCGAGGACATGGTGGCGACCGCGGCGCGCGCGGGCGTCGGCAGAACTCGGGTGCGCTGGGGAGACGAAGAGATCGACTTCAGTCCGCCCTGGCAGCGTATGCCGCTACGTATGGCCATCGCCGAGTACTCGGGTATCGATTACGCCGAGCATCCCGACGCCGCCTCGCTGCGGCGTGCCGCCGAAGGCGCCGGGCTACACACCGAGCCGGACTGGAATCGGGGCAAGATAATGGATGAGCTGCTGACGGCGTTCGTCGAGCCGCGGCTGATCCAGCCGACGTTTCTGACGGACTACCCGACGGAGTTCCCCGGCTCAACGCTGGCCAAGGGCAAACCGGATAACCCCGACGAAGTGGAGCGCTTCGAAGCGTTCGCTGGTGGGATCGAGATCGCCAACGCGTTCTCGGAATTGAACGACCCGCGCGTCCAGTACGAACGGTTCATGCAACAGGTTCGCGCGCGCGAGGCTGGCGACGTCGAAGCCCAGCCGTTCGACCAGGATTTTCTGGTCGCCCTGGAGCATGGCATGCCTCCCACCGGCGGCCTCGGGCTGGGCATCGACCGCATCGTGATGCTGCTGACCGACCAGCACAACATCCGCGACGTCATTCTCTTTCCTCAGCTGCGGCCACGGGGCGACCAATGCTGAATCCGGATCTCCTCAGGCGCGATCCGGAGCGAACGCGGGCGATCCTGGCTCGGCGCGGTGATGACGCGGTCGAAGCCTTCAACGCAGCGATCGCGGCTGACGAGGCATGGCGGCGGCTCACCGTCCAGGTCGAAGAGCGGCGCGCCGAGCGTCGCCAGCGCGCCTCGGCGCGCCGTGGGCGACCGTCGGACGAGGAAGTGCGCGAAGAGCGCCAGCTCGGCGAGCGCCTGTCGGAGCTCGAACGGCTGCTCAAAGAGGCCGAGGCCGATCGTCAGCAGAAACTCGGCTGGGTCCCCAACCTGCCCGATGAAAGCGTCCCGCCGGGCAAGGACGAGACGGAAAACGAGATCGTCCGCGTCTGGGGCGAGCCAAAAGCGTTCGACTTCGAAGCGCTACCCCACTGGGAGCTCGCCGAGAAGCTCGACATCCTCGACCTGGAGGCCGGCGCGCGGCTGGCTGGCGCGCGCTTCTTCGTGCTCAAAGGCGCCGGCGCCATGCTGCAGCGGGCCTTGATCAATTTCATGCTCGACCTGCACATTCGCGAGCAGGGCTACGCCGAGATGCACACGCCGTATCTCGTGCGCGAAGAGATCATGTACGGCTCGGGGCAGCTGCCGAAGTTCTACGACAACCTGTACCACGACGCCGACGAGGATCTGTGGCTGATTCCGACCTCGGAGGTGCCGCTGGTCAACCTGTACTACGACCAGATCATGCCGCCTGGCGCGCTGCCGGTGAAGATCACCGCCCAGAGCCCGTGTTTTCGCAAGGAGCGCGCGGCGGCAGGCCGCGACGTGCGGGGTATCAAGCGCGTCAAGCAGTTCTACAAGGTTGAGATGGTGCGAGTGGTCGAGCCCGAATCGTCGATGAAGCACCTGGAGGAGTTGGTAGCCGACGCTGAGGAGGTCTTGCGACGCCTGGAGCTGCCGTATCAGGTGATGGCGCTGTGTACGGGCGATCTCGCCTTCGCGATGACCAAAACCTATGACCTCAACGCCTGGGCGGCGGGCTCCGGCGAGTGGTTGGAGGTGTCCTCGATCTCCAACGCCAACGACTATCAGGCGCGGCGCGCGAACATCCGCTTCCGCCGCGAACCCGGCGGCAAGACCGAATTTCCCCACACCCTGAACGGCTCGGGCGTGGCCCTGCCGCGCACCCTGATCGCCATCCTCGAGAACAACCAGCAGCCCGACGGCTCGGTAGTCATCCCGCGGGTGCTGCGGCCGTACATGGGCGGGATGGAGCGCATCGTTCCGGGTTCCGCGTTCCGCGTTCCGCGTTAAGCCACGACCCGGAACCCGGAACCCGGAACCCGGAACCCGGAACCCGGAACCCAGAACTCGGAACTCCGAACTCGGAACTCGGAACCCGGAACTCGGAACGCCCGTTTGTTACCCTCTGGGCATATGGCCACCACGGCGGAGCCGCGCGCGGGACGCCTCGACGATCTGCAGAAGCTGGTCGCTCTGTGCAAGCGACGCGGCTTCGTTTTCCCCAGCGCGGAGATCTATGGCGGCTTCGCCAACACGTACGATTACGGCCCGCTCGGGGTGCTGCTCAAAAACAACGTTCGAGACGCCTGGGTCAGAACCAACATTCAGCGTCGCGATGATATCGACCTGATCGACGCCGCACTCATCACGTCACCCAAAGTTTGGGTGGCATCAGGCCACGTCAGCGAGTTCAACGACCCGCTGGTGCAATGCCTCGGCGAGTGCAAGAACCGTTACCGTGCCGACCAGATCGACACGACCAGGTGCCCGAACTGCGGCGGCCCACTGGACGCGCCCCGCATGTTCAACACGATGTTCAAGACGCAGGTTGGACCGGTCGAAGATGAAGAGAGCATCGCCTATTTGCCGCCAGAAACAGCGCAAGGCATCTTCGTCAACTTCGCCAACGTCGCCTCGACCATGCGACGCAAGCTTCCGTTTGGTATCGCGCAGATAAGAAAGTCGTTTCGCAACGAGATCACACCAGGCAACTTCGTGTTTCGTACGCTCGAATTCGAGCAGATGGAAATCGAGTATTTCGTCGAACCTGGTACGGATGAGGAGTCGTTCGAATACTGGGTTGGGGAACGCGAACGCTGGTATATCGACCTCGGCGTTCGTCGCGAGAATCTGCGTCGCTTCGAGCATCCGGCTGACAAGCTGTCTCACTACTCCAAGCGCACTGTGGACATCGAGTACCGCTTCCCGTTCGGCGAAGGCTGGGGCGAGCTCGAGGGTATTGCCAATCGCAGCAAAGGTCCCGACAACTCCAGCTGGGATCTCTGGCAGCATGAGCAGAGCAGCGGCCAACGTCTGACGCTCTTCGACGAGGAGAAGAAGCAGCACATTCGGCCGGGCGTGGTTGAGCCCGCCGCCGGCCTGACTCGCGCGGCGTTGACGTTTTTGATCGATGCATACGACGAAGAGGTGATTGACGCGACGAAAACCGACGTCCGTACGGTTTTGCACTTGCATCCCGCGCTGGCGCCGTACAAAGCCTGCGTCTTACCACAGTATCGGAACAAGCCCGATCTGGTACGCGTGGCGCGCGGCGTCTACGAGGAGCTGCGACGACGCTGGATGATCGCTTACGACTCGGGCAGCAACATCGGCAAGCTTTACCGTCGGCAGGACGAGATCGGCACACCTTACTGCATCACGATCGATTTTCAAAGCCTGGAGGACAACAAAGTCACCATCCGCGACCGCGACAGCATGGATCAATCGCGGTTCGGGCGCGTACCGATCGAAGAACTCCGCGGTTGGCTGGATTCACACCTGGATTACTGAGCCTCGATGTCTATCGAGGCGGGTAAGGAGATCAACGATGGCTGTTGAGGTCACGAAAGGCGCCACTACCGGGACGCCGCGGGAGGGGTCTACTGAGCAGTGGGTGTATATGGCGGAGGACGCCCCCGCCACCAATCGCGACCTGCTAGGCGGCAAGGGCGCCGGTCTGGCGGCGATGACGCAGGCGGGACTGCCCGTGCCGCCGGCGTTCACCATCACCACGGCTGCGTGTAACGCATACGTGCGCGCCGGCAACCAGTTCCCACCCGGGCTGTGGGACCAGACGCTCGCCGCATTGAAACGGCTCGAGGAGAAGTCTGGACGCAAGCTGGGCGATGCCGCGAATCCGCTCCTGGTCTCTGTGCGATCGGGTGCGCGCGAATCGATGCCAGGCATGATGGACACCGTCCTGAACCTTGGCTTGAACGACGACACAGTCGCCGGCCTGGCGCGTCAGACCGGCAACGAGCGCTTCGCCTGGGATGCCTACCGGCGCTTTGTGGGTATGTTCGGGCGGATCGTGCTCAACGTCCCGGCTGAGAAGCTCGATCACGTCTTCGAGCAGGCCAGGCAGGCGGCCGGCGCGCGTCAGGACACCGACCTCAACGCCGACAACCTGCGATCGATGGCCCAGCAGCTCAAGGACCTGGTCCAGAAGGAAACCGGGCAGCCCTTCCCAACCGACGTCCTCAAACAACTCGAGCTGGCCATCAAGGCCGTGTTCAACTCGTGGATGGGCAGGCGGGCCGTCGATTATCGCAACCAGTTCAAGATCCCGCACGACCTGGGGACCGCCGTGAGCGTCGTCACGATGGTGTTCGGCAACATGGGCGAAGACTCGGGCACGGGCGTCGCCTTCACGCGCGACCCGTCGACGGGCAAAAAAGAGATCTACGGCGAGTTCCTGGCCAACGCGCAGGGCGAGGACGTGGTGGCCGGCATCCGCACGCCGATGAGCATCTCGAAGATGCGCGATCTGTGGCCCACGGTGTATGGGCAGTTCGAGGAGATCGCCGATCGCCTCGAGAAGACCTACAAAGACGTTCAGGACCTGGAGTTCACCGTCGAGCGCGGCAAGCTCTACATGCTCCAGACGCGCAACGCGAAGCGCACTGGCAAGGCCGCCGTGGTCACCGCGGTGGAGATGGTGAACGAGGGCTTGATCTCAAAAGAGGAAGCGCTGAAGCGCATCCAGCCCATGCACGTGCAGCAGATCCTGGTGCCCCAGTTCGATCCGGCCTCGAGGAAGAAGGCCGGGGAGCCGATCGGCAAGGGGCTCGCCGCTTCACCTGGGGCGGCTGTCGGCAAGGTCGTCTTTGACCCGGACCGCGCTGCCGCGCGCGCCGCTGAGGGCGAGCCCGTGGTTCTGACGCGCAAGGAGACTTCCCCTGAGGACTTTCACGGCATGGCGCCGGCTGTCGGCATTCTAACGTCGAGAGGCGGCTCGTCCAGCCACGCCGCGGTTGTCGCGCGGCAGATGGGCAAGCCGTGTATCGCGGGCGCCGAGGAGATCGACATCGACGTCGCCAAGCAGCGGCTCACCGCTCATGGCACGACACTGAATGAAGGCGACTGGATCTCGCTGGACGGCACCACGGGCGAAGTATTCGCCGGCCGCATCTCGACCGTCGAGCCCGACCTGAAGCGCGAGACGGAGCTGCTCACGCTGCTGAGCTGGGCAGACGCGACGCGCAAGATCGGCGTCTGGGCCAATGCCGACACGCCAGAGGAGGTCGCCCGCGCACGCTCGCTCGGCGCGGGCGGCGTCGGCCTGGTGCGCACCGAGCACATGTTCCGTGAGGAGGGCCGGCCACCGTTCGTCCAGGAGATGATTCTGGCGGCGCCTGACGCCAAGAAAGGCGACGCGCGGGCGCGCAAGACGTACCTTTCAGCGCTGGAGACGCTGGGCGGTTTCCAGGTCGGCGATTTCTACGGGATCCTCAAAGCGATGGACGGCCTGCCGGTCGTCATCCGTCTCATCGACCCACCTCTGCACGAGTTCCTGCCCAAGCACGACAAGCTGCTTGAGGACGTGACGCGCGCCCGAGCCAGAAACGAGAGCGGCCCCGAGGTTGCCGAGAAGGAGCGCCTGCTCGAGGCCGTCTCGCGGCTCCATGAGCAGAATCCGATGCTCGGTTTGCGCGGCTGCCGCCTCGGCATCCTTTTCCCCGAGATCGTCGAGATGCAGGTCAAGGCGATCGCCCAGGCCGCCGCCAAGCTCAAGAAGGAGGGCCTGAACCCGATCCCCGAGATCATGATCCCTCTGGTCGGGACGCGCAACGAGATGGCGCTCGAGCGCGAGCGGTTGGAGGGCGTGGTCAAGGGCGTCTTCGAATCCGAGGGAGTGCAGGTCGCCTACAAGTTCGGCGCGTGCATGGAAGTGCCGCGCGCCTGCCTGGTGGCCGGCCAGGTCGCCGAAACCGCCGAGTTCTTCTCGTACGGCACCAACGACCTCACGCAGACCACGTACGGGTATTCCCGCGACGACGCCGAGGGCAAGTTCCTTGGTGAGTACCTCGAGTACAAGATCCTGCCGGACAACCCGTTCGCCACGATCGACCGCGAAGGCGTCGGCGAGCTGGTGCGCATCGGCATCGAGCGCGGCCGAAAGCAGCGCAAGAACCTCGAGGTGGGCATCTGCGGAGAGCAGGGCGGTGACCCCGCGTCGGTCGCGTTCTGCCACGAGGTTGGCATGAACTACGTCAGCTGCGCGCCAGGACGTGTCCCGATCGCGCGTCTGGCGGCCGCGCAAGCAGCGTTGGGGCATACGCCTACCGATAGATGATTGCGTCTCCGTTCGACTGGGCGGCGCGGTCGCATCCCGACGTTCGTCGACGTACCGAGCAGCGCGAGGAGCAGCTGAGTAAATTCGCTGCCCGCTCGCGCGAGAGCCCGGATCGGGACTTTCCGGAGGAGCCCGACCCGATGCGGACCGCGTACCAGATCGATCGGGATCGCATCATTCACTCCAAGGCGTTCCGCCGCCTGAAGCACAAGACGCAGGTCTTCATCGCGCCTGTTGGCGATCACTACCGCACGCGGCTGACGCACACCATGGAGGTGATGCAGGTCGCGCGGTCGATCGCCCGCGGCCTGAATCTCAACGAGGACCTGACCGAGGCGATCGCGCTCGGTCACGATCTGGGGCACACCCCGTTTGGCCACGCTGGCGAATATGCGCTCGGCTCGTGCCTGCCGGGTGGGTTCCGTCACAACGAGCAGAGCGTGCGCGTGGTGGAGCTGCTCGAAAAAGACGGCAAGGGCCTCAACCTGACGCAGGAAGTCCGCGACGGGATCTTGAAGCACTCGAAGCTGCGCGAGAGCATCGCTGCCGAAGGCTGGGGCATCGCCCACACGCTGGAGGGCCAGATCGTCAAGATCGCCGACAGTCTGGCCTACCTCAACCACGACATCGACGACGCAATACGGGCTGGAGTGATCTCCGTTGAAGCGCTCCCCGCGCGCGCAAACACGCTGTTTGGCACCACCTCGGGCTCGCGCATCACCGCCTTCGTGACCGACGTGGTCGACTTCAACTGGCGTGTGGCGACCGGCGAGGGACACACGTGGCAAGAGGCGGTTGGCAACGGCGTGGCCGTCGGCATGAGCCCGCCGGTGCTGGAGGTGGTCGACGAGCTGCGCGAGTTCATGTTCAGCAACGTCTACACCGACTCGGCCGCCAAAGAGGACGATCCCAAGACGCACTTCGTCGTGCACAAGCTGTTCGAATATTTCTGCAAGCATCCCGAGGATCTGCCGGACGAGTGGCGCGAAAATCCGCGCAACGAGCCGATCGAGCGACGTGTCGCCGACTACATCGCCGGCATGACCGACCGCTATGCAATCCAGGTCTTCGAACGCTTCTACGTGCCTGGGCCGTGGGCGGTGCTGTCATAGCGTTCACGCGTTCACGCGTTCGCGCGTTCGCGCGTTCATCATTCCGCCGCAGCGCTTTCTGGCGCCTGCCAACACCCACGCAGATGTCGGGCAGCAAAATGAACGCGCGAACGCGCGAACGCGCGAACGTGGCGAACGCGATGTAATCTTCGAATCGCCGTGAGCACCGTCACGGAAGAGATCAAGGCCCGCGTCGACCTGGTCGAGCTGATCGGCCGCACCGTCGAGCTCAAGCGCGTCGGCGCGTATTACCGCGGCCTCTGCCCGTTCCACGCCGAGAAGACGCCGTCGTTCTACGTCCGGCCCCAGGCGCAGTCCTGGCATTGCTTCGGCTGCAACAAGAGCGGCACCGCCTTCGACTGGCTCATGGAGCGCGAGCACCTCGAGTTCGGCGAGGCGCTGCGTACCCTGGCGGCGCTCACAGGCGTCAGCCTGCCAGAGCGACGCGATCCCGAGGCCGAGGACCAGGCGCGGCGCCTGTACACCATCCTCGAACGCGCCCAGACGTTCTACTCGGGATTCCTGTGGGGCGCGGCAGGCGCGCGGGCGCGCGAGTACCTCCAGAAGCGCGGCCTCAGCGACGAGGCACTGCAGCTTTTTGGCCTCGGCTACGCCCCTTCTGGTAACGCCTTACTGCGCTATCTCGAGAAGGACGGCTTCTCCGAACAGGAGCTGCAAGCAGCGGGCGTGACCGGCGTCACTGAAGACGAGGGCCGGCCGTACGACTTCTTCCGGGATCGAGTCCTCTTCCCCATCCGAGACGCCCAGGGCCGCACGATTGCTTTTGGCGCACGAGCGCTCGACGACGCCGTCGGCCCCAAGTACCTGAACTCGCGTGACACGCTGCTATTCCACAAACAGGAGACGCTGTTCGCTTTCGATCTGGCACGCAAGCCGATGGCCCGCGAGCGCCAGGTGGTGATCGTCGAGGGGTACATGGACGCCGCCATGGCGCACCAGCACGGGTACCGCAACGTCGTCGCGACCCTGGGTACGGCAATCACCGATCGGCATCTGCGGCTGCTCCGACGCCATGTCGACGAGATCGTCCTGGCGCTCGATCCGGACGCGGCTGGCGAAGCGGCGAGCCGTCGCGCGTACCTGGTGGCGGAACAGACTCTGCGTACCGGGATGCTACCGGTGGTCGCGCCCAGTCGGCGCCAACAGCGCTACGCGGCTGACTCATCCGTCAGCTTGCGTGTCATGTCGCTGCCGGATGGCAAGGATCCAGATGAGCTCATTCGGTCGGACCCCACCGCGTGGCCGGCGCTGGTTCGCGCCGCGACCCCGGTTATAGACTTCGTGCTGCAGCGCCTGGAGGCGCGGCACGACCTCACGACGGCGCGGGGCAAGGCAGCCGCCGCCGATGAAGTCGCCGACGTTCTGGCCGGGGTGGCCAACCCGATCGAACAGGACTCGTACACGAACGAAGTTGCGATACGACTCAAGGTTGAACCAGAAGCCGTCCGTCGCCTGCTGAGAGCCAGGCGACAACCCAGCCGGTCACCACACACGCCAGCGGGCCCGCAGCCGACGGCCCTGCGTGGTGACGCTCACGATGATTATCTGCTGGCGTTGCTGATGCGACTCCACACTCAGCGCGATGCGGCCTCAACCGTGCCGACAGATCTGGAATTCATACTTCCCGAGAGCCGAGCCCTGTATAACGCGCTTGGGGGAGAGATCCCGCCGGAGCTCGAGCCGTACGCCGAGCGCGCGCGGGCCAGAGTGGCCCTTGTCGAGCGTTTATCAACGCGGGAGCTCTTGAGTCGAGTCGAAGAAACGCGGCTATGGATCAAGAAGGAGTTGATCGAGCGCCGCAAGATGGAGATCAGCGCGGTGATCCGGGCATTGGGGGATGACGGTGATGACGCTGAGGAACGCAGGTTAACGGGTCAATTGATCGAGCTGGCCCGGGGCATGGCCGCCATCGATCAGCAGCTTCTGCCCGACCGGGAAAGTGCAGGCACCAGGTGACCGCGGAAACAGAACCGGGCATCCCCGGCGAAGACAACACCATCCAGGGTCCATCGGCCGAGGCTGAGGTGACCAGGCTGAGCAGCGCCTGGTTGAGCGGCCCACACCCGGCGGCCCTGGCCGATATTGAAGTGGCCGAGGAGATCGAGCCACCGACCACCGTTCCCACGCGTACAGAAGGCGATGGCTACGAAGACCACGTCCGCATGTACCTGCGCGAGATCGGCACGGTCCATCTGCTGACATGGGAAGGTGAAAAGCGTCTCGCCAGAGCCATGGAGGCGGGCACGTACTTACAGGACGTCATTCGACGCCACGTCGAGGCCGACGGGCCACCGAGCGTGCGCGCCATGTACGGTGAGCTCTACCGGCGGCTGCGCGTCACGTATCGATTCGCGTTGTCCGACGCACGCGTCGAGGCGGAAACAGCCGATGGCTGGGACGCGCTGCGGCGCTCCGCGCGTCTCGCCGACATCGATGCCGAGCACTTGCGAGCCGTGGCCGAACTGGCCGAAGCCCCACTCGACGAGACCGAGCGCGGCCTGGTCGAGGCCTCGATCATCAGCCACATCCTGCCCGATGAGGTCGTGCGCTGGTGCTCCGACCAGGATGGCCAGGGTCAGCTGCCGGAGACCGTGGTCTTCGAATCAGACTTCCTGGCAAACGCCGATCCAGACACACTGGACGAAGCGCTGGTCCAGGTTGAATATGAGTCCAATCGCGCCCGACGCGACCTGATAGAAGCCAATCTGCGGCTCGTCGTGTCGGTGGCCAAGAAGTACGTCGGCCGCGGTATGTCCCTGCTGGATCTGATCCAGGAGGGCAACATCGGCCTGATGCGGGCGGTCGAGAAGTTCGAGTTCCGCAAGGGCTACAAGTTCAGCACGTACGCCACGTGGTGGATCCGACAGGCGATCACCCGCGCGATTGCCGACCAGGCGCGCACCATCCGCATCCCGGTGCACATGGTCGAGACGATCAACAAGCTGTCGCGGATCTCGCGGCGGCTCGAGCAGGACATCGGGCGTGAGCCGGCCGATGAAGAATTGGCGGCTGAGCTCGAGCTCGGCGCCGAGCGGGTGCGCGAGATCAAGAAGGCGGCCCAGGAGCCGGTATCCCTCGAAATCCCGGTGGGCTCGGAAGACGATAGCCATCTGGGCGACTTCGTGCCTGACGAGGCTTCGTTGAGTCCCGCTGACGTGGCGACGCGGCAGATGCTCAAAGAGCAGATGGACGACGTGCTCGATTCGCTCACCAGCCGCGAGCGGCGCGTCCTGCAGCTGCGCTTCGGCCTGGAGGACGGCCGCCAGCGGACGCTCGAAGAGGTGGGCAGAGAGTTCGGCGTAACCCGCGAGCGCATTCGCCAGATCGAGGCCAAAGCGCTCCGCAAATTGCGTCATCCGACGCGCTCACGGAAACTGCGAGATTACTTCGACCACTGAGCGTTCTGCCCCAGAGGGGACCCCCGTTGGAGGCCAGAGCCCACGGTAACATCATCAGCGATGGCGCGAGAGGCCGGCCTGGTCGCCCAGGGGGGTCCCGTCTGGGGAAGCCAATGAATATCTGGTCCTTCGCTTCCGGCAGCGACGGCAACTGCTACCTCGTCGAGAGCGAAGGCACGGCATTGCTCGTGGAGAGCGGACGGCCGTACGTCCAGATCAGAGACTTCCTCGAGGCAGCCGGCATCGAGCCTGACTGCCTGTCAGGCATCCTGCTCACCCACGCACACGGCGACCACTGCCGCTCGGCGCGGTATCTGTCGGAAACGCACCGCGTCCCGATCTATGCCTCGCGCGGGACGCTCGGCGCACTCTGGCTCCAGGATGTGTCGCTGGCCAGGCCGATCGAGTCCGGCAAGACCTACCCGGTAGGTCAGATGGACGTCAAGCCTTTCGCCGTTCCGCATGACTGCCGCGAGCCGCTCGGCTTCCGCCTGGAGGCCGGCAGCGGTCGCGCCGCCATCGCCACCGACCTCGGCTGGGTGCCCCACAGTGTTGCTCGCCAGTTCCGAGACCTCGACCTGCTCATCCTCGAGGCGAACTACGATCCGCACCTGCTGCACACGGGTACGTACCCGTACTTCCTCAAGCAGCGCGTCGCGGGCACGTACGGCCACCTCTCAAACGCGGCAGCTGCCGAAGCGATCGCGGTCTGCGGTGAGCGTGGCCCTCGCGCGGTCTGGCTCGCGCATCTCAGCGAGCAGAACAACTCGCAGAAGCACGCGCTACAAACCGTGAGCCGCATCTTGCGACGCCACGGCCTCAGCCACGTGGCGCTCAAGACGACCCATCATCGACGGTCCAATCTGCGCTGGACCAGCAACGTCGCCAGGGAACGGCAACTGCCTCTGTTCGGCTGACGCTCGCGTTAGCATCCATGCAAGAAGATGCGCACGCGCACGAGCGACGACATACGCGCCGAGTTCATTGAGTTCTGGCAAGCCCGCGGCAGCCAGCTGCAGTCGTCGTCCAGCCTGATCCCGCACAACGATCCGACGGTCCTGCTGACTACCGCCGGGATGCAGCAGTTCGTGCCGTACTTCCTGGGCAGGGAGCGCCCACCCCACACCCGCTACGTATCGGTCCAGAAGTGCTTCCGTACCTCGGACATCGAGGAAGTCGGCGACCGCAGTCATCTCACGTTCTTCGAGATGCTCGGCAATTTCTCTCTGGGCGACTACTTCAAAGCAGAGGTCATCCCGTGGGCACTCGAGTTTTCGACGCGCCACATGGGCCTCGAGCAGGAACGGCTGTGGATCACCATCCACGACTCCGACGACGAAGCCAACGAGCTGTGGCTGAAGGCGGGCATCCCGCAGGAGCGCATCAAGCGCTTCGGCGACGAGCACAACTGGTGGGGGCCGCCGGGCAAGACGGGCCCGTGCGGGCCGAACAGTGAGCTGTACTACGAGCAGGGCCGCGGCTTCGGCTGCGGCTTTCCGGAAGATCCGCCAGACTGCGACTGTGGTCGGCTCGAGTTCTGGAACCTGGTGTTCATGCAGTACAACCAGGACGAGCACGGCGTCCGCACGTTGTTGCCCCAAAAGAACGTCGATACGGGCATGGGCATCGAGCGCGCCGCGGTGGTGGCGTTCGGTCTCGAGTCGATCTACGACACTGACCTGTTCCAGCCCATCATCCGCGCTGCCGAGCGCATCGCCAAGGTCAAATACGGCAGCGACTGGGACGCTGACTACGCGCTGCGTGTGCTGGCCGATCACGCGCGGGCCACGACGTTTCTGGTCCTGGATGGTGTTATCCCCGGCAACGGCGGTCGGGAGTACGTGCTGCGACGCATCGCTCGCCGAGCCATTCGCTACGGGCGCCGCCTGGGCATCGAGCGGTCGTTCCTGGCGGATCTGGTCGACGCCGTCGTCGAGCGAATGGGGCCGCACTACCCCGAGCTGCAGACCGAAGCGCGGCGTATCAAGCACGTCCTCGGCGACGAGGAAGAGCTGTTCGATCGAACGCTGCAGGCGGGCTCGGCGCAGATCGAACGCCTGATGAGCGAGGCCCGCGCGCGCGGCGACCACCGAATTTCGGGCGAGCGCGCATTCGACCTGTACCAGACATACGGCTTCCCAGTTGAGCTGACCGAGGAGATGCTGCGCGAGCAGGGTCTGGAGCTCGATCGAGAAGGCTACGAGGCGGCGCTCGAAGCCGAGCGGGAGCGCGCCCGAGCACGCTCCCGGTTCCATCGGGCAGAGGATGCCGCGGGCGGGATCGGGGTCACAGGCGGCTCGCTGGGCGTCATCCCGCCCACGGAGTTTCTGGCCTGGACCGACACGCAAAGTCAGGCGAAAGTACTTGACATAACTCCGGAGGGAGCGCGAGCGCGTCTGATCCTGGAGGCCTCGCCGTTCTACCCCGAGGGCGGCGGCCAGGTCGGCGATACGGGGTGGATTCGCACCCCTGGCGGCGTGTTCGTGGTCGAAGACACGCGCTTCGACGGCGCGGACCACATCCTCCACTATGGCCGGATCGCCGAGGGCGAGGTCCACGTCGGCGAGCTCGCCCGTGCCGAGGTCGACGCGCCGCGCCGCGATCGCGCGCGACGACATCACACGGCGACCCACCTCTTGCACCGCGCGTTGAAGGACGTGCTCGGCGAGGGCACAAGCCAACAGGGCTCGTACGTCGGTCCCGACCAGCTGCGCTTCGACTTCAACTATCCGCGCGCGGTTGACCGCGAGCAGATTCGAGAGGTGACCAGCATCATCAACGATCGCAGCATGGACGACCTGCCTGTGCGGTGGGAGATCGTGCCCATGCAGCAGGCGCGCCAGATGGGTGCGATCATGATGTTCGACGAGAAGTACGGCGACCAGGTGCGCGTCGTCTCGATTGGCGAGTACTCGCGCGAGCTGTGTGGCGGGACACACACGCATCACTCGGGTGAGCTCGGAACGGTACTGATCGCCAGCGAGTCAGGCATCGGCTCGGGCAAGCGCCGCATCACCGCCTACGCGGGCCAGGCGGCGCTGACGTACCTCAATCAGCGCCTGCAACTGCTCGAGACGCTCACCCAGCGCGTGGGCGCCGGCACTCCTGACGAGCTCGAGAGTCGCATCGATACCGTGCTGGCCGAGATGGAGACGCTCAGGCGCGAACTGGAGCGCCGCCAACAGCAGCAAGCCCACGAGGCTGCCGGCAAGCTCGCGTCACACGCGCGACGCGTTGCCGACATCAATGTAGTCGCAGCCGCGGTCGAAAACGCGACGCAGGACGACTTGAAGCGCCTGGTCGATGCCGTCCGCGAGGACCTCGGATCGGGTGTCGTGGTGCTGGGGTCTGTGCAGGATGGACGGGTTCCGATCGTGGTCGGCGTCACACGCGATCTGACGTCGCGCGTGCACGCGGGTAACCTTGTCAAAGCCATCGCCAGAGCCGCGGGTGGTGGCGGTGGCGGGAACCGTCCGGACTTCGCGACGGGATCCGGCACACAGCCTGCACAATTAGGTGCCGCTTTGCAGCACGCGTACGCAGTAGTCGAAGAAGCGCTCCAGACCCGCTAAGAGGCCGTCGACGCATGTTCTTCCGACGCACGCAGGTCGCCCCACGGTCGCAAGAGCTTGTCTTTCTGGATGCCGACGACGATCTCGGCACGATTCGTTCGAAGCTGGAGTCGAGCAGCGCCGAAGAGATCTATCTGGTCATCCCACGCCGCTCGTCGGTGCTGCGGACGCCGCTCGAGTTCCGCATCCTGGCACGCATCGCCAACGAGATGTCGTCCGAAACGGTGTTGGTCACCGACGATCCGGCCCGCCGGCGACTGTCGAATCAAGAGGGATTCCGCACCCGCCGAGGCCTGCGCACCTTGAGGCACCTGATGCTCGGGCCCGAGCAGCGTCCGCCGCGGTTCGTCGTGCCCGACTGGGTTCCGCTGCCAAACCCGATCTCGTTTCTGAGCTTCGTGGGACTCATCGTCGTGGCGGCCGCGGCAGTACTGGGGGTTTATCCGCAGATGCAGGTGACCCTGGTTCCGCAGACGCGGAGCGTCAGCCACTCAGTCGACATCACCGTTGATCCCGACGCCAGTGCAGCCGACGCTACCAATGCGACGCTGCCGGGAACGCTCCTGACCCAAACGGTGGACGTCTCCGCTAGTCTGCCGATCCCGTCCGATCGCACGATTGGCCAGGACAAGGCGCACGGCGAAGTGGTGGTGATCAGCCAGCGGCCCGACCAGTTCACGCTGGCGAAGGGCGCCACGGTGCGCGTCGACGGCGGTGCGAAGTTCGTCACCGATCAGGACCTGAACTTGCCGCCGCGCGTGCCGGTCCGCGTCGGCATCACGGCCGTTGAGCCGGGCACCGTCGGCAACGTCGGGCCAGGCGAGATTTCGGTCTTCGATGGCAGCGACCTCGATCAGCTCGAGGTCCGCAACCAGCGGCCGACGACCGGCGGGACGGATCGGCAGGCCAAAGTCGTCACCGACGACGACCGTCGGGCGCTCCAGGACAAGCTGCAAAAGGACGCGCGTGACAAGGCCTTCGCGCAGCTGCAGCAGAAGGCTGGCTCTGAACAGACACTGCCGGACATGTCGGTCACGGTGCAGCCCAGCAATCAGACGTTTGACCACAACGTCGGCGACGAAACAGACCAGCTGACTGGTCGGTTAACCGCGAACGTCTCGGGCACCGTGTTTCCGAACCTGGCCTACAACGACCTGGTGGGCAAGGTGCTGGCGCTGAGCGCTGGGCCCGACTTCAAGCTCGGCGCACCGGCCAAAGTCGAGACGCCCGGTGTGCTGAATGTGGACGGGCACAAGGTTGTGCTGTGCTGCGATGCGTCCGGCGTGCTCGAGAGCG
>VBGG01000667.1 GCA_005883405.1 Chloroflexota bacterium | reverse complement strand
TCCAGTCGGCCAGCCTCGGCGCGCGCAAGGTCCAGCAGCTCGTTGACCAGGTTCGCGAGCCCATCGACCTCAATATGCATGCGCTGCAGAAAGTCGCGCGCGACCTCGGGGTCGTCCTCGAGCGCGCCGCCCTCGAGCGTTTCGACCAGCGCTTTGAGAGCGGCCACTGGCGTGCGTAGCTCGTGCGAGACATTCGCCACGAACTCCCGCCGTGCCGCCTCGGTGCGGCGCAGCTCGGTGACATCCTGCAGCACCACCAGCCGACGCGCGGCGTCGGGCAATCGGGTGGCGATGACCTGAAGCCAGCCGCGGCGACCCGATTGACCGTTCGGCATGTCGATCAGGTGCACGGCGGACTCGCCAGACGGCGCGGCGCGGACGAGCTCGACCAGCTCGGCGTCGCGCACGGCTTCCGACAGCGCGTGACCGCTGGCGAGCGTTCGTCCGAGCAGCCGCGCGGCAGCCGGGTTGCTCAATACGATCCGTTCGTCAGGGTCGAGGACGAGCACGCCGTCTGCCAGGTGCTCGAAGAGCGCCGCCATCTGCCCGCGATCGCGCTCGAGCTGCTCGAGTGCGCCGCGCTGCCCCGACTGGGCGCGCTGGAGCGCGTACAGCAGGGGTGCGACTTCGACCGGCGCCTGCTGAGCGAACTCGCCCAGCGTCGCCTGGCCGACCTCGCCGGCATCGATGCTGCGTACCATGCGCCGAAGGGGCTGCGCCAGACGGCGGCCCATGATCTCGACCGCGGTAGCCGCGAGCAGCACCGCCGCGCCGCCGGCCAGCGCGGCGGCTGGAACGAAGACCTCCCAGTCCGAGACCGGCAGGAACGCCAGCCCGATCAGCAGCATGGTCACGACCGTGCCGGCGACGAGGCACACCGTTAGCCAGGCAAAGCGACCCGTCACGCTGTCCGCTTCGCCGCCATCAGGGGCCGGCCAGTCCGCCCGGGCGCACGTCTGCCGTCACCATTCGGACGATCAAGAGGTGCTACTCCCCGAGGAAACTCCGTTGCCAATCGAGCGGGCCAAAATACCCCAATGGGGTCCCCTCCGGGGAATTTCCTCTGGCTATCGGCCGCGAATGAGCGCGCGCCAGCGGGCGGTATGAGCCTGGAGACAGGCTCCCGCCGAGCGCCGCTGGATCCATGGCGGTCACCCCGCGAACATGTATCCCACGCCACGCGAAGTCTGGATGCGGTTAGGCGTCGTGGGGTCGTCCTCGATCTTGCCGCGGAGCCAGCGGACGTGGACATCGACCGTACGCGTATCGGCGGACGAGAAATCGTAGCCCCACACATTGCGCAGCAGGCGCTCGCGGGTCAGCACTTCGCTCGGGTGGCGCAGGAAGTACACCAGCAGATCAAACTCGCGCGGTTTGAGCCGCAGCTCCTCGCCGGCGCGCGTCGCGCGGCGGGGACCGAGGTCCACCACCAGGTCGCCCGCTTCGAGCCGCATCGGCGCGTCGGACGACCGCGCGCTCATCTCCGACCGGCGCAGCAGTGCCTTTACCCGTGCCAGCAGCTCGTGCATGCTGAACGGCTTGGTCAGGTAGTCGTCGGCCCCCACTTCGAGCCCGACCACCTTGTCGATCTCTTCGTCGCGCGCGGTGAGCACCAGGATTGGCAGGTGACTGACCGCCGTATTGGCCGGGTCGCGCCGCACCTGACGGCAGATCTCGAGGCGTCCATGCCCGGCAGCATCAGGTCCAGCAGCAGCAGGTCGGGTGGGTTCTCGCGCACCATCTCGAGGCCTTTGGCCCCGTCGGTACACATGCGCACCGCGTGGCCGGCACGACTCAGGTTGTAACGGAGGGTCTGCAACAGCGACTCCTCGTCTTCGAGGATCAGGACGTCGGCCATGTAGGGTTACCCGAAGCGCCCGCTGATGTAGTCCTGGGTGCGCGATTCAGACGGACTGTTGAAGATCGCCGGCGTCGAGGCGAACTCGACCAGGCGTCCGATGCGGTCTTCCTCGGCCAGCATGAACGCGGTGAAATCGCTGACGCGTGTCGCCTGCCGCATGTTGTGCGTGACGATAGCGATGGTGTAGTCGCGCTTCAACTCGTGCAACAATTCCTCGATACGCGCGGTGGCGATCGGGTCGAGCGCAGAGCACGGCTCGTCCATCAGGATCACCTGCGGCTCGACGGCCATAGCGCGCGCGATGCACAAGCGCTGCTGCTGGCCGCCCGAGAGCGACGCGCCCGAGGCCGTCTTCCAGATGTCCTTGACCTCGTGCCACAGGGCGGCCTGCCGCAGGGCGTGTTCACCGATCTCCTCGAGCTCGCGCTGCTGGTGCCCGCCCTCGAGTCGCAGCCCGGCCACGGCGTTCTCGAAGATGCTCATCATCGGAAATGGGTTCGGCT
>VBGG01000668.1 GCA_005883405.1 Chloroflexota bacterium | reverse complement strand
AGCGCGGGATCCGCGGACACGGGCTGGGACTGTTCATCTGTCGACAAATCGCCGAGTGCCACCGGTGGGACCATTTACGCACGGCCTCTCGCTGACGGTTCGCTGTTCACCTTGATGGTGCTGGTTTGTTCATCGGCGCTAATCAGCGATGACGCATGCGTAGCGTTGGGCACCGCGACGGTGACGCTATTCGCTCGTTATTACCTGGGTATTTGGCGCGTTCCTAAGCGGCCCGGCGTGCTTGCTGAGTCAGGGTACTGGCGGCAGGTGGTTGCACCTGCGCAGCAGACGCGGGACGTGTCCTCCTCTCTTGATGCTGATCGATCCGCATACGCTCTTCGTGCTCCTGCTGGGCCATGCCCGAGCGGGTTGCGCTCCTGGCAGCGCTGATGCTGGCTCACATCGGCCGGTTCTCATTCGTCCGTAGCCCAAGTTGGGTCGGCAACGGCGCCTACCATTGGATGCTTCCGCTGCCCCTGCTCTCGTAGCGGCTCCAAGTCGCCTGCATACCCGCCGCGGCTCACCGATGACTGTGGAGTGTAGAAGCCGAACCTGATGACCAGCAGGCGCGCCGCGTACTACCGGCGCATGGCCGACGACGAAGTGGGCTAGCGCCTGGTGTGACGGGTACACTCGGCCATACCGTGTCGGATCTTGTTCCGCTCGCCTGGTGGGAGCGCATTGAGGCCAGCGAGACTTCGGCTTCCTATGAAGCGACGCTCAGGTTCGCTACGGCGCTGGTGCAGGATGGAGTAAGTCGGGTGACAGTCCTCATCCCTCGAGCACCTGGGGTGCTCCTGCGCGCCCGTCTGGCCGCTCGAGCGGCAGGTGTGAGCGTTCGAGCCGATCAGGTCGGGAGCGCTACGATCACGCTCCGTTTCTCGGCCGATTAGCCCGACGCACCACACGCGGGCGATGGGGCGCACCGCTTCGGCGATCGGCGCCGTTGGGGGTGCGCGCCTCGGGCTTCTGAGCAGCCCGAACAAGTGCTGCTCCGTTTGCGCTGCGGCGGCGCAAATGATACGGCACGTCTGCGACGACGATGCCCGGTCGGAAGAGCAGCGCCGCTTTGAGACGGAGCGCCGTCTGGTTGTGGAGCACCTGCTCCCACCAGTGCGCAGGCACCATTTCCGGTAGGACAACCGTCAGCGTCTTGCCCGGGTGCTGGGCGTGCATGGCATCGATGTACGCCAGCAACGGCCCGACCAAGGATCGATACGGCGATTCAATGATCGTGAGTTGGACCCCACACTGCCACTCCTCCCATCGCTGCCGTAACGTTTCAGCTTCATCAGGATCGTCGGTGATATGCACCGCACCGACGACATCGTTGGGTCCGCGCGCAATCGAGCGCGCATACGCCAGCGTCTGGAGCGCCACCTGGTTGAGCGACGATATCGGAACGATCACCTGATGGCTGATCTCCTCCGGGTCGATCGGTGTCTCTGCCGCGAGCTCGGCGGTGGCCTGGGTGTAATGGGCATGGATAGCCCGGAATAGCAGCACTTCGAGAGGAAGCAGTACGACCACCATCCAGGCGCCGTCGATGAACTTGGTCGTGGCGACCACCAGCAGCACCAGGAACGTGGCAAGCGCGCCGACGCCGTTGAAGATGATGCTGCGCTGCCAGCCGGTTTCACGCCGCCGCCACCAGCGCATGACCATGCCACTCTGCGACAGCGTGAAGGCGCTGAAAACACCAAACGCGTACAACGGGATCAGGCGACTGATGCTGCCGCCGAAGCTCCACAAAACAAGCGATGAAGCGATGCCGAGCACGACAATGCCGACCGAAAACGCCAGCCGGTCGCCGCGGAATGTGAATTGATGCGGCAGGAACTTGTCCCGGCCGAGAAAGTATGCCAGGCGTGGAAAATCTGAATAGGCGGTATTGGCAGCCAGGAACAGGATCAGGAACGTTGCGTACTGCATCGCGTAGTACGGCGGTGTGTCGCCGAACACGCCGCGAGCGATCTGCGAAACGACGGTCTCGGCCTCGTGTCCGGCTTCGGCGACTCCGGGCACGATTGCCATTCGGTTCGCCAGATAGGTGATCCCGCTGAACGTGATCGCCAGGATGACGACCATCGCAGTTAAGGTCTTCTGCGCGTTGACCCACTCCGGCGGCTTGAAGGCGGGAACCCCGTCGGAAATAGCCTCGACGCCAGTCAGGGCGGCGCCGCCTGAGGCGAACGCGCGCAGCATCAAAAACAGCGTGAGCGGCTCGACCGCCTGCTGAACAGCCGCGGGTTGACCCGGCGGACCCAGTCCGAAGCGGAACAGACCCCAGCCCAGCAGCGCGGCCATGCATACCAGAAAGACGTAGGTTGGCAGCATGAAAATCGTGCCGCTTTCGCGGATACCGCGGAGATTGACCAGCGTGATCAGCACGATCACCGCCACGCCGATTTCGGCGCTTACATCGTCCAGCACCGGATACGCCGAAGCGAGCGCCTTCACGCCTGCTGCCACGGAGACTGCGACCGTCAGGGTGTAAGAGATGAGTAGCGACCCGGCCGCCGTGAGACCGGGCAGAGTTCCGAGGTTGTCCTTGGCAACGATGTAGCTGCCACCGCCGGTCGGGTAGGCCTTGATCGTCTGGCGGTAGGAAAAACCGACGACGAACAGCAGCACGACCAGTACGGCTCCG
>VBGG01000664.1:6693-10076 GCA_005883405.1 Chloroflexota bacterium | reverse complement strand
CTGCAAGGCGTGAAAACCGAGCGCATGCAGCGGCAGGATGTTGCCGGCCGCGCCGGTGTAGCGGCCCTGATTGACGCTCATCCAGATGCCCGCGGAGAACGCGAGCATGGACGCGCCGATCGCATAGCGCAGCCCTAACAAGACGAGGCCATCCGCGCCGCCAGTGCCCCAGCAGCCCAAGCCAGATCAGCGGCTGGACGGCGCGCCCGAGCAGCGCCAACGTGTTGGATTTCATCCGCTCAGCATGCGCTGCCGCGGGCCCGCGGCGCGTCCGCCAGCGGGGGGGGGCGGTGGCCTGGTCACTCGGCCAGGTGAGAGCCTGCCGCCGGCAGGACCGCTCAGTCCTCACCGAAGCGCCAGCGGGTCAGGGCTTTGGGAAACTCGGTCCAGCCGAAGGCGACTCGCGGACGCATCACCCAGAGTCCGCCGCTGTCCCAGGTCGCAGGAGACGGGTGGTAATCGTGCGACGCGCCGTACTTGGCCTCGTAGGCGGCCGCGAGACGTTGGGCAAAGGCGGGGTCAGGGCGGCCCGCCTCGAGCGCCTGGCCTTCGAGGATGACCACCTGGTCACCGCTCTCGAGGTGCACCGTGATGGCCGGGTTTACTGCCAGGTTGCGCCCGCGGCGCGTCTCGGGACTGCCGTCGAAGTACAGCGCGCCGTCGAGCCACACTGCCCAGGCTGGCATGGCATGTGGGCGACCGTCAGGGCGAGTGGTGCTGAACCAGTAGTTGCGGGCCTGCTCGAGCCGCTCCACTGCCCAGCTCCACGACACCATGCCTTCCTCGACGTCGGGAACGCCATAGTCCGTGGGAAGCAGCGGACGACTGCGTCGCGGCTCGATACGCGTGTGCGTGTCTGACATGCGCCAAGCCTACCCGGCGCGCGCCCGCCAGAGCCCGGATTAAATCGGGAGGGCCAGCTGCGGGCCACGTCTCGGGATGAGCGGCGGTTGTGGCGCTCGCCGGCGCTCGGCGTTGCCAGCGAAGCCGTACGCGGCGCGGATGCGCTGCACTCGCTCGTCGAGCTTTTCGCGGTAGGCAGCTGGAGCGTAGGTGCCTGGATACGCCCGCTCGTAGCGCGCAAGCAGCTCCGGGTACTCGTCACCGATGAACCCCAGATAGAACTCCTTGACGTGCGGCGCTAGCCGCAAGGGAGCGGCCGAGAAGTACGCGGCGCGGTGCTCGCGCGCGGCCGCGGCGACGGCTTCGATAGACGCTGCCGAATCGGTCAGCCCCGGCAGAATCGGGGCCATCATGACCCCGGCTGGCACGCCAGCCTCACGCAGGGTGCGCATCGCTCTCAGGCGGTGAAACGGGTTGGCGGTGCCAGGCTCGACGGTCCGCCACAGGTCGAGGTCCACGGTGGTGATGCTGAAGAACACCTCGGCCGATGCGACCCGTGCCAGGTCCGCCAACAGGTCGACGTCGCGCACGATCATGGGCGACTTGGTCAGCAGCGACATGGGGTTCGCGTGGTCGCGCAGCAGCGTGAGCGCGCCTCGCGTCAACCTGTAGCGACCTTCGACGGGCTGATACGGATCGGTCGCGGTGCCGAGCGTGATGTGCTCACCCTGAAGACCTGGCCGCTGCAGCTCGCGGGCGAGCACCTCGATGAAGTTCGTCTTGATGAACAATCGGGTGCCGAAGTCCTGCTGCGTGCCCTGGTCGGCCACGACCCTGTACTGAACGGCGAAACAGAATCGACACCGATGCACGCATCCGCCGTAGGGATTGAGCGACCACTTCAGATATGGCATGCCCTGCACGCGGTTGACGGCTGACTTGCAGGTGATCTCGATGTACTCGGGCCGCGGCATGAACTCATTGTAGAACATGCGTTCCTCGGGGCAGGCAGGCGCCTTGCGCTGGCATGGCGATTGCCACCCTCACCCCAGGAGAACCTGCAGGCATGCCGCAACCCAACAAGCGTCTCGAGCGCGAACCTGAGCCATCGCCAGACGAGTCGGTCGCCGAGGAGCTGCAGGATGAGCAGATCGTCGACCTGCCTTCTCGTGAAGCCCTATCGATCGTCGATCCTGGCGTGTTCGGCGTCGGGATCCCGATCGGGCGGACCGCCGATCAGCCGCCTGCCACTGGCGACACCGCCGAGCCAACTCCACCGACTACATAGGTCAGAGTGTCGCCGTCTCATTTGAGCGCGCACCTGCCTCGAAAATTTCACCCACACCGGAGGTCGACATGCCCGAAAAGGCGAGCCCGCAGCACGAGCACCAGCGCATCGAAGTGCGCACGGAGTGCCCAGATTGCGGGCGGGAATTGGCGCGGCAAACCTTCAACCGCGCCGACATCGAGCAGCAAGAGATGTCGGAGCTGCCCAACCGCGAGGCGATGTCGCTGGTGAACGCGGATCTCGCCCTGCCGATCAACCTTGCCCTGGCGGCAAATGTGCTGTCCGACGGGTCGATCGCGGGGGCGTACGCACATCAGGTAACGCCGATTGGCCAGGGCGTGCTCGCACCGCCAGCCCCACCGAGCTAGAGGCTATCAGGAGGTAAACCAATGGAAAACGAACTCAAGAAGCAGGATCAACACGACCACCAGCGCGTTAAGGTCACGACTACGTGCCCAGATTGCGGGCAGGAGCTGGCGCAACAGACGTTCAACAAAGCCGACATCGAGCAGCAGGAGATGTCGGAGCTGCCGAATCGCGAGGCCATGTCGCTAGTCAACGCCAACGTCGCGGCGCCGATCAATGCGGCGCTGGCGCTCAACGTCCTGTCGGACGGCTCCATCGCCGCTGCCGGCGCATATCAGTACGCCCCGATCTACCAGGGGATCGGCTAAGCCCTGACGACGTCGCCAACCACGACGGAACAGGCCGCCCAGTCGGCGCCACAACCGGGCGCCGACGGGCGGCTGTTGCCGGAAAGGCCCCGACTCGCAGCCGGCGTCAAACTCGCCGGCCAGATGCAGGAGAGCGCGTTCGAGAGTCCACCGTGGCTCCTCGAGCGGGAGGGGGCCGGCTACGTCCAGATCACGGAGCTGCTGTATCGCGTCGCCGAGCAGTGCAGCGGCAACAAGACGGTCGAGGAGATCGCCCAGACGATCTCTGCAGCAGGTAGGCCCGTCAATCCGGTGACCATTCGCGCCCTCATCGCCCAGATGCTGATCCCACGTGGCCTGGTCGAGATGGCCGATGGATCTGTCGCGCCTGTGGCCACCAACGTGTCGTCACCACTTGCGCTGAACATGCGCATGAAGATGATCAGGCCTGAGACGATCATGCCCGTCACCGGCATCCTGCGGTGGGTGTACTGGCCACCCGTCCTGCTGGCAGTGGTGGTGACCAGCGTCTTGGCCGAAGCGTGGCTCTATGTAGAGCACGGCATTAGCGGTGGGGTGCATGATGCGCTGTACGCCCC
>VBGG01000664.1:0-6475 GCA_005883405.1 Chloroflexota bacterium | reverse complement strand
CAGGAGTTCCTGCTGCTGCTGGTGTTGATGATCAATCTCGAGATCCTCCACCAGCTTCTGCCGTTTTTGCGCCTCGACGGCTACTGGACACTGGCTGATATTACCGGCATACCCGACTTCTTTTCGCAGATGGCGGCGTTTGTGCGCAGCGTGGTGCCGATCAAGGCATGGAAAGGCCGCAAGCTTCCGCCCCTCAAATGGTGGGCCAAGATCGTCTTCGCCGTATACACGCTGATCACCATCCCGTTGCTGCTGCTCCTGGTGGTGCTGATGATCCGCAGCGTGCCGCGCGTGCTGGCCACGGCGTGGGACTCGCTCGGCCAGCAGGGCCAGGCGTTTGCGGCTGCCCAGACCGGTGGCGACGTCGCTGGCTTGCTGGCCTCGGCAGGCCAAGCGTTGCTGCTGTTCATCCCCCTTGCCGGCCTCGGGTACACGCTGTTCTCGCTGGGACGCCGGTTCACAGTAGGGATGTGGAACTGGGGCAAACCGACGGCGGTGCGGCGTGCGGTCTCCACAGTCTGCCTCGTCTCCGTCGCCGGATTGCTCGGGTTCATGTGGCTGCCGCAATTCCCGCTGCCAGGACGCGCGCCTGGGGCGGCGCCGGTCGGGCTCGGGCCGCTCAGTCCAGTCAACTGGCACCCGATAGCAGCGGACGAGCGAGGCAGAGTGCAGGATGTGGTGAACGAGGTGGTCAACGGCCCGACCACGCCGACGGCCGACCGGACCACGCCGCAATCGACGGTGGCGCCGCCCGCGGGCGACGTCCAGACGGGGGGCGCGGCCGAGCCAGCCGTGGCGCCGACTCCAGCCGGGGATCTCGGTACGGCACCCCTCGGCACGGCGGCGACGCCGACCGCGGTTTCCCAAGCAACCCTCACGCCCGCGACGCGTGCGACCGCGCCGCCGTCCGGCGCGTTGACACCCACTCCCGTGCGCTGATCCGAAAGGGCGTTAAACCATCGGCCACCCGGGGCGGGGCCTTCAGGGTTCGCGGCTGGTACCAAACGGCTATGGATAGCGCGCGCCTTCATCTCTAGACTCCGCCCACATTGCGCCATCAGGACAGCAAGGAGGCGGCAGCGTGCCGATCATCGCGGTAGCCAATCAAAAGGGTGGGGTGGGCAAGACCACCAGCACCTTGAATCTGGGTGCCGCCCTGCAGGAGGCCGGCAAACGCGTGCTGCTGGTCGATCTCGATCCGCAGGGCAACCTTTCGGTCGCGGCGGGCATCGTCGACATCGACGCCGCGTATCCCAGCATTGGCGACCTGCTCGGGCTCGCCGCGCGCGGCCGCGCCGCGAGCGGACCTGGCATCGCCGGCGCCGTCGTGCATACCCCGTCTGGCCTGGACATCGTCCCTGCCAACGCGGCGCTCTCCGCGGCTGAGCTGGGTCTGGTCTCGGCGATGAACCGCGAGTCGATGCTAGCCGGGCTGCTCAAAAGCGTCGAAGCAAACTACGACTACATCCTGATCGACTGCCTGCCGAGCCTGGGCTTGCTAGCGATCAATGCGCTGCGCGCCGCACACGGCGTAGTCATCCCTGTTCAGGCCGATTTCCTGGCCATGCAGGGCCTGGCCCAGATCTTCGAGACGATCGCCGCGGTGCGCGAGCAGCTCAACCCCGACCTGAGCATCTACGGCGTGCTGCTGACGCTCGTCGACCAGCGGACCGCCCACTCGCGGGACGTGGTGAAGACGGTGCGCTCGAGTCTGGCGAATCAGGTCAACGTCTTCGCGACCGAGGTGCGGCTCCACGTGGCGCTGAAGGAGACGGCCAGGGCTGGACGCAGCATCCTTGATTTCGACAGCGGCAGCCCCGCCGCGGCGGCCTACCGTCGGCTGGCGGCCGAAGTCCTCCAGGTGTGCGGTGACGAAGCCGACTTCGCCGCGCTCGCCGCACGCGCCGAGCAGAACGGCCAGCTCGCCGAGCATCTGCTCGATCTGCCGGTTCTGGCGACGCCTGTGCCCGACGTCCAACCCGAGTTGGTGGCGGTGCAGCTCGCCCGGGCGGAAATGCCCAAATTCGAGACCTTCATCGCGGAATCATGGCAACGGTGGCTCGGCGCCTCGTCATGAGACAGGGCGTCGGCGAGCTGCTGCTGACGTCCAAGCTACAGATGCTGAACGGCACGGGCAACCGTCGCCCCAGTATCGCGTTGAGCATCCTGACTGGGCGCGTCGTCGAGCAGCTCTCCATCCTGGAGAACTTCTATGCCGCCGACCCGGTCGTCGTCGCCAACGAAACCCCCGATGCGCCTGTGGCCATGGAGCTGGACCGTCCGCGGCGCCACTACGCGGCACACACGGTGTACCTGTCAGATGCTCACCTGCGCGCTATCGACGGCATCATCGAAGCCATGCAACACGTCGAGCCCAGGCGCCTGAACCGCTCGGCGGTGCTCCGACGAGCCGTCGAACACTTGCGAACCGCCGTCGAAGCTGACCCTGCCAAGTTCCTGCTGGAGAACGACTAGTCCATGTCCGACATCTTCCACCTGATCGCCGACGCTCGCGGGGCGGCTTTCGAGCATCGTTTCGAGGACGCTGCCGCGCTGGCCTCGCGCGCGCTGAAGAGCATGCCGACCTGTCTGGTTGCGTTGCGGATCCTGGCCTGGTCGCAGCTCGAGCTGGACGCGGACGAGGCGCTGGCCACCTTCGAGAAGTGCGCCGCTTACGATCCGGAGGATGCGCTGGCGTACGTCGGCCAGGCGATCTGGTACCAGAAGCACCGCGACAACGATTCGGCCGTGAGCCAGTGGGTGCGCGCGTGGGAGCTGGATCCGCACAATCAGGCGATCCGCCGCGCGCTGGTCAAGCTGACCGGCGAGCTTTCCGAGTCACCCTTCGCCGATGCGATCTCGCTGCTGCGCCATGGTCGCGAGGACGAGGCGGCCGAGGCGCTGCGCCGCCTGCGCGCCGAGCGTTCCGAGCCGTCGGTGGCGTTGTCACTGATGTCCGCTCTGTTTGCGGCCGGGGCTCAGCGTGACGCGTTCGATCTGGCGAACGCGATTCTGGGGCGCCATCCGGAGAGCGTCAAAGCTGCGCTGTACGTCGCCGCGCTCGAGGACCGCGCTGGTCGAACGCTGCGCAGCCGTGAGGTTATCGCACGCGCCTAACAGGTCGATCCCGGTCTCATGTTGTTTGCAGATGTCGTGCGACAGGTGGGGCTGCAGCCAGCCCTCGACCTGCACCGCGCGAGCAGGACGCCGCTCGCCGCGGCTCGCTAGGAAGGAACACCCTGATGGTCGCCGCTGCCGCCAGCACTCGTGCCCGCACAACTGCCGTTCCTGGTGGCGCAGGTGTCGGTCAGAACTTCGGTCAAGGCTCACAGTTGACGAGATCGCGCCGCTCCTTCGGCGCCTGGGTGATGATCGGCCTGCCGGCATTGCTCGCGCTGGTGTTCGCGTGGCAAATCGGCTCGAGCCTCCTGCACACCGAAATCGTCGCCCGCGATGCCGTGGCGGTATCGCGCGTCAGCATGGAATCTGACGTGGCCGGCTCGCGTATCGATCTCGTGGTAGTCGATCGCGGCGGTCAGGAGACGACGGTTAGCGGTGACCTGCAGATCAAACTGCGCGAGCCCGACGGCGCTGTCTGGCAGACTTCGCGCACCGTCACCGCCGCTGATTTCCGTCCATTGCCAGATGGCGGCTTGCTCGCTGGTCGCGTCGGCTACTCGGTGGTCGTCCCCGCGACGGACTGGCTGCGCGCGCCGCGGCGCGGTGGCGCAGCGACAGTGTCCGTCAACGTGGCGCCAGCCGACGGCACGGCGTTCTCGACGGTGGCGGAAGAGCGCTTCCCGTAGGCACCGAGCCACAACCCCAGAACGATCAACACGCCGAGCGCCGGCGCGGTTGCAAACGCGCGAAGAAGCGCGCCAGTGCAAGACGGCACGCGTACTGCAATTCGACTCGCCGAGGCAGGGCATCGTGGTCACAGAGCGGCCTCCGGCCCAGGTTCTGCTCGTCGAGGACGATCTTGGCCTGGCTGCAATGCTGTCCGATGCGCTGCGCGACAGAGGCTATACCGTCTGGCACGTCGATCGGGGGAGCGAGGCCGAAGCAGCAGTCGCTCAGCTGCGTCCCGACGTGATCGTGTTGGACCTCATCCTGCCCGACCGCAATGGGCTGGTGTTGTGCGCAAACCTCAAACGACGTGGCAGCGTGCCAGTGATCGTCTGTAGCGCGACGAAGCGGAAAGACGATGCGGCGATTAGCCTTCACCTCGGAGCGGACGATTTCCTCCCCAAGCCGTTTTCGCTCGACGAGCTGCAGGCGCGTATCGACATTGCCCTGCGCCGTGGACCGGGGCCGGCATACACCGAACCTGTTCGCAGTGATCGGATTCAGCGGGTTGGTAGTCTGAATATTGATCAGACGCGCTGCTGGGTCACCATCGGATCCGAGGTGGTACAACTCACGCCGACCGAGTACCGCCTGCTGTGCGCGCTCGCGGCTCGGGCAACGGAAGTGATCGGCCGGCACGAGCTCGCAGAGCGGATCTGGGGAAGTGTCGACAAGGGGGTGATCCACTCAATGGACGTACACATGCGCCGTCTTCGAGCCAAGCTCGCTGCCGCCGCCGTCGTGCCGGGGCCGCGCCTGGTCACCCGACGGGGGTTCGGCTACCAGCTCGTTGAGGAGAGGTACGCGGCGCCTTCGACCGAGTGCTGACTGGCTGGTGCTCCTCGAGGCAAGTCGGCAACACAATGCTGAACGTCGTGCCGTCACCTGGGCGACTGTCAGCCCAGATCCGCCCGCCATGGGCTTCGACAATGTCCCGCGCGATGCTCAGGCCCAATCCTGCTCCGGTTGCGCCGTGCCGCGCGTGGCCTTGAAGGCGTACACCGGGCTCGAAGATGGTGTTCAGCTTCTCGGCCGGAATGCCGGGTCCAGAGTCGCGAACGCTGACGTGTGCGTCGCGGCCCTCGCCCCATAGTCGAACACGGATCTCACCTGGCGGCGTATAGGCCATCGCATTGCCGAGCAAGTTCGTCAAGACCTGTGCCACGCGTTCACGGTCACATCTCATCGAAAGCCGCCCGGGCGCATCCAGAATGAGAGTGTGCTGCGTCGAGCGAGTGGCTGCGACTTCGATCTGCTCGCGGACGAGCTCGACCAGATCGCACCTGCCAAGCTGAATCGAGAAGCCCGCGCGAGGAGTTTCCGAATCGCTCACCAGGTCCTGGATCAGGCGTGCCATGCGGCTCGTCTCCGACAGGATGACCGCTCTGGCGCGGTCCCGAATCGCGGGCGAGACGTTTGGCCGCGTCAGCAGCTCAGCATAGCCACGCAATGTCGTCAGTGGTGTGCCCAGATCATGGGCGATCATTGAGATCAGCTCGTCACGCCGACGCTGCGCCGCCTCGAGCTCAGCGCTGATCTTCTCGAGCTGGGCACGAGCCAGTGCCTCACGCTGGTACAGGTCGCGGAGCTCGTGGGTGCGGTCCTCTAGCCAGCTTTCAAGCTTCTTTGTCTGCTGTTCCAATGCGTGCTTCTGTCGCGCCACTTTCTGGCTGAGTCGGTGCCTCTCGATCGCATGGAGCAACGAGCGAACGAAGTAGTCGCGATCGATCGGCTTCGGAATGTAATCATGTGCACCGCCGCGCAGAGCCTGAACGGCAAGATCCTGCTCACCATGTCCGGTGATGAGCAGTGTTGGGACATCGGGTCTGAGCTCTCGTACCCGGCTCAGCAGCTCCAGCCCATCCATACCGGGCATCTTGATATCAGCGACGATTGCATCGTAGTTATCACTGGAAACGCGTTGCAGGGCAGCGGCCGCGGCATCCGCGGTCTCCGCCACAAGACCCGGCGCGCGCAGTTGCAGGGCTTCTGAGAGGGCCTCCAACAGCGCGGGATCGTCATCTACGATCAGCACGCGGGCGTTCCTCATGCCGGGTCGCCCAGACCGTCGACGGTCGTCGCGAGCGGCAACTCGATCACGAATGCAGCACCCTCGCCTGGCGCACTGTCGACCGAGATGGTGCCCTGGTGATCGCGCACGATGCCGTACGTGATGGACAGGCCCAGGCCTGTCCCTGCGCCGACCTCCTTCGTTGTGAAGAATGGGTCGAAGACGCGACGTTCGAGACCGGCTGGAATACCTGATCCCGTGTCTTTGACGATGATCTTGATGATCTTGCGTTCGACGCAACTACTGATTTGGATGACTTTGCGCGGTGAGTTGGCGAGGGCATCGCGGGCATTGGTCAGCAAGTTTAGAAATACCTGCTCGAGCTGGATTGCGTTACCCAGGACAAGTCTGTCGTCATCATCACACAATTCAAGCTGGACATCGATGTTGCGTAACCGTAGCTGTTCCTGCAGCAAGGACACAGCCTGGACGATGATGGCCTTGACAGAGACTACTTCGTGGATCGTAGGAGCTGACCGGCCGAATGTGCGTAAATGCGAAATGATCTGGCTCGCCTTAACTACCTGTCCAATGGCTGCATTGAGGTCGCGCTGCATA
>VBGG01000168.1 GCA_005883405.1 Chloroflexota bacterium | reverse complement strand
ATCGAGCCATTGAACGCGCGAACGCGGGAACGCGCGAACGAAAACGCGCAACCAATAACACGATCATCGGGTAAATGAGCACGGACTACGTGACGCGCGACCAGCTGGCGGAGGTTGTCCAGGTGATAGGTCAGCGCATGGCGGAGGTTGTCCAGGTGATGGACCGCCGCTTGGCGGAGGTTGTCCAGGTGATGGACCAGCGCATGGCCACCTTCGAGCGCGGCCTGAACCGCGGCTTGCTCGTACTGGGGACTGGCCAGGTGCTCACTCTCGTGCTGACGATCTTCGTCCTTTATCGAACCGGCCTGTAAGCGTCAGTGGCGTCGGCGGCGTAGCTCGTTCCACACGTCTTCCGGCTCCATGCCTTGCTGCGCGAGCAGCACGAACGTGTGAAACCACCGGTCGGCGATCTCGTGGGCAAGCTCGGCGGGATCGGCGTTCTTGGCGGCGATGATGACCTCGGTCGCCTCTTCACCCACCTTCTTTCCCACGCGGTCGACGCCCTCCGCAAGTACCCGCGCCCCGTACGATGCGCTCGGGTCGGCTTGTGCCTGCCGTCTGCGGATGGTGTCGAACAGGATCGCGGCCGCTTCCCCGCTTGTCTCGGCCGCCGGCACATCGTCGAGCCGCTCGAAGAAGCAGCTCGACTCACCCGTATGGCACGTCGGCCCGTGCGGCTCGCACACATAGATCAGGGCGTCCCCATCGCAGTCGACGCGCAGCCCTCGAACGTCGAGATAGTGTCCACTGGTCTCGCCCTTTTCCCACAGACGCTGTCGGCTGCGACTGAAGAACCACGCGTGTCGGCTCTCCAGCGTCTTCAACACCGCCTCGCGATTGGCGAACCCGACCATCAGCACCGCCCCTGACTGGTGATGCTGCACCACCACCGGGAGCAGGCCGTCCATCGAGAAATTGAGCGCGTCGACGTTCATGCCGGCCGCACCGCGACGCCACGCTCGGCCAGGTAGCGCTTCGCGTCGGCGACCGTGAAATCGCCGTAATGGAAGATGCTCGCCGCGAGCGCGGCGTCCGCGCCGCCTTCTGACAGCACCTGGTACATGTGCTCGAGGTTGCCGGCGCCACCGCTGGCCACGACGGGCCGTCGGCGTCGATCGAATTGACGACCAGTTCGCCCGCGCCTAACTCGACCCCACGAGTGGCCCAGTCAATCACTTCCATGCCGGTGCGGTTGCGTCCGCCGTGGGTGACGATCTCGTAGAAGCCATCTTCGGCGTTCCACAGCACGTCCATCGATAGCACGATGCACTGCGACCCAAAGCGGTCGGCGCCTTCGGCGATCAGCGTGGGGTTGAGCACTGCCTGGGTGTTGATGCTGACCTTGTCCGCGCCGGCGCGCAGCAGGTCGCGCATCTGTTCCGTGGTGCGCACGCCGCCGCCGACCGTGAGGGGGATGAAGACTTCACCCGCCGCGCGGTGCAGCACGTCCATGATCAGGCCGCGATCTTCCGCCGAGGCGGTGATGTCGTAAAAGACGAGCTCGTCGGCGCCCTGGCGGTTGTACTCGGCCGCGAGCTCGACGGGATCGCCAACGACTCTGTCGGCCGAGAATTTGACGCCGCGGATCACCTTGCCGCTGGCCACGTCGAGGCAGGGGATGATGCGGCGGGTCAGCATAGAGCAGACAGAGCTTGCTGGAGGGTGATGCGGCGCTCATACAGGGCCGTGCCGACGATCGCGCCTTCCGCGCCAGCCTGGGCGAGCGAGTTCAGGTGCGCCACGGTCGCCACCCCGCCGCTGCCGATGACGCTCAGTATCCGGGCGATTTCGACTGTGCCCTGGATGTCGGGTCCGCTGAGAAGGCCGTCACGCGCAACGTCGGTGTAGATCACGCGACGGATGCCAGCTGCGCTCAGCCGACGACAGAAGTCGGTAACCTCGACGTCGGTCACGTTCAGCCAGCCGTTGGTGGCGACGCGGCCGTGCCGTGCGTCAACGCCAATGATGAGCTGCTCGGCTCCGATGGCCGCTACCCATTCCGCGAGAGCCTCGGGGTGTTCGGCCGCCGCGGTGCCGACCACCACGCGGTCGGCCCCTTCCTCGAGAAGCACGCGTGCGTCGTCGACGGAGCGGATCCCGCCGCCCACTTGGACCGGGATCTCGACCGCCGCCAGTAGCCGCCCAATGACCGCCGCGTTACGCCGCGCACCTTCGCGCGCACCATCGAGATCGACCACGTGCAAGCGCCGTGCGCCTTCGGCCTGCCAGTGTTTGGCCATCTCCACCGGATCGTCCGCATAGCGCGTCTCCCGAGCGAAGTCGCCCTGCACCAGCCGCACGCAGCGCCCGCCGCGGATGTCAACCGCGGGAATCGGCGTGAAGGAAGTCACGACTGACGATTCGCCCGAAGTTCGCGTAGATGCGCAGACCCATGTCGGCGCTCTTTTCGGGGTGAAACTGGGTGGCGAGCACGTTGTCGCGGGCCACGATCGCGGTGAAGTCCACCCCGTACTCGGCGTAACCGAGGGTGATCTCGGGCTCAGCCGGATCAGCGTAGTAGGAGTGCACGAAGTAGAAGTAGCTGCCGCCAGGAATGTCGCGCAACAGGGGATGATCGAACTTGAAGTAGACCGCGTTCCAGCCGATCTGCGGCACCTTCAAGCTATGGTCAGCAGCAAAACGGCGAACGGTGCCGGGCAGGATGCCAAGACACTCGACCCCACCGCCCTCCTCGCTACCGTCGAACAACAGTTGAAGACCCACGCAGACACCGAGGAAGGGCCGTCGCGAGGCGGCGTACGCCTTGAGGGGTTCAACGAGCCCGCGCGCTGCCAGCTTGCGCATGCAGTCCTGGGCGGAGCCAACGCCGGGCAGCACCAGCGCCTCGGCCCGCTCGACAGCGCGCGGGTCGCTGGTGACCAGTGGCCGCTGACCGACCGCCTCGAGCGCTCGTTGCACGCTTCTCAGATTCCCGGCGTCGTAGTCGACGACGACGATCTCAGGCGGCATCGACCTGCTCGCGACCTACGCTCCAGGCCAGATAGGCCTCGACGAACGCATCCAGGTCGCCGTCGAGCACGCCGTTGACGTCGCTGGTTTCGTACTCGGTTCGCAGGTCCTTGACCATGGTGTACGGGTGCAGCACGTAGCTGCGGATCTGCGTGCCGAAGCTGGCGTCGATGTGCTCGCCGCGCAGCTGCGCCAGCTCGCCTTCGCGCTTCTCCAGCTCCATCTCGACGAGGCGGCTCTTGAGCAGGCGCATGGCGTTTTCGCGGTTCTGGAGCTGCGAGCGCTCGGTTTGCGCCGTGACGACGATACCGGTCGGCTTGTGGCGCAGCCGCACGGCCGTACTGACCTTGTTGACGTTCTGGCCGCCGGGCCCGCCCGATCGATACGCCTCGAACTCGACGTCTTCGTCACGCACGTCGATCGGGGCTGCCTCGCCGACGTCAGGCATGACCTCGACCCGTGCGAAGGACGTCTGGCGTCGGTGCGCCTGGTCGAACGGCGACAGCCGCACGAGGCGGTGATTGCCTCGCTCGCCCTTCAGATACCCATAGGCGTACTGACCGCGCAGCGTGATCGTCACGCTCTTGTAGCCAGCTTCTTCGCCCTCGGCCAGGTCGAGAATCTCGGTCTGGTAGCGGTGCCGCTCACCCCAGCGCAGGTACATGCGCATCAGCATCTGGGTCCAGTCCTGGGCATCCACTCCGCCCAGGCCGACAGTGATGGTCATGATCGCGTCGGAGCGGTCGTACGGTCCGTTCAGACGCAGCTTGAATTCGAGCTCATCGACTTCCCTGGTCAGCTGCCCAAGCTCGCGTTCGGCCTCGCCCAGGATGGTCTGGTCGTCTTCGAGGGCAGCCAGCTCGACCAACTCGAGCGTGTCGCGGGCACGCCGCTCGACATTGAGCCACGGCTCGAGCTCTTCGCGGAGCGTCGAAAGCTCGCGCATTACCTGCTGGGCGGCGGCCTGGTCAGACCAGAGAGCGTCGAGATGCGGCCGTGAAGGCTCTGAAGCGCGTCGGTCAGCTCTTCGGCAGGCACTGCGCAAGTCTAACAAACGTTCGCGCGTTCGCGCGTTCAGAGCGTTCGCGCGTTCGCGCGTTCCAGCGTTGGTGCGCTCCGGAGCCCCCCCCTCAGGAAGGCTATGAGTCTCGGGTTGGCGCGTTCCTCATCCGCGCTCTGAACGCGGGAACGCGCGAACGCGCGAACGCAACTTGTCCCACGCTGTGGAGACCGACTAACGTGAGCGGCGGATGCTGTACTGGTTCCACGTCGCGGGGACGTTCCTCATGCGCTTCATCCCCGTGGACATCGCCTATCGCCTGGTCGGCGGGGCGACGCCGCTGGTGCTCCAGGTGTTCGCTCGCGGGCACCTGAGGCGCGCCACGGACAACATGCGCCAGGTACTCGGCCCGCAGGCCGACCCGCGCGAGGCGGCCCGTGTGACCCGCGCCGCCTTCGCCAATTACGCACGCTACATGGTCGACCTGGTGCGACTGCCGCACCTGAAGTCACGCGAGCTGATCGACAACATCCGCGTCGACGGCTGGGAGCACGTCGAGGCCGCGTACCGCTACCGCAAGGGCGTGGTCTTCGCCACCGGCCACATCGGCAACTGGGACATGGCCGGCGCCGCATTCGCCGCGCGCGGCCGCCCTGTCAGCGCGCTGGTCGAGACGCTCGAGCCGGCGCGTTGGAACGAGCGTGTCCAGCGCACGCGGACCGCCGCCGGGGTCAAGGCGATCCCGATCGAGAACGGACCGCGCGAAATGATCGCCGCGCTCCGCAAACAAGAGGGCTTGGCCGTGCTGGTCGACCGTCCGCTCGAGGAGGACGGTGTGGCCGTGACGTTTTTCGGCCGCACCACGCGCGTGCCTGGCGGCGCGGCGACACTCGCCTTGCGGACCGGCTCGCCGGTCGTGCCAGCGGCCCTGGTGCGTGATCCGCGCGGACGCGGCTACCTGGCCCACATCGGCCCGCCGATCGTCGGCAGCAAGGGTGACGACGCGTCGGTGGTAATGCAGGGCATCATGAGCTGGCTGGAAGGCATCATTCGGCGATATCCGGATCAATGGTTTATGTTTCGCCGAATGTGGCCCGTCAGCGGCGAACCCCTCCTCTAAACACTCGGCTGCTGCTGCTTGCGCTAAAGGCCGTCAGCGCGGCGGCCGACGCGCTGCCACGCTACCCGGTGGGCGATCGCATCTCGCGCGCGGCAGGAGTCGCCTGGTACGCGAGTGCGCCCGCGGCGCGAGCCGCGGTACAGGACAACCTGCGCCACGTCCTCGGCAGGCAGCCCTCGCGTGTAGAAATCTTGAGGGTCTTCCAGAATGGCGCGCTGAACTACTGGGACACGCTCACGATTCCGAACTTCACCGCCGCGCAGATCCTGGATCTGGTCGACCTGCGTGGCGCCGAGCACATCGATCGCGCGCGCGACGCCGGGCGCGGAGCGATCTGCGCCACCGCCCATCTCGGCAGTGTCTCTCTGTCCGGCCAGATCCTGCCAGCGCTCGGCTATCCGATGACCGGCCTGTTGGAGCCGCTCGAACCGCCCGAGCTGTTTGAGTTCTTCGCCCGCCACAGGCGGGCATTGGGCGCCCGAATGCTGCCCGCGGGCACCCCCGCACTGCGCGAGCTCCTCCTGGCGCTGCGTCGCAACGAGGTGCTCGGGCTGGTTACTGACCGCGACGTGAGCGGAACAGGACCGATCATTCCGTTCTTCGGAGCGCCAACGCGGTTTCCTGATGGCGCGGCAGCCCTGTCGGTGCGCACGGGTGCGCCGATCCTCGTCGCCGTCGCGCTACGTACGGCGCGTGGCCGCTTTGATGCATTCATCGAGCCGCTGCCGCCACTGCAAGGTACAGGCGATGCGAAACGCGATGTGCTCCAGCTAACTCAGGCTGTTGCCAAACGCCTGGAGTACTATGTCGGCAACCATCCGGAGCAATGGACCGTCTTCCAGAGGCGCTGGCCCCAGGCGCAGCCCGGGTGAGGAGCGGCAGGCGATGAAGCTCGCCCTCGTCTCTCCCTACGACTTTGCCTACCCGGGCGGCGTCACTGAGCATGTCGCCCATCTGGCTGAACAGTTCTCCGCGCGGGGCCACGAGGTACACATCGTGGCGCCCTCTTCGGACGACGAGACAGAGCCCTTCGTTGCGCTCGACGCGCCCGTGCATCGCATCGGCCGCGTCGTCTCGATTCCCGCCAACGGCTCGGTGGCTCGCATCACCTTGTCGCTGCGCTCGTATCTGCAGGCCAAGCGCCTGCTCCAGGAGCAGCAGTTCGACCTGATTCACCTGCACGAGCCGATGATGCCTGCCCTGCCCCTGACGGTCTTGCGGCATTCGAGCTCGGCCAACATCGGGACGTTCCACGCCTTCCGCAATACGCCGCTCACGTACTTCTACGGCAAACCGATCCTGCGACCGTTCTTCCGCAAGCTCCATGGACACATCGCGGTGTCGAGCGCGGCACGCGATTTCGTCGGCGAGTACTTCCCTGCCGACTATCGGGTGATCCCCAACGGCATCGACTTTCCGCGCTTCAACGCGCGCCATCCGCGCCTGGAGCAGCTCTCGGATGGCCGACCGACGGTGTTGTTCGTCGGGCGCCTGGAGAAACGCAAGGGCCTGAAGTTCTTGCTGCGGGCGTGGCCGATGGTCCTGGAGCGCCAGCCGAACGCGCGCCTGGTCGTGGTCGGTCGCGGACGGCCGCTCGAAGGCTATCGGCGGTTTGCCGCCCGCCAGGGTTGGTCGGCGTCCGATGTGCTGTTCGCGGGCTACGTCCCGGCCGAGGACCTGCCACGCTACTACCAGTCGTCCGACGTGTTCTGCGCGCCCAACACGGGCCAGGAGAGCTTTGGCATCGTGCTGTTGGAAGCCATGGCGGCCGGGGCGCCGATCGTGGCATCCGACATCCCCGGGTATCGGGATGTCGTCTCAGACGGTGAGCAGGGCTTGCTGGTCGAACCGCTGGTACGACTGGCCTCGGGTGGCGTCGCAGGTGCTCGACTATTACGTCGAGGTGCTCGAACGGCGCGAGGCCGAGCCCGAGCCACAGCGCGTACGCTTCGCCCGCGTGCGGCGCATGGCGGGCATGCTCATGCGCGTCTGATGATCAATTACCCCGGAGGGACCGCGTGGGGTGATCTTTCGACAGGCGACCGTTGAGCAGCAGACGCTGCTGGCGCTGCTTGTGGTTCGGCGCAGTTGAACGAGCTCAAACGGGTTTCGCGGACGTACGCCGAGACACCCGCTCGATGGCTCGGCCGGCTGGGTCTCACGCCGAATGCGCTGACCGTCATCGGCTCGCTGCTGACGGCTTCAGTTGGCGTGCTGATCGCTCAGGGCTGGTTCGTGGCAGCGGGGGTGTGCCTGTGGCTGTTCAGCGCGACTGACACGCTCGACGGCGCGCTGGCGCGCGCGACGGGCCGCGTCACCGTCTTTGGCGCATTTCTCGATTCGGTGTCCGACCGCTACGCGGAGGCCGCGGTGTTCTTCGGGATTGCCTGGTACTACCAGGCGACGGTTAACCCACGCGGGGTGGCTCTGACGTACCTGGCCCTGGTCGGATCGCTGATGGTCAGCTACGCGCGCGCCCGCGCCGAAGGGGTGGGACTCCAAGCAGCCGAAGTCGGCTGGTTCCAGCGGCCCGAGCGCATCGTGCTCCTCGGCGTGGGCCTGCTACTGACCCCGTTTTTGCCGATTGCGCTCGAGCTCGTGCTGGCCGCACTGGCCATACTCACCACGATCACGGTCCTCCAGCGCGTCCGCCACGTCGCCCGCGCCTCGGGTTACAATCAGCCGCACACGACCCCGTAGCTCAGCGGATAGAGTGCTACCCTCCGAAGGTAGAGGCCGTGAGTTCGAATCTCACCGGGGTCGCCCGACCGCTCACGTTGACGCAAGCGGTCGGGTTCTGCGTCAGGGCAGGGTAGCCGACGCGATCGTGGCGCCGGCGAGGCCTTGCACGATCGAGAAGGTGCTGCCGGGCAGCAGGCTGATCGACGTGAGGGCGAGATGCGGGAATGCGGCGACGCCCGTGAAGGGGTCGATCACTGCGCATGCCACCAGCGTCGTCGCGTTCTCCTTCAGACACACCAGGCTGCCCTGGGGCAAACCCGTGGTGTTGAGGGTGAGGTCGGCGCGGGCGGTGCTCACCCCGAGGCTGGCCGAGGCGAGTGGGAACGCCGGGTTGGGCGCGAACGCCAGGTTCAGCAGCAGGCCACCGCCGCCACCACCGCCGCCACCACCGCCGAGGACGATGCCGGGAACGGCAATGCCGCCACCACCACCACCGCCGCCGCCGCCGCCGGGCAGGCCGCCCTGTGCGGATACTGTGCCCGGCAATGCCACCACGGCAAGCAAGGCTGCCGCCCCTAGCAGGCGGCCGAATCGTCGAATACGCATGTTTGCTCCTAACATGCTGACTCCTATCGGGACTGAACTGAGTGAGCGTTACATGTCCGTACGTTCCACTCACTTCAACAGCGAACGCGCGAACGCGCGAACGACAGCGTCCCGGGTTGGCGCGTGCCTCATCGGCGCTCTGAACGCGCGAACGCGCGAACGCGAGAACGACAGCGTCCCGGGTTGGCGCGTGCCTCATCGGCGCTCTGAACGCGCGAACGCGCGAACGCGAGAACGCGCGAACGGTGCGAACGCGAGAACGTCGTCTGATCGGCGAGGATGGTCGGCCCGCGACCGGCTGGAGCGCGGCGGGTTTTCATGAACAGCGCCGGCAGGATGGCCAGCAGGGTGATCGCCGCTGTGACGCGGAACACGTCGTCGAAGCCCATGACCGCCGCGGACAACGCCACCTGTTTTGCCGCGATCATCACCCCCAGCGCCTGCGACTGCACCGCGTTCATGCCCTGGCTC
>VBGG01000663.1 GCA_005883405.1 Chloroflexota bacterium | reverse complement strand
CCCACGCGCGACGCCCCAGCCGGCCAGCCGCGCTTAGCGCCAGGCTGTGCACCAGACTGCCCCCCGAACCTGGAGATCAGGACCCCGACTGGGGGAAATCAGCCGGCGCAGGCGCCTCTTGCCCCGCGGCCAGCACGCTTCTTGCCCGGAGGCGGGGTATGTCGCGCTACCCTGCCCACCGCGTTGTCCTCGCCGAGCCGGTCGTCGTTCGTCCGGATCGCAGCCCGAGCCGCATGCCACCCTCCCCGACGGTCGAGCCGGCCGCTGCTGCCCGGCCCGAGCTGCGCATCGATGCGAACGACCGCGACGCGATCGCACGACGTCTGCTGCGGGCACGGGGCTAAGGTCGTTCAGCTCCGCGTACTTCGGGTTCACCAGGTACAGTGCACCGCCGAATCCGTGCTGCCGCAGCAGCCGCAGTGGTCGAGCACTGATCGACTGCGGGTCGGCCGAAGCATCGATCAAGGCCACCGAGCGAGGCGCAAATAGCGCGCTCAGCTCGCTGGCCCGGTCGGCTGCAGAAACGCTCATCGTGCTCGCGGCCTTCCTATGCTACCCAACGCCGCACACTTTCAGGTCCCCTCTCGACAGAGACTCGTCAGCCGCATCGGCAATATCGAATTGACAAGGCCGTTTATTGCGTCCGATAGGCCGCATAGCGGAGCGGGAGACGGATGGTGTCACGGTAAGCAGCGATGGTGTGCGAGCTCGCGCTGCGCTGCCCCCATCAACCGGTCGGAGAAGAACGCAAGGAGGGTGGGAGCGCCCGCGGTCGACGCCGCCAGCCCGCGTTCCTCCAACAGGTAGCGGTGGAACCTGGCGAGAAGCACGTCGACCAACGAACCCACCACCGGTACCTCCGCAGTCGGGAGCCCGTCAGCGGTACGTGTGCTCTACCGACTGAGCTACGCCGAGGTGAGCGAGTGGCTGGCCGAGCCCCGAATTGTGGTCGACCAGAGCACCATCTACCGTTGGCTGGAGCGCTTCTTGCCAGTGTTTGTCGACGTGGCTCGTCAATACGGCAAACCGGTCAGTGCTGGCTGGCGGGTGGACGAGATGTACGCCCGGATCGGCGGCCGTTGGCACCACAATTATCGCGCCATTGACGGCTGCGGCCAGATGCGCGCGTTGCTGGCACGCGCGGCTGCTGAGACCCACTCCCGGGTGACGACGCGCGTGAGGGTACACGGCGGCGAGCGCGAGGGGCGACCACGTGCTCGACCCAGACGTGGGCTGATTCGCGCGAACCTGGCGATCGCGGGTGTGGCTCGGGCTGTCCACCGTCGAATGCCAGCGAGCGCACGGGGACCGCCCGGCAGCCGTACAGTGGTGGAAGGCGCGGACGACCGGCGGCAGATGCCGCCCATCCCAGGGTTAGCAGGATCTAGGCACACGCGGCTTCGGTGGGTGCCGCGGGTGCGTTCACGCGAGCTTGCGCGTAGCCACGCGGCCTAGCGGAAAGGGGAATTGCTGATGCCAGTTGTGGAGCAGGTGCCGATTGTCGGGCCGTTCATTCCGAACCTCGTCGCAGCGGTCGTCATTCTCATCGTTGGCTGGCTGGTCGCCCTACTTATCTCGCGCGCGGTCGCCGCCGCGCTGCGACGGACGCGCCTCGACGCACGCCTCGCCGGGCTAATGGGTGGCGGCACGCCGCTCGACGTCGCGGCAGTCGCCCAGACGGTCATCTTCTGGCTGCTATTTCTGTTCGTACTGCTCGCCTTCTTCCAGGCGCTCGGGCTCACGCTCATCACCGCGCCGCTGAGCGCCTTGCTTGGCGAAGTGTTCGCCTACTTGCCACGGCTGGCGGGCGCCGCCGTGCTGATCGTGCTGGCATGGGTGCTGGCGACGGTCCTACGCCTGCTGGTGACACGCGCGCTCCAGGCCATGCGCCTGGATCAACGTTTGAGTGAGGAGCCCGCGCCAACGCAGGGTCGGCCGGCTGGCTCGCCGACCAACACCGCGGCGGCACGCGTGCCGCTGTCGCAAACGCTGGGCGACGTCGTGTACTGGCTGGTCTGGCTGCTATTCCTGCCGGCCATTCTGGATGCGCTAAACCTGGGCGGCTTGCTTGCGCCGGTAGTCGGCATGCTGGACAAAGCCATCGGCTACCTGCCCAACATCGTGGCCGCGGCCGTCATTCTGCTGGTCGGCTGGTTCGTGGCCGGCATCGTTCGAGGCATCGTCACGAACCTGCTGGCCGCGGCCGGCCTGGACAGGCTCGCCGACCGGGTCGGCCTTGCGCAGGCTGGCATGCAACGACCGTCGGACCTGGTCGGGCTGCTGGTGTATGTGCTGATCCTGCTGCCGGTGCTGACCGCCGCGCTGAACGCTCTGGGCCTGGATGCTGTCACCCGACCCGTAAGCGACGTGCTTGCCACGTTGCTGGCGGCGATTCCGCACATCCTGGCGGCGGCACTCGTGCTGGTGATCGCCTACGTCGTCGGACGACTCGTCGCCAACCTGGTGGCTGGTCTGCTGTCCGGCATCGGCTTCGACCGGCTGCCGGCCCGGTTGGGGTTGACCGGGCTGGCCACCGCGCCCGGGGCATCCGCCGCGGTTTCGACGACGCGCTCGCCATCACAGGTGGCTGGCCAGGTGGTGCTCGTGGCCATCATGCTCTTCGCCGCTATCGAGGCCGCTCGCCAGCTGGGCTTCCTCCAGCTGTCTGACCTGCTGGCTCAGTTCCTGGTGCTGGCCGGCCAGATTGTGCTGGGCCTGATCATCATTGCCATCGGACTGTACCTGGCCGACCTGGTTGCCAGAGCGGTGCGCAGCAGCAACGTGCAGGGCGCGACGACCCTTTCGACGGTTGCGCGCGTTGCGATCATCGGCCTGGCCGTGGCCATGGGCCTGCGCCAGATGGGCGTCGCGAACGAGATTGTCAGCCTCGCCTTCGCCCTGCTGCTGGGCGCCGTCGCGGTGGCTGCAGCCCTGGCCTTCGGCCTGGGCGGCCGGAACATCGCCGGTCGCGAGCTGGAAGCCTGGGTCGAAGGTCGCGCTGTGCCGCCTGGCGCGCCACGCGGGGCGGTCCCGCGAGACGGAGCGAGAGGGGGTGGCCAGGCCGACCAGTCCGCCACCGTCGCTGTAACCGGACCAGGTGCCGAGTAGCCCGAGGGACTGGACACGTGCTGCGGTGGCGACCTTAGCGAGACCTAGAAGTTCGGCCGACAAGCCGCTTTTCGGCACAAGTCGCAGGCGGCCGAACTTCTTTGACAGATTGGCCTAGGAACGCGGCCACCGAGATTTCGAGGCATTTCATACTTTTCGGCCGCGTTCCTAGAGGAGGCCGGGGCAGTCGCACGCGTCCTCGTCCTGGACACACCCTGTCGGGCAGAGACACCTGCACCGCGAAGTCATGGCGGATGGCGGACGTTCTGGCGCAACCACGCTCACCCACCTGTGGGCCGCCGACCTCCTCACCATCCCGACGCTCACCTGCAAGACCCTGCACGTGCTCGTCTTCATTGCTCATGGTCCGGCAGGGAAACCGGGCCGCCTCGAATCGGTGTGTGGCACCGGTGGCCCTCAACAGCGCCCCAAATCCTGTGGTGTCCGGAGATGGCACAAACATGAGGGAGGGTGATTTGAATCAGACCGAAAATAGTGACGGATGGCACGCGTTTCGTCGGTTTGGATGTGCACCGACG
>VBGG01000665.1 GCA_005883405.1 Chloroflexota bacterium | reverse complement strand
GGCGCCCCCACCACGCCTGCAAACACCTGGTTCCAGACGCCATTGGTCCAACCGTCGAGCACGCTGTCCCTGACCAGCCATTGCTGCTGTGAGCCGTTGACGATGGTGCTGCCGGTGAACTGCGAGTCGGCGATGAAGCCGCCACTGGCGAATGCTGGACCAGTGCAAAAGTCCATCAGTGTGGCAACCCGTTGACCTGGACCCGACGCATCGGTGCCGCCTGCGACACCGCCCAGAATTCGCCATGCTGGCAGCCGAGCGGGTTGGACACGGTGATGGTCAGGTTCTCCAACGATCGCCAGAAGTTGACCAGGGCGATGCAATTCGTCTTATGCGGGCCGAGGCACTGGTAGCGGACATTTATTGACCCGTTGATGACGACGTCCTTCGGGGAGAGGCCCAGACCCGCCACGGCTGTGTAATAACCGACATCAAAGTTGAGGGGGGCAGCTGTCGATCCATAGGTGCCGGGCTTGAAGAGCAACGCATATCGCTGAGGTCCGAACTGGTTGGAGACCTGTTGGGCGGCGATCGCGTCCACCGTTGCCTGGATGGTGGCCGTCGACATGCTGGGGTCGAAGATCATCACGTTGGAACCGAAGTCCGGCTGGCTTGCCTCTGAGTCTGGCGCCTCGAGAGCAGCGGCAGCGCTGGCTGACGCGATGGACAACGGGCCCAGCAATTGCGCAAACGCAAATACCGCGGCAAACACCAGGCGGGCAGAAACGAGCTCAACTGTTGACTGGCGCGTGTGCATGCTTCGCTCCTCTCCCTGTCCCGGCTGGCGGGACGGCTCCCAGGGTACCAGCCAGTCCTGAGCGGCACGACGACTTCGTGCCAGACGGCCTGCATGGCGATTCAGAAACGTGGTAGCCTGATCGGCCGCAGTTGGATGCAATAGCCTCGCTCGGGTAATCTCGTGGCTGACCTTCTAGCTCTGTACGACCACGACGAGCGCTTCGCAGCGACGGCCCCCGACCTGCGTCGCGAAGAGCTCCCCGACCTGGTTCGCCACGTCGACCTGATCGGCCATACTGGCACGATCATCTACTCTCAACTGTCGACCGAGACCGCCGACGCGGCTATCAAAGACCAGATCGCCTACTTCGGATCGCTGGGCCAGGACCTGGAGTGGAAGGCGTACGCACACGACACTCCCGCAGACCTTATCGATCGCCTCATATCGCACGGTTTCTCGATCGACGAAACGGAAACCATCATGGTGGTGGACCTCCGATACCCACCACCCATAGTGCAGCTCGCGACACCTTCTCTTGTTGTGAAGAGACTCCAGAGGAGCGACGACCTTGGCGATGTTGCGTCAATCCGAAGACGCGTAGACGGCGAAGATCGCCTTGATCTGGTAAATCGGCTTGCCCACGAAATGACGCACGATCCCGACTGCATCTCGATCTATGTGGCGTACGTCGACGAAACCCCAGCTGCCTGCGGCTGGATCCGGTTCCCCGGAGCCCGGGCCTTCGCCAGCCTGTGGGGCGGTTCGACCATGCCCGAGCTCCGCCGTCGCGGGCTCTACACCGCCCTTCTTACGGCCCGGCTGCGGGAAGCCAACGACCGCGGCGTCCGCTACGTCACCGTGGACGCCAGAAGCACGAGCCGCCCGATCCTCGAAAAGCACGGCTTCCAGGTGCTGACGCATGCCACCGCCTGCATCTGGACCAGATAGCTTGCTCGAAGCGGCGCTTGGCCCCAGGGAGGAGATCAGCATGCTGGCACATCGAGCTCGAGTCCACAAATCCTTGCCCGCGGCCCTGCGCGTGGCAGTGCTCGCACTCTGCTGCGGCGCATTGTGGGCCGTCAGTGTTCCGGCGGTCATCGGACAACAATCAGGCGAAGACCAGCCCGCCGGCCTCGGGCCACCGGTCGACGTGACCGACACCGACGTCTATGTGAATCAGTTCCTGAAGACCATCGTCGCGTCGGGGGACACGCACGTAGCGGCCTCCGGAGCGTGGTGGGGACCCACCGACCGGTTCTTCGACAATCAGCTGTGGACGGTCGTGAAGAATGTTCAGCCGGGCGCCGTCTATCCGCCCGGCTCGTCCGTGCCGGTCACGGCGACTTGCCTGCTACCTGGCAAACTGGCCGGGCACGGCTCCGCGCGTAACACGCTTACCCTCCCTACACTCCAGTACAACCTCGGCAATAATCCCAACGTCCGCTTCTCGCCCGCCGACGGCCCTACGCTGGAAACGTTTCACACGCTGACGCGCGACGCGCTCCCAGCGGGCTCCATCGAGCAGCGAGCGATCTGTCAGAGTTATCAGGAATCCGAGACGCCCTTCGCCGGCCTGCTGATCCCAGGTATCAAGGGTAAAGAAACCCGAGACAATTTCGACACCATGATCTGGTTCGGTAGCCAGGTCCAGCCGCCTGAAAGCGACCAGCTGATGACCGGCAACCACCTGGCTCTGCCCACCACCCGCACCGACGTGATCGACGGGCACGCGTGGTTCGACGGCGGCGTGGAGTACAGCTATAGCGTGTTCGAGAACGGCGCCGACCTGCTGGGTCAGACCGTCTCCGGAACGATCTCGATTCGTGGCTTCGCGCTGGTCTGCAAGGTGCCGAACTGCCCGCACACTGATGAGCCGATCGAGATCCACCATCACGCCATCAAAGTCGAGGTCGACGACAAGGACTACTGGGTCACCCAGCACCTCTCGCCGCCGCAGGCAGAGCCGCTGCCGGCCGAGCTGCGCCAGAAGGAGGCGGTGACCTTCGCCCTCGACACCACCCTGCTCCCCGACGGATGGCACATCCTCTCGTACCACGTGCACGCCATCGACCATCGTGTCGTGCCGGGCTTCACAGGCAACCAGCTTGCGTCAGAGGTGAAGATCCCGATCTGCGTAGACAATCAGGGCGCGGGTAGCTGCGCTGCCGTCTAAAGGTTTCTGATGACGAGTTGCAGGGCTTCTCAAAGATGATCGCAGCCAGTACCAGCAGCCAGATGCGCCACGAGATTGGCGCGCATCGAAAGCGAGTCGAAGACCCGCGCTTACTGCGTGGCGAGGGACAGTACGTCGAGGATTTGCCCTTGCACAAAGTAGTCGAGGTGGCATTCTTGCGAAGCGCGCACGCCCATGCCAGGCTCACACACCTCGACGTCGGCGCTGCGCGACAGGCGCCCGGTGTGCTGGAGGTCTGGACCGGCGAACAGGTCAGGAACGTACCGCGCATCCCGAGTCGCGCACGCGGCGTCACCCAGCATCACCTTTCGCCGCTGCCACCGCTAGCCGATGGCGTGTTGACGATGGTCGGCTACCCGCTGGCCGCGGTCGTTGTCACCGATCGGCGGCTTGCGCGCGATGCGGTCGATCTGATCGACGTGGAGTACGAACCGCTGCCGGCCATCGTAAAG
>VBGG01000172.1 GCA_005883405.1 Chloroflexota bacterium | reverse complement strand
TCGCGGGTCGTCTGATGGTTGCTCGACGCTGACCGCTGGCCGCGACCCGGCAACCGCGCGATGAGCTGCGCGATGGCGCTCTCGAAAGCTCGCGTCGGCAGCAACAGGCATACGCAGTCGACCACGGCGACCGCCAGCCAGACGAGCGCCTGAGCAGGTTCCGGCAACCTGCCGAACGCGAGCGGCAATCCGAACAGACCGATTGCGATTGCCGCGACAGCCACACCCGCGCCGTTGACGGCCGGGCGAATGGCGATCCAGTTCTGCATGCGCGTGCTCCTCCTCATCCAATACACGATGGCCAGGTGAATGGCACCGTCTTGATGACATTGGCGACCGCCGCCCCACTCGGCTGCTCGAACGACAACAGGGTGGCGGGCTCCGGCGTCGGGGTCGGTGTGGTGGGCTCCACGGTCAGCGTGGCGGGCTCCGGCGTCGAGGTCGGTGTGGTGGGCTCCACGGTCAGCGTGGCGGGCTCCGGCGTCGAGGTCGGTGACGCGGGCTCCGCAGTCGGCGTGGCGGGCTCGGGCGTCGAGCTCGGTGTGGCGGGCTCCGCGGCCGGCACCAGCGTGGCGGGCCCCGGGGCCGGTGTCGCCGCCGGCTCCGCCAGGTATTTGCTGAGGGTTCAGCCGCGACGCTCGCCGTAACGGCTCCTACCTGAACTGACTAGCGGCGGTCTACCTGCGAGGGGGATGGCGGCGCCCGCGGCAGTCCGTAGAGTACGGACATGTCCGAGCTCACCACCATCTCCAATCAGCTCGCCGATGCCGTGCAGGCCGCGGGAGCCTGGACCGTGCGCGTCCAGGCGCGACGCGGACCACCCGCCTCCGGTATCGCCCTGGCGAGCGACCAGATCCTGACCGCTGACCACGTCGTCGACCCCGCGCGCGAAGATTCGATCCGCATCGGTTTGCCCGACGGCTCCGAGGTCGGAGGCAGCGTAGTCGGCCGCGATCCGGCCACCGATGTGGCCATCCTGCGCATCGCCTCTGGCTCGCTCACGCCCGCCAGGCCAGCCCAGGCCGATCCGCGTACGGGCGCCCTCGCGCTCGTCGTGGGCAGGCCAGGGCGAGAGCCAAACGCCAGTCTGGGGCTGATCACCGGGCTGGCCGGGCCCGCCAGAACTCGCCGCGGCGGCATGCTCGAGCGGTTCATTCAGGTTGACGCCGTCATGTACCCGGGCTTCTCGGGCGGCGCGCTGGTCGATTCCGAAGGCGCTGTACTGGGGATGATCACCAGTGGGCTCGGCTTCGGCGGGCCGGCTGTGGCCATTCCGTGGTCCCTGGCTTCGCAGGTCGCCGATACGATCGCCAAGCATGGCAAGGTGCCGCGCGGCTATCTCGGCGTCGGCAGCCAGCCGGTGACGCTGTCACAGCAGGCGAAGGACCTCACCGGCGGCCAGGAGCGCGGCCTGCTGGTGGTCCAGGTGGCCGAAGGTGGTCCCGCCGCCACGGCGGGCTTCCTGCAGGGCGATATCCTGGTGCGCCTGGATGGCACGTCCGTCAACAACGCCGATGACCTCCAGGGAATGCTTGGTCCGAATCGTGTCGGCTCGACCGTCATCGCTTCGGTCGTGCGCGGCGGCGAGCTGCGCGACCTGAATGTGACGGTAGGTACCCGCGAGTAGAGGTGGCCAACGTCACCGTGCTGGCCGTGCTGCCGAGCATTCGACTCGGCCTGGCCGACATGCTCGCCAGCCACGGCCATACGGTCGTTCCAGAAGAAGAGTCGTCTGACGGGACGATCTGGGTCCTCGACGCGCCGAGCGCGCCGGTGCTCGACGCGTTGATGGCCCAGCGTTATTCCGACTCGCCGCGGGCGGCGGTGATCCTCTCGGACGAGCCCGGCATGTCCAACCAGCTCGCGCGGGCCGGGCTGCGGGGTTGGGCGTGCCTGGCGCGCGACGTGGACGGAGATCAGCTCGATCTGGCGGTCCGCTCAGCTGAAGCTGGGCTGGTGCTGCTCGATCTGCCGATCGCGTCGACCTCGCTTGCCGTGCCGGCCTCGTTGGCGGCGCCGGCGCCACTCACGGAGCCGCTCACCGCGCGCGAGCTCCAGGTGCTGCAGCTGGTCGCCCAGGGACTGCCCAACAAGGGCATCGCCCGCCGCCTGGGCATTAGCGAGAACACCGCCAAATTCCACGTCGCTTCCCTGTGCGGCAAACTCGGCGCCTCGAGCCGCACCGAAGCCGTCACCATCGCCGCCCGCCGCGGCCTCATCCTCTTATAAAGAGCATTCCATAGGACCGCGGCCGAACTTCTAGGTCCCCTCAGCTTTTGGGGCGTTCCAACCAGCGGCGAAGGGCATCGTAGTCACGCGTGTTCAAGACGGACTCGGCGGTGGCGCCGCCGCGGCGGGCGGTGCCTACCGCGTAACGCATCAGGCCGGCGATCTGGTCATGCGCGTGTGCGTCGGTGTCGAGCACCAGCATGACTCCGCGCTCGACGGCAGCGCGAACGGCGTCGGCGTCCAGATCCAGGCGCTCCGGCTGGCCACTGACCTCGATCGCCGTCCCCGTCCGCGCCAGCGCGTCCAGCACCGCCACCAGGTCGATCTCGTAACCCGGTCGCTTGCCCAGCAGCCGACCGGTGGGATGCGCGATCACGTCCACGTGCGGATTGTTGATCGCCGCCAGCAAACGACCAGTCTGAACAGCCGAAGGTTTCTGCATCGCGGAGTGGATCGATGCGACGACGATGTCGCAGCTCTCCAGAAACGCATCGCTGCAGTCCAGCCGTTCGTCGATGTGGATATCCACCTCCACCCCGCACAGCAGCCGCATGTCCGGATAGGACGCCTGCAGCGCGCGCAGCTGCTCATGCTCCGCTCGCAACTCGTCCTCCGTCAGCCCGCCGGTGATGCCCAGCGCCTGGCTGTGATCCGTGATCGCCAGATAGGCGTAGCCGCGTTCGGACCCCGCGTGGACCATCTCGGCAACGGTGCTGGAGCCATCCGTCAAACGGGTGTGCGTGTGCAGGTCGCCCTTCACATCATATAGCTCGACGAGGCGCGGCAGCTTGCCCGCGCGTGCAAGCTCCACTTCGCCGGCGCCCTCGCGCAGCTCGGGCGGGATCCATGGCACGCCGATGGCGGCATAGACCTCCTCTTCGCTGCGGCTGGCTAGATTCTTCTGGTCGTCGTCCGCGGGAAACACGCCGTATTCGTTGAGCTTCAAACCCTTGCGAATGGCAATGGCGCGAAGCTTCACATTGTGCTCCTTGGAGCCAGTGAAATATTGCATCGCCGCGCCAAAACTTTCGGGCGCCACGACGCGCAGGTCGATCTGCACATCGCTCACGGTGACGATCGACGAGCGAGTGTCACCGGCGCCGAGCACCTGCTTCACCAGGGACAGCGAGCCGAATGCCCGCATCACCTCCTCCGGCTGGGTCGAGGCCACCAGAATATCGATGTCACCGATGGTGTCCTTCCAGCGACGAATGCTGCCCGCTGGCAGGATCGATTTGACCGCCGGGCAGGCCTGCCGCAGCTGCCGGATGACTTCCTCCGCGGCCGGTAGTGCGATCGCCAGCGGCAGACGCTGAGAGCGCGTCTCGAGGCGTTGAAGCTCCTGGCGCAGCGCGGCGGCCACCTTTTCACCCAACCGCGGCAACGCCGCGATCTGACCGCTGTCCAGGGCTGATTGCAGGTCGGCCACGGTCTGGACGTTGAGCTCCTGGGCGAACTGCATCGCTCGCTTGGGACCGATGCCCGGGATTTTCATGAGACGCAGGGCCGCCTCGGGTACGCGCGGTCGGCGCTCCTCGATGGCGGCGAGCTTACCCGTGTTGAGGTATTCGACAATCTTGGCGCCGATCGATTTGCCAATCCCGTGCAGCTGCTCGACACGCCCCTCGTCGGCCATGACTTCGATTGGCTCGTGATGGTGCTCGACACGAGTGGCGGCGTCGCGATAGTTCGCCACGCGGTAGCGGTCCTCGCCCAGCAGCTCCATCGTGTCCGCAAGCTCGTTGAGCGCGGACGCGACTTCTCGATTCTTCACCCAACTTGCTGCGCGAGCGTCCGCGCGCGGAGAAAGATCGCATCGAACATCGGGACTGTTAGCTTACGAGTGAACGTGTTCTGCTGACTGGGGTGGAATGAGCAGATCAGCCGGCGGCCGTCGGGCAGCGTCACCTGAACACCGTGGCCGAAGGGTGGTCTGGCTTTGAGGCCGGTCGCGCGCGCCACGCACTCGTACGCGAACTGGCCAAGGCACACGATCACACGCACGTTTGTCAGCAGTCGTAGCTCGCGGATCAGGTAGGGAAGGCAGTTGTCCCGTTCCTCGGGCGTCGGGCGATTCGCTGGCGGCGCGCAGCGCACGCAGGCACCGATGTAGGCGCCGGTCAGCCGCAGGCCATCGTCGCGGCTGACGCTGGTGGGTTGGTTGGCGTAGCCGGCGCGGTACAGCGCGCCGAAGAGCCAGTCGCCCGAGCGGTCGCCGGTGAAGATGCGGCCGGTGCGGTTGCCGCCGTGAGCCGCTGGCGCCAGGCCGACGATCAACAGTTCCGCGTTCGGATCACCGAAGCTGGGCACGGGCCGCGCCCAATACTCCTCATTCTTGAAGGCGGCACGTTTTTCGCGGGCGACCTGCTCGCGCCAGGCGACCAGTCGCGGGCACTTTCGACACTCGATCACCTCCGCCGTGACGCGTTCGAGCGAGTCTTCCATCCGAACTCTTTAGACTACGTGTCACATGGACGCGGCCGCTCAACCCGTACCCCTGTTCGACCAGACCGGGCCGCGCCGCCTCATCGTTGGCCTGTCAGGATCGACCGGACCGCACTACGGCGTGCGACTGCTGGAGATCCTGCGCGAGCAGCGTCCGGACATCGAGACGCACGTCATCTTGAGCAATGCCGCCCGGATGACGATCCGCTACGAGATGGATCGCGATCCAGACAGCGTCGCCGCATTGGCGCACACGCTCCACGACGAGCGCAACGTGGCGGCCTCGATTGCCAGCGGGAGCTTCATCACCGACGGCATGGTGGTTGCGCCCTGCTCGATGAAGAGCCTGTCGGCCATCGCCAATAGCTACAACGACAACCTGATCGCACGCGCCGCCGACGTGTGCCTGAAGGAACGCCGCCGGCTGGTACTGGTCGTGCGCGAGACGCCGCTGCACCTGGGCCACCTGCGATTGATGGAGCAGGTCACCGCGGCCGGGGCGGTGGTGCTGCCGCCGGTGCCCGGGTTCTATCATCGCCCGCAGACGATTCAGGACCTGATCGACCACATCGTCGTCAGAATCCTCGACCAGTTTGGCATCCATCTGGACCTGATCACACGTTGGCAGGGCCTGGAATCCTGACGTCCAGCTCCTCGAG
>VBGG01000666.1 GCA_005883405.1 Chloroflexota bacterium | reverse complement strand
GCCGCCGCCCTGCTTCGCCCCGTGTTTGCTCGACACGGGGTGCGGGTCGAGTCCGCTGGTTTTCTGAGCTCCGGTCGGCCGTCGCCCCCCGCGGCGGTCGCGGTGGCCGCGCCCTACGGCGTGGATCTCTCCACGCACCGGTCCGCGCTGCTGACGGCCAACCGCGCGCGCGCCGCCGACCTCATCATCGTGATGGACCCCCTCCAGGGCCGTGAGATCTGTGATCGCTTTGGGCGTGCCCAGCGCGACGTGTTGGTCTTGGGTGACTTTGACCCAGAGCCAGCCGAGACACGCACGATCCGGGATCCCATGGAACAGCCGCTGGCGGTGTTCGAGGAGAGCTATGCACGCATCGAGCGCTGCGTGCGGGAGCTGGCTCGGGCGATCAGTTAGCTTAGTGTCACGGCGCCTTGCCGCCGGTCAGCGGGTCAGGGAGCGCGTGATGATCCTGGGCGTGGGGCTCGACGTGGTGGAGACGGAACGAGTCGCGCGAGCGCTCGCCGCGCACGGTCGACGGTTTGAAGAGCGAGTCTACAGTCCCGCCGAGCTGGCGGGCTGCGCGCACCGAGTCGACCGGGCGCAGGCGCTCGCCGTCCGCTTCGCTGCGAAGGAAGCCTTCCTCAAGGCGCTCGGCACAGGCTGGGTCCGCGGGCTGTCGCTGCGGCAGGTCGAAGTGGTCGAGCAGCGTGGCGGGCGGCCGGCCCTCAAGCTCGCGGGGGCAGCGGCCACCCACGCCCGCCGCAAACGGGTGCGCAAGATTCACGTCAGCTTGAGTCATCAACCCGGGCTGGCGGCCGCCGTGGTCATCCTCGAAGGCTGAGCGACTTCGCACAGCACCGGGCTAGGCGTGAAGCGGGGGCCGTATTGCGCAGCCCAGGCATGCAACTGCTCGACGATGTTGCGGACACCCACCCAGCGTGCGTAGGCCAGCGGAGCCCGGTGAAGGGCCGGCCAGCCGAGCCCGAGGACCACACCACGATCTGCGTCGTCGGCCGACGCGACCACGGCCTCGGCCAGACAATGGCCGATTTCATTGATCATTTGCCAGATCGGGCGGACCGAGATCTCAAAGGGTGTCGGGCCCGCCCCGCGCTCCTCCCGGTCGAGCAGGCCGTAGACTCGGGCATCGACCGCCGGTTTCTCCTGAGACAAGTAGAAGCCGTTGGTACCGGCACGGCGACCGCCCTTGTAGCCGACATACCCCGCCTCCACTAGCGGCCAGAGGCGTTCCATGTGCATCACCCGATCCCCGAAGTGTCGCGAGACCGAATGATGGATTCCCCGAAGGGTGTCGAGACCGATAGCGTCCATTAGCTGGAACGGCCCCATGGGCCAGCCAAACGCCTGCATTGCGGCGTCTACTACATCGACGGAGGCACCCTCAGTGACCAGGGCGACCGCCTCATTGAGGTACACGAGGAAGATGCGGGTGGTGAAGAAACCGGGAACGTCACGTACCAGCAGCGGCACCTTCCCGAGGCAATGGATCAGGTCGAGCGTACGTTGCAGCGTGCGGTCGCTGGTGGCGGCGGCCCTCGCAATTTCGACGAGGCGGTAGCGGTGGGCAGGCCAAAAGAAGTGTGTGCCGATGACGTTGTGTGGCCGGCTGGCTCTGGCCGCGAGGTCGGCGATCGGGATCGATGACGTATTACTGGCGCAAATGCAGTCCGCTGAGGTATGCGCTTCGACGGCGGCGAGCACGTCCTGCTTCACGGTGACATCTTCGGGAACAGATTCGATCACGCATGCCGCTCTCGCGATGTCGGCATATCGCGCCGTCACATGGACGTTGCGCAGGCCGGCCTCGGCCTCGGCGACACTGAGACGCCCGTGTCTGACGTCGGAAGCGTACCAGCGGCGAATCAGGTCGCTGGCCCGCTCCACGCCGCCGCGGCGCGGTGCTACGACGACGGTCGTGGCCCCCAATCCGGACAGCAGGCGCGCGAGTCCCGAGCCGATCGCGCCCGCGCCGACGATGCCAACCCGATCCGTAAGATCCTCAGTCCGCCCGGTGTTGCAGGTAGTCGTACCATTGGTACGTCACCGCACCCCAGGCCATGCCGGCACCAACCGCCGGCATGACCAGCCAGTCACCGTCCTGGAACTTTCCGTCACGCCGGGCCTGATCCAGGGCGACGGGGATCGAGGCGGCCATGAGATTTCCGGTGTGCGGGTATGTGACGACGAACTTCGTCATCTCCAGCTCGAGGCGCCGAGCCAAGGCGCACAGAATATTGACCGAGGCTTGGTGCGGCACGACCCAGTCGACGTCCTCGAGGGTCAGCCCCGCGCGCTTGACGGCGTCGAGCGTGCAGAACGCGAAGCGGTCCACGCCCCAGGCGTGGATCTCCGAAAACTTGAACTGCCAGTAGTGGAGCCGTTGGTCCAGGACTTCCTGCGAGAAAGGTTGCTTCCCCGCGCCGCCTGGCACCCAGACGTACTCGCCAAGGTGTCCGTCCGAGCCGGTGGCGAACGACCGGATACCGTAGCCGTTGTCCAGGCGTTGGTGGTGCAGCACCACGGCGGCGGCGCCGTCGCCGAATATGGTGAGCGGCATGAACACTTTCGGATCACACAGGCGGGTCGAAGTGTCCGCGCCGACGACCAGCGCTGTCTCATACCTCCGCGTGTCGAGGAGGCCGGACGCCACGAGCAAACCGTCTACGAACCCGCTGCAGGCAGAGTCAAGCTGAATGACTTGGGCCTTCGAGCCGAGCTTGGCCTGCAACGTGAACGCCGCTTGGGGGAGACGGTAGTCGTTGGTAAGGGTGGCCAGGATGATCAGGTCAACGTCCCTCTGGTCGAGCCGCGCGTCATCTAGTGCGCGACGTGCGGCGACGGCCGCCATATCGGATGTGCACTCACCGGGGCTCGCCCAGTGACGGGACACGGCACCGTGCCGCGACCGGACCCACTGGTCCAGGCTGAGATTGCCGGCTCGGGTGCGATCGTAATCCAGACCCATGGCTTCGAGGTCGTCGTTCGTCACGATGCGCTCGGGCAGGTAGCTACCGGTACCGAGAATGACGTTGCTCATCGACTCACAACTCCTTGTGCTCAGAGGGCAGCAGGTCGAACAGCAGGCGGTCGTACGGCTTGCCGTCGACCCAGTGGCAGCGCCGCTGCCGACCGATGAAGTGGAAGTTCGCGCGGTGCCCGATCTCGACGGAGACGTTGTGCTCCACGGCCCAGCTGCTGATCGCTTCGAGGCCCAGGTCGCGGAAACCGAGCGTGATCAGCTTGCTGTACGCCCGGGTCGAGTAGCCGTGGCGGGCGTGGGACTTCTCGCCCAGCACGACCCAGACGCTGGCAGTCTTGAACTGACGATGGATGTGACTCAGGCCGGCGACGCCGATCGGCGTCACGTCGTCGTCCGCCGTGAACACGCGCAGCAGGCTCGTCTCCAGCTGCGTCATGATCTTGATCAGCGCGGGCGTCGGCGCCTGCCCGGTGCCTCCGAAGTCCAGCCACTTCCAGTTCTCCTCGCGGGTCAGCCAGGTGGTGGCCAAAGCGAGCAGATCAGGACGGTCCAAGGGCAGCAGTTTCATGCCGCTCCTTGGGCCCGCAGGCGGGGCAGCCGCCGGGCGATGAATTCCGCGATCCGCGCCGTGGTGCGGAAGTGCTCCACCTCGATGTCGTCCACGGACACCGTCAGGCCGAACGTCTCCTCGAGGTGCGCCAAGAGCTCGACGAACCGCAGCGAGTCGAGCAGACCGGTCTCGACCAGATCCGTGTCGGGCGACGGCACCTCGATCT
>VBGG01000171.1:199-15981 GCA_005883405.1 Chloroflexota bacterium | reverse complement strand
CGGTGCGTCCAGGTGGATGCGAGCGACCGCGGGATCGGCGGCGAGGGCGCGGATTTGAGCCGGTGTCAGATCTGCGACGGTTGCGCCGAGGAGATTGGCATTGCCGACAATATGTCCGCCACTGACCCGGACACGGCTTTCAGCGCGCTGGGCGCGCTCAGCGCCGTCGCCTTGAGCCTGAGCCGAGCTAGCGGCGGCGCCCTCGACGATGGCCGGGATGGCCTGCGATTCGGGTCGACCCTGCAGGAGCTGGCTGACGTCGTCGTCCAGGCGAGCGGGTGCCGGGGCGGCGGAAGCCGGAACGACAAGCCACGGCATCGCCAGGAGCGCGGCTGCCAGGAGTATGAATAACGGCTTCGTGGCGCGGGTACGCTGCATGGTGCTTCTGCCGATTCCTCGTGGCGAGTATCGGCACGCGTCCCGCGCGCTCTTAACCCCTGACCAGGGGAACGGCGGCGAAGCTCGGCGACTTCCTCCTCGCCAAACTCGCGCAGCGGGCGCGTCAGGCGCGCATTGTCGATCACACCCCATTCACGCAGGGTGTTCTTCATCGACGAGTAGCCTGCCGCGTCGGGCGAGCCGCCACGCGCGATGTCCGCCAGCTCCTCATAGCGCAAGACCACTTCCTGGGCACGCGCCGCGAGCGCCAGGTCACCCAGCACGGCTGCCTCCCAGGCCTCCGCCGCGGCCGCCGGGGCCACGTTCGAAGTGGCCGGAATGGCGCCATGCGCGCCGACCACCACCGCGGCATCGATCAAGATGCGCGTGCCCAGAAACAACCGGAACTGCTCCTCGAGCTTCTCGGCGCGGATCCCGAGCGCCAGCATGCGGAACCAGCGCAGATCGTTCTGGCTGTCCTTGATCCCCTGGACGGTGCCCTCGCGCGCAAGCTGCAGCGTCGTGGGCAGCGTCATCTTGACCTTGACCGTCTGCGGGATGTTGTAGATCAGCAACGGCAGGTCGGGGAACGCTTCCTTGAGCGCACGGAAGTGCGTGAGCATCTCGTCCATGCTGTGCGGGTAGTAGTGCGGTGGCGTGAGTGCCAGCGCATCTGCACCCGCTTGCGCGGCGTGTCGGGCATGCCGAAGCGCCAGCGCGGTCGAGCTATCGCCGATGTTGGCGATGACCGGCACGCGGCCCGCGACCTGCTCGACCGTCGCCTGAACGCCGCGTGCGCGCTCGGTTTCGGCCAGCCCGGCGAATTCGCCGGTGGTGCCCATCGCCCAGATCCCGTGTACGCCCGCACCGACCAGAAAGTCCACCAGGCGACGCAGCGAAGTTAGATCGACGCTCTCGTCGGCGTTGAGCGGCGTGAGCATGGGGACAAAGATCCCCTGGAGTTGGGCGGGCTGCATGTGTCGAAGGATATTATCGCCGCTCATAGATCGGCAGCAGCTTGCGCTCCAGTCGGCCGCCGACGTGCCTCTGGATGGGCGGCAGCTTGTCCGCGTCCCACTCGGCGACAAACGTGACCGCATGCCCCGACCGACCGGCGCGCGCGGTTCGGCCGATGCGATGCACGTAGGCCTCTGCGTCCTCAGGAATGTCGTAGTTGAACACGTGCGACACCTCGGGGATGTCCAGACCGCGGGCGGCGACGTCGGTCGCCACCAGGTACGTGAGCTTGCCCTCACGGAAATCGCGCAGCACGTGCTCGCGCGCCTTCTGGCTCATGTCGCCGTGGATCGCCGCCACCGTCAGGCCGCGCCGCTTCAGCGTGGCCACCAGCCGATCGACGCCGATCTTCATCTGGCGAAAGATCATCGCCCGTTCTGGCGGATCGCGCTCGATGAGTGAGAGAAGGCCGTCGATCTTGTCTCGATCGGCGACCTCGTAATAGACCTGTGCAACTGCCTCGACGGTGACCTGCAGAGGCTCGACGTGCACCGTCGCCGGCTCGTGCATGTAGCGCCGCGACAGGATGCGGATGACCGTCGGCATCGTGGCCGAAAAGAGCGACGTCTGGCGCTCACGAGGGGTGCGACGCAGGATGCGCTCGACGTCGGGGAGAAAGCCCATGTCGAGCATGCGATCGGCTTCGTCGAGCACCAGATAATCGACGTCTGCGAGCTTGAGGGTACCGCGGCCGATGTGGTCAAGCACACGCCCGGGCGTACCGACCACCACGTGAGCTCCGCTCTTGAGATCGTCGAACTGACGCCCATAGCTGGCGCCGCCGTAGATCGTGGCGATGCCAATGCCGGGGATGTGCTTGCCAATCTTGCGCAGCTCTTCGCCGATCTGGATGGCCAGCTCGCGCGTGGGCGCCAGAACCAGCGCCTGGGTGTGCGACTCCGACTCGTCGATGCCCTCGATCAAAGGAATACCGAACGCGGCCGTCTTGCCGGTGCCGGTCTGAGCCTGCCCGATCACGTCGCGGCCCTCGAGCAGCAGCGGGATGACCCTCGATTGGATCTCTGTCGGCCGACCGAAACCCATCGAGGCGATGGCCCGATTGACCTCGTCGGAGAGCATCAGCTCGGCGAAGCCGTTGGGGTATTCGGCCAACACGGCACCCTCACCCGCCGCTACGCGTCGGCCCCTCCCAGAGGGAGAGGCAACAATTTCAATTGAAGATGCGTGCGGCCGCGTAGTACGTTGGGCCGGCTTGGCGCTTGTGGTAACCAGTTTTCCTGTCCTTCCTTGGGACGAATACGAAAACAACACGTGCACAGCCTCAAAAGGCGCGCACACGGGATATTTAGAGTTGTTATACCCGTTACGGCGAAAAACAGTAGACAATGAGCGTGGAAACACGGAGGGGCACTATGACTGACACCTTGCAGGCCCCAGACGTAGGCGCGCCGAGGCTCGCCGCATACAACGCACGACGCATCGGCTTCGCGGCCGGGGTTGCCGCCGCCGCGATCATGCTGCTCGCGATCGTGCTACTGCGCTTGCTCAGTGGCGTGATGTCTCTCCCGGAGGTCGTGGCCGAAGGCCTGCTGATGCTGCTGCCGGGCGTCCTCTTCTCGGCAGTGCTCGACAGCCTGCAGCACGCGGCGAAGCCGTTGTTCTATCTGGCGGTCGGCATCGGCATCCTGATCGTCGGCGGCTTGTTTGGACGTTGGTACGCCGATCGGCCAGGCTGGGGCCAGGTCCTGAGGCTGGTGCTCGGCGTCTGGCTCGTGTTCGGCATCGGTGTCTACACGATTCTGGGCGCAGGCCTGTTCGGCCAGCACCTGCAGGCTGGCGTCCTCTGGCACGCGGTGTCGCTGCTGATCGTCATTGGCGTCTTTGGCATCGCGCTGTATCACGCCTATGCCGCCCTCGTTCATCGTGCCCTGCCGAGTGAGCCCGACCACACACGCCGCCTGCTGCTGCGCAACGCGGCGGTAGGCATCGTCGCGACCGTCGGCGCGGGCTCGCTGTGGCGTCTCTTGTCGGGTGAGGGTGCGAGCACTTTCGCTGCGCCACCGGTTGCCAGCGGGACCGGAGCCTTATCGGCTGCGACACCAAACCCGCCGCCGTTCGATCTGAAAGGATTGGCGACGGAGGTAACACCGGCAGCGGACTTCTATACCGTCTCGAAGAACTTCATCGACCCCGCCGTAGCCGTTGGCGGCTGGCGCTTGAAGATCGGCGGCCTCGTCGATCGACCCATGGAGCTGACGTACGAGCAGCTGACGGCACTGCCCGCGAGCGAGGGCTACTACACGCTGATGTGCATCAGCAACGAGATTGGCGGCGATCTGTGGGGTAACGCCTACTGGCGCGGGGTCAAGCTCAAGTACCTGCTCGAGCAGGCCGGCGTCCACGCCGATGCGTTCAAGGCGGTGTTTTCGGCGGCCGACGATTACAGAGACTCGGTCAAGTTGGAGCGCGCGCTGCACCCGGATGCTTTGCTCGCCTGGGAGATGAACGGCGAAGCGTTGAAGAAGGAGCACGGCTTTCCCGCGCGGCTGCTGATCCCCGGCATCTATGGCATGAAGAATGTGAAGTGGCTGAACGGGATCAACATCGTCGCCGACGACTTTCGCGGCTTCTGGCAGAACCAGGGCTGGGACGATGCAGCGCCCTACCAGACCGAATCGCGCATCGACGTGCCGCGCTTCCGCGAATCGATACCGGTTGGACCGCTGTCGCTAGCTGGCGTCGCCTACGCGGGCGATCGTGGGATTCAGTCCGTCGAGGTGAGCACCGACGGGGGGCGTACCTGGCAGCCCGCCGAGGTCAAGCCAGGCCTGTCACCCTACAGCTGGCAGCTCTGGCGGGCTGACGTGCAGGTCGATCGCTCGGCAAAAGACGTCCGCGTGCGTGCCACCGATGGCCAGGGCCATCCGCAGACCAGGGAAGTCAATCCGCCCTTCCCCTCAGGCGCGACGGGCTATCACACCGTGACAATCGCGGTCGCGTAAGGGTAACCGCCTCTCCCTTTGGGAGAGGCCGCGCGCAGCGCGGGTGAGGGTGGCTTATCGGCGGAAGCGTTCGTGCTCGTACGGCACCCTCACCCCAGCCCTCTCCCAGAGGGAGAGGGAGTTTTTCTTACGCGGCGATTGCTTTGAGCGCCTCGGGCTGGGGTTTGCTGATGCGCTTGGCGTCGGGAATATGGCGCTGGATGAGTGACTGGCTGTTGACCACACCGAGCTGCTCGTAGAGGAAGTCGAGCTTCTCCATGAGCAGCGCGCGGATGGCCGAGCGCGTCGCCTCGGGCAGCGTCCACGTCTGCTGCTTGAATGGCCCCCAGATCTTCTTGCGCGTCTTGTAGATGAACTGCTCCTCAGTATCACCCGACGCCCACTCGTCGCGGAGCTTCTCGCGGATGTAGGCGTACGTCTGCTGCTTGAGATCCTCGGGAAACGCGCCGTGGTCCAGGATGATGTTCTGGAACTCTGTCGCCAGGTGTACTTCCAGCGTGCCCACCTCAGGGAACTTGTGGAAGTATTCAGGCGGCAGCGTGGACGCGCCGTGCTGTACCGCGCCGCCCATGCCGTAGCGGCGGGCAGCCGCCGACATCTCCCGCAGGGTGTCGAAGTCGATCGCAACTTTGGCGATGGTGCCGTCCGGCAAGACCACGCCACCGTGCGACGATCCGGTGTTCACGCTGATCTTCGACAGCCCGCGCTTGTCGCCGACCCTGGCGCGGAACGCAGAATTGAAGCCCTGGATGAACGCTTCCAGCTCATCGACGGTGCTGTTCTTCTTGCCGACTTCACCGATCTCGCCACCAATGGAGCTCGTCACGCCACGCGGCTCGAGCTCACGAATGAGCGCTGCCTGCTCAACGCAGCGCTCGTAATTCTCGCGCTGCTGCTCGGCCAGCGTCGGGAACGACAGCTTGACCAGCGTGGACGTGTCGATGTCGATGTTGCCGTAGCCCGCCGCGATCGCCTCGCGGATGAGCTTCTTCAAGCCGTCGATCACGCCCTGCGGATCGGTGGCGTACTTCTTCGCGTCGGCCTGATAGTGATCGCCCTGAATGAAGATCGGACCTGCATGGCCCTCCTTGATCGAGGCCGCCATCATCACCGTCGCGAACTCTTCACAGCTCTGGTTCGTATAGCCCATCTCGCTGCGCGCGAGCTCGAAGATGAAGGCGCCCACGTCGCGGCGCTTTGCCGAGGCAACGATCGCGCGGGCAAAGTCATACGCCATCGCCCGCACATTCATGGCAGGCACCGTCAGATTGGCGTACTCCTCGCGAGCTCGCGCCTGGTACAGCGAATCGATGCTGGCGCTCTTTACGCCGACTTCCCAACCGGCTTCCCAGATCACCCAGCGGGCCACCTCGCGCACGTCGCCTTCACCGAAGACGGCCGTATGCACAAGACGATCGATGGTCTCGCTGCGGAGCGCCGACGAGTCCTTGATCCGCAGTCCACCGTTGAAGTCGAGGACCGGGCGAGTGCCCTGAACCAGCTCCTGAACGGATGCGAACGTCATCGTTCGTCTCCCTCCACGCTCATATGTCGCGGGAGTATAACCCTTGCGTTGTCCCCCACCGACCCGCGATCGACGCATCCCAAGCTCAGCCGCGCGCTTGAGCGGCTTGGCACGGCTGACCTGGTCGTGGCCTGCGCGGAGCCGGCTCCGGCGGAGCTTGGCAAAGCGATACACGAGTTCAACGCGGGTGAGTTCTTTGAACAGCACGAAACCCTCGAGCTTCTCTGGCGTGCCACGCCGGGCGAGATCCGCCACCTGTACGAAGGCATCCTGCAGATCGGGGTGGGCATGCACCACCTCCTGCGGAACCGCAACTTCCACGGCGCGGCGGTGAAGCTCGATCACGGCATTCGGCTGCTCGAGGCGTTTCCAGCCATCTGTCACGGCGTCGACGTCGAGCGGCTGCGACGCGACGCGACCGCCGCCCGTGCTCGTCTGCGGTGACCGGCTCGATCCGTGTGATCGCCGCGATCTACCTGCTCGCCAGCTCGGTCATCACGCTGGCCGATCCGCAGCGGGCGGCCGCGGATCAGGGCATGCCGATGGGCATCCTGCTACCCGTGGCGGGACTTTCGTTCGCGCTCGGTGCCTTCCTGCTCACAGGCTTCATGAGCCGGGTATGCGGGCTCATCCTGGCGTGTCTGGGCGCCTTTCAAGTGGCGAGCTATGGAGTCGGCATCGTGCCCATCGTGGAGGGCCTCGTCGGCGTACACCTGATGCTTCGCGGCGGCGGCGCATGGGCGATGGACATCTACGTCCAGAAGATGCAGGACCGCGCACGAGGGCGCGTCGTGAGTCGTGAGTCGTGAGACTGGACTCAAGACTCTAGACTCACGACACCTGAATGGTGGTGACGCCCGTCTCCAACGAAATGTCGACCTTGTTGGTCGCGGTGTCATAGTCCGTCGAGCGATACAGTCCGTCGCTCACCAGCGGAAAGCGGTTCTGGTCTACGTTCAGGGTGCTCAGCCCACCCTGGTGCCGGATGCTTGCCGCGACGCCGCGCGGCACTTCTAGCGTGATGGTCGAGGCGCCGCCGCTGATGTGCATGGTGGTCGGGCCGGCGTTCTCGGGTAGCCGCACCCAGGCCGTCGCCGCGCCGACCGACATGTCGATGGTGCTGATCCGCAGGCTCGACAGATCCAGGTGCGCCTGAGTCGCCCCGGTCTGGACGATCAATGAGGTGATCGGTACGTCGGCCGCCAGGCTGACGTCCATGCGCGCATCCGAGTTGTGGTCGACGAACGGAATAAATCCCGGGCCCGGGCGCCCGCTCGTCTGGTAGTCGAGGTGGCCAAGACCGCCGGTAGCCGTGTAGTGGGGCCGCGGAGCGAGATCGGGTGGCCCGTTGTAGCTCATCGTGGCCAGCCGGCCGGGGGCCGACCGCGGGAGCGCGTCGAGATTGAGCTCGCCGGCGCCGAAGCGCACGGTGACCGCCGCCTGGGTGGCGTCTCCGAGACTCGTGTCCAGCGTGGTAGCGGCGGCGCTGCTCAGAGCCCCCGTCCTGCTCGAGTTGACCGCTACGGCACCCACGATGAGCACCAGTGTCGCCAGGCCAGCCAGCACGATCCATGGAATGCGGTGGGCGAGCATGAGCTCGATGCCCGCCAGGACCAGTAGCACTGGCCATAGCCGCCACAAGTTGACCCAGAAGTTCGGCGGTAAGTAGCCGGTATTTTCGAGCAGGAAGACGGCGCCGATGAAGATGAGTACCAGCGGTCCGATGACGCCGCCGCGACGGCGGCGCTCGGGAACCGGCGGCGGAGCGTAGGGCGCCGTCAAGCTCAACGACCCCAGCCCGATTGGCGTGCGAGTAGGATGACTCCCAGACCAATAAAGATCAACGGCCACATGTGGCGCCAGTCGATAAAGGTGAACAGGCCGGCGTTGGCCGCGAGCAGGAGAACACCGAGGGCAACCAGCACGATGCCCGTCGAGCGCGGATGGCGGGGATGGTGGCGTCGCTCAACGTATCGCTCGGAGTACCGCTCGGACTGCCACCACGGCTCCTCGGCTGGAGCCGGCGGAGCGCCTGGTTCGACGCCTTCGTGAGGATGTCGCACGTCCTGGGCGATGCGCCGCGCCTCCTCGGCCAGCCGCTGAGTTTCGCTGTGGAACTCCTGCGACCAGTCGCGCCATGCATGCGAGTTGTTGACCGGCGGGCGGTCATCTCGCGGCAGAATGATCCAGGCCAGAATATACACAGGGATGGCCAGGCCACCCGTCACGAAGGTCGCTCCAACCCACATCAGCCGTACGAGCGCGGGATCCAGATCAAAGTACTCGGCCATGCCGCCGGCCACGCCTGCCCACATGCGCTCGCGACTGCTGCGGGTGAGCCGCCTGGGCTGTTGCGGAGGCGGTGCGTAGGGTGGGTACGTTGGCGGCGGCGTTGGGGGCGTCGCGGGCGGTGGTGATGATGGTGGTGGTGAGAATTCAGCTCCCATGCACGTTCCTCCTGGCTCCGGCACTGCCGAGCGGCGGTAGTCGCCGCCCGCACCGGGCGTGCAGTATCGTCTCGTGTTCAGTGAGACGACATCCGGTCGCCTGTTGTTGCACGGGCGCAAGTAGGAGCCATGCGCGCTGCAACTTGTTATGAATAGCGTGCGTCAAATCAGGGTCGAGTGAGGCATGGCCGAACCGAGCCCTGCGCTCGTTCGACGGGCGCAGGCCGGTGAGCGCGAAGCACTGGCGGCACTCGTCCAATCTCAACAGACCTACGTGTACAGCATCGCGATGAGCCTCATGCACAGCCCAGCCGACGCCGCCGACATGACGCAGGAAGCGTTCATTCGGCTTTTGCGTTCGCTCGGCACGTATCGCGCCGAGACCAAGTTCACTACCTGGCTGTATCGGCTGGTGACCAACATCTGCCTGGATGGTCTTCGGCGGCGGGGTCGGCCGGTCGAGTCGCTCGACGAGTCGGCCACTACGCAGTCGGGCGAGGACGCCCAGAGCAGCGGCGAGCGACTCGCCGACAGCGATCGTTGGACGCAACCCGAGGAAGAGGTGACCCTGCGCGAGTCGGCGGAAGAAGTCCGCGACGCGCTGAACCACTTGCCGACGGCTCAGCGTCTGGCCCTTACCCTGCACTATTTCGAGGACATGCGCTACGAGGACATTGCGGAGGCGATGGGTTTGCCGTTGAATACGGTCAAGAGCCACATTCGCCGGGGGAAGGAGCGGCTCGCCGTGGCGCTCAGCAATTCGGTAGAGGTTTAGCGGTATGCAGTGCGCAGACGTAGCTGAGCGGCTGCTGGTCGACGATCTCAGGAGCGACCCTGAGCTCGACCAGCACGTGGCTGACTGCCCGCGCTGCACGCACACGGCGCGTAAGATCGCACACCTGGACGCCGTGCTCGGCTCGGCACTGGTCGTAGCGCCACCAATCGAGCTGCAGCAACGGCTCGCGCAGCTGGCGGTGGGAGCGGCCCGTCCGCCATCCGTGCCCTGGTGGAGCAGGCTCGGTCAGCTCAATCTGGCGGACCTGTTGGCGCAGCGCCCTCAGATGGTCGCTGCTCAAGGTATCGCGGCCGTCTTGCTCGCCCTGTCGAGCTGGCAGATCTTCGGCTTGCTGTCGGCGCTTCATCCCGTCGTCGGCGACGTGGGATACGCCATGGAGCTCGTGGCTGCCTCACCCGCGGTGGTGTACCTCGGCGGTCTGCAGATTGACCTGCAGGGTTTGGGGCTCTGGTCGGTCGTTGGCGTATTCGGCTGGCTGCTCTCTGAAGACGGCCTGATCGGGCGTCGCATCGCGTCGTCGGGGTTACGCTTGCCCTGACCCCGCGGCTGGAGATCACACACGAAGCGCGCCATGGCCGTGCGCGGGCCGGCGTGCTTCACACGCCGCACGGCAGGGTCGAAACGCCGTTCTTCAGCGTCGTCGGCACCGCCGGCAGCGTCAAAGGGGTCACCCCGGCAGAGCTCCGCGAGCTAAGCGCGGGCGTCCTGCTGGCGAACACGTACCACCTGTTTCTCCGCCCGGGCGCGAAGACGGTCCACGAGCTGGGCGGCTTGCACCGCTTCATGGGTTGGGACGGGCCCATCATCACCGACAGCGGCGGCTTCCAGGTGTTCTCGCTCGGCTTCGGTCTGGAACACGGGGTGGGCAAGCAGATCGGCATGTTCCCGGGCGACGCGCCGATACCGTCGCGTCGCCAGGGTGCGAAGCTGGTGCGCGTGGACGAAGACGGCGCAACCTTCACCTCGCACATCGACGGCTCGCGGCAGCGGCTGACCCCCGAGACATCGATCGCCGTTCAGGAAGCGCTCGGGGCGGACATCATCCTCGCCTTCGATGAGCCGACGTCGCCGCTGCACGACGCCGACTACACGCGTCAGGCGATGGAGCGCACCCATCGTTGGGCGGAGCGTTGTCTCGCGGCACGCCGCGGCGGCGATCAGGCGCTATATGGCATCGTGCAGGGCGGCGCCTTCGAAGAATTGCGTACCGCCAGCGCCAGGTTCATCGGCGGCTTGCCCTTCGAGGGTGTGGCGATCGGCGGCTCACTCGGCAAGTCGAAGGCTGACATGCATGCCGTGATCGACTGGTCGATTCCGTACCTGCCCGAAAGCTGGCCGCGCCACCTGCTCGGCATCGGCGAACCAGAAGACCTGTTCAGCTGCGTCGAAAGCGGCATCGACCAGTTCGATTGTGTCGCGCCGACGCGTCTCGGGCGGCACGGCCAGGTCTACACGCCCGATGGACGGCTGCATCTGTCGCGGCCTGAGCTCAAAGAGGATGCTCGCCCGATCCAGCCCGATTGCGGCTGCTACACGTGCCGCACCGGCTTTTCGCGCGGCTACCTTCGCCACCTGTTCGCGGCCAACGAGCTGCTAGCGTACACGCTGACCAGCCTGCACAACCTGCACTTCATTCTTGACTTGATGCGGCGCATCCGTGCCGCCGTGGTTGCCGATGAGCTCGGCGCGTTGCGTGACGAGTTCTCGAGCCGTTATCGCGCGGCGTACGCAGCGCCCGACGTGAGCCCCCAGTTGGCTGGCGGCCAGTAGCTGATCCACGCGCGGCCGATCAGATTTTTGGCCGGCACAAACCACCCGAAGTGGGAGTCGCGGCTGTTGGCGCGATTGTCGCCCAGCACGAAGTACTCCGCGTCAGGAACGACGACTTCTCCGCCCTCGCTGGGATAGTTGTACGCCGCGTGGAGCCAGACATATGGCTCGTCCAGTGACTGGCCGTTGATGAAGACCTGCCCGCGTTGCACGCGCAGCCGGTCGCCGGGCATGCCGATGATGCGTTTGATCAGATCGATGTCATCGCTGGTGTCAGGAGAACGCAGTACGGCGATGTCGCCTCGTTGTGGTCCGCCGAGGACGTACTGGCCATTCCACAGGAAGTACGCCGCCTTGTTGACCCACAGGTATTCGCCGCTGGCGAGGGCTGGGCGCATGCTCGGCCCTTCGACGCGGAAGTTCTGGAGGGCGACGCGGACACACAGGAAGATCAGGCTCATCAGCAAAAGCGTCTGCAGCAGCTCGCGCCCAAATTTCGTCAACGCGACTGCGCGAGGTGCAGGCGCGAGTGTGATCTCGTGTTGCATAGCGGCGCCGCGTTATACGCCGTCGCCGTCGTCGCGCCAAGTCTTGCGTCAGCCTGCTGAGGCGAAGGTGCGGCCTGGCTCGACCATCGCGGCGGGATCGAGGACGCGATCCAGCTCTGGCCAGCGCGGCGGCGGCGTCATAACCGATCGCCGGCGCGAGAGCCGTGACCAGCATGAGTCCGGACTCGACCGTGTCGGGGCCGCGACTGGTCGCCTTCAAGCCGGCCACCAGATTGTCGGCAAAGTTGCGCGTTGCATTTCCCAGGTAGCGGACAGACTGGAGCAGACTGCGGGTCGCGACCGGCAGCATCACGTTGAGCTCGAAGTTGCCACTCTGGCCCGCCACGACGATGGTGACGTCGTTGCCCAGGACCATCGCGCAGACCTGGGTGAGCGCCTCGGCGATCACGGGATTGACCTTGCCAGGCATGATCGAGCTGCCCGGCTGGACCGCCGGCACGTCCAGCTCGCCGATGCCGGCCCGCGGCCCGCTGCCCATCCAGCGGATGTCATTGGCGATCTTGAGCAGCGACACGGCGACAGTGCGCACTGCGCCGCTCGCCGAAACGACGTTGTCGATCGTGCTCTGAGCCTGAAAGTGGTTGGACGTCTCATGGACGCCCAGCCCGGTGCTCTCGTTGATGAGCCTGGCGACTCGGGCCGGGAATTCGGGATGCATGTTGATGCCGGTGCCAACCGCGTTGCCACCGAGCGCGATCTCCCGCAGCTCATCGCTGGCAAAATCGAGCCGCGTCAGCCCCCGATCCATCTGGCCGACGTAACCCAGAAACTCCTGACCCAGGCGGATCGGGGTGGCGTCCTGAAGGTGGGTGCGCCCAGTCTTGATGATCGGCCAGAACTCCTCGCGCTTCTGGTCCAGCGTGTCGCGCAGACGCTCCACGGCGGGAATGAGCACCTCCTGGAGCTCCGCCAACGCGGCGAGGTGCATGGCCGTGGGGATGACGTCGTTGGACGACTGACCCATGTTGACGTCGTCGTTCGGGTGCACCAGCTTTGAGCCAAACTCTCCGCCGAGGAGCTCGGTGGCGCGGTTGGCGATCACCTCGTTGGCGTTGGTGTTGGTCGACGTGCCCGAGCCCGTCTGGAAGATGTCGATGACGAACTGGTCGTCGAACTGCCCTGGCGGACCAGCCAGCTCCTCCGCGGCCTGCGCGATCGCATCTGCCTTGCGCGCTTCGAGCAGGCTCAGGTCGCGGTTGGCGATCGCGGCGGCGTATTTGATCGTGCCGAGCGCCCAGATGAAGCGGCGATCGAAGCGCTCGCCGCTGATCGGGAAGTTCTGCACGGCGCGTTGGCTCGAGGCGCCGTAGTACGCGCCGTCGGGTACCTCGAGCGGGCCCATGGAGTCGCGCTCGACGCGTCGTGGCGGCGCTTTGTGCTCGCTTCGGCTATCGCTGGTCGCCATTGCCAATCATTCTACGGACGTGTGGTGATCCATTGGCGCCGTACGCGCGTACCATGTGACGGCGGCAAAAAGACATGGACGGCCTGGAGGCGTTTCTCGATTCGTACGGCGTGGCGGCCGCGTGCGTGGTGATGCTAGTCAAAGCCAGTGGCGTGCCCATCCCGATCCCAGGCGATGTGATCCTGCTCGCCACCGCCGCGCGGGCGGCCGAGGGCAAGGTCCTGCTGTGGCTGGCGTTCGTCGCGCTGCTGCTGGCGCTCACCCTCGGCGGCACGCTGCAGTTCATGCTCGCGCGCGGGCCAGCTCGTGTGCTGGTCATCCGCTACGGGCAGCGCTTGGGACTGACCGAGGAGCGGCTGGAGCGCGTCGCCGCGAAGATGCGTCAGGCCGGCCTGTTCGGCATCGGTCTGGCCGTGCTGACGCCAGGGGTGAGAACAGCGGTCGTACCCGCGAGTGGCATCGCCGGTATTCCGGCGCGCATCTTCCTGCCGGGCCTGGTGCTGGGCAGCGCGGTCGACCTGGGACTGCATTTCGCGATCGGCTTCGCGGGCTCCAGTCTGCTCGCAACGATTGTGCAGCCGTCCCCGATTCTGCTGGTCGCGTTACTGGCCGTGCTCGGCCTCGGCGCCTGGTTGCTCATCGCCCGCCGGCGGCACCTGACGGCGGCAACCGCTGCGCAAGCGTGGGCGCAAGCGACGTGCCCCGTGTGTCTGGCGCTCGGCAGCGTCGCCACTCTCGGCGACGAGCGTGCAGTACGCTTGTCGCGTGCCGTCTGAGGCATCGGCCGATCAGGACACGCGCATCTGGGTCGGGCGGATTGCCAGTGGGCATGAGGCGGATCACCACCGCTTCGTGGAGTGGCTGAACGGGCCCGAAGCGCAGGAGATCTTCCGCCGCAGGCGCTTGACGGAATACCAGCTCACCGAAGATGACGGCATGGTGACCGTCGTCTTCAAGGCGCAACATACGGGCGATCCGCGCATCATGATCGATTTCCTGCGCTACCCTGGCCTGTGGCCGGACTACTGGGAATTCGTCCGCGGCGGCCGCGCGGACGACGAGCCATCGCTGCCTGAAGGAACGATCAGAGTTCACTGGCGACGCGCGGATGCTGACCGCTGAGCAGAGCGAGCGACTGGTCGAGCTGCGGCGCGATTTTCACCGCCACCCAGAGCTCTCGCACCAGGAGCACCGCACGGCTGCTATCGTCGCCGACCGTCTGCGCGAGCTTGGGCTCCATCGCGTGCGTACAGCCGTAGGTCAGACGGGCGTCGTCGGCGTGCTGCAGGGCACCCGCCCCGGCCGCACGGTGATGCTGCGCGCGGACATCGACGCTCTGCCGCTCACCGAGGCCGATCGCGGCCAACCCTACCGCTCGGTTCAGCAAGGCACGCACCACGCCTGTGGCCATGATGGCCACACCGCCGTCCTGCTCACGGTCGCCGAGCTGTTGACGGCGCGCAAGGCCGATCTGGCGGGCACGGTACTGTTCGTCTTTCAACCTGCCGAAGAGCGCGTCGGCGGAGCGGAGGGCATGCTCCAGGACCGTGCCCTGGACCCCAGGCCCGACGCGTGCTTCGGGCTGCACCTGTGGAACGAGCTCGAGGTCGGGCAAGTCGACGTGCGCCCTGGCCCGATCTATGCCTCGGCCGACGCCTTTGTCATCACTCTCACGGGTTCTGGTGGCCACGCCGCCATGCCGCACCAGGCGGCCGATCCGGTGCTGGCCAGCGCTGAGCTGGTGATTGCCTTGCAGACGCTGGTCTCGCGTGATTCGCCACCGATCGAGCCCGCCGTGCTCACGATCGGCAGCATCCATGGCGGCACTGCCTCCAACATCATCCCGAACCAGGTCGAACTCCAGGGGACGCTGCGGGTGTTCGACCCGGTGGTTCGCCAGCGTCTGCTCGATCGGCTGCGCGCGGTGGTTGACGGCGTCGCCGCGACGTTTCGCGTGACGCCGGAGATCACCATGACCGACTGCTGCCCGGCGTGCATCAACGACACGGCGATGGCCCAGCTGGTCGAAGGCGTCGCCAGGCGCGTCGTCGGCCCGCGGAATGTGGGCAGCAGCATGCGCACGATGGGCGCCGACGACATGTCGCTGTTCCTCAATGCCGTGCCCGGCTGCTACTTCTTCGTCGGTTCGGCCAACCGCGAACGTGGTCTGAACAGCCCGCACCACAGCCCGACCTTCGACTTCGACGAGCGGGCGCTCGACGTCGGCGTGCAGATGCTCACCAGCGTGGCGTTGGAGTTTCTCGAACGCGGATGATCGAGTCGGAGCGGGTCCTGCCGCTATTTCCGCTCGAGCAGGTCGTGCTGTTTCCGGGCATGTCGCTGCCACTGCGCATCTTCGAGGAGCGCTACAAGCTGATGATCGGCGCCTGCCAGGTGACCGATCAGGTGTTCGGCGTACTGCTGATCCGCAAAGGAAGCGAAGTCGGCGCGCCTGCCGTGCCCGAGCGGGTTGGCTGCACGGCCCGAATGCTGCGCGTGGACCGCCTGCCCGACGGCCGTATGACCATCCTGACCATCGGCGAGCAGCGGTTTCGGTTGGACGGCGTGGCGCGCGTCATGCCCGAGGGTTACCTGGTGGGCGATGCGCAGCTGCTGGCCGACGACGCCAGCGCGGCGGTCCCGCCCGAGCTGCTGGACAGCGTCAGCAGCGAGTTCGCCAGGTACGAGCAGGCCACGTTGGCGGGTCTTCGACGACCGCAGCCGGTGCAACCCCCGGAGCTGCCGCGAGATCCCCTGCGGCTGTCGTATCGCGTTGCGGCGAGTCTGCACATCCATCCGCGTGAGTGCCAGCGGCTGCTGGAGCTGGACGAGGTGACCAGCCGGCTGCAGAAGGAGCTGGAGCTGCTGAAGCGCGAGAACCGTCCCGCGCCGAAGACAATCGGACCGTTCTC
>VBGG01000171.1:0-178 GCA_005883405.1 Chloroflexota bacterium | reverse complement strand
GGACTCCGCTCGCAGGCTCGCTTCGCGCAGGGCAGGCCCGTGGACTCCGCTCGCAGGCTCGCTTCGCGCAGGGCAGGCCCGTGGACTCCGCTCGCAGGCTCGCTTCGCGCAGGGCAGGCCCGTGGACTCCGCTCGCAGGCTCGCTTCGCGCAGGGCAGGGCGACGAAGGATCCACTTC
>VBGG01000170.1 GCA_005883405.1 Chloroflexota bacterium | reverse complement strand
GTTGCGGAAATCGCGCTGGTCTCCTATCCAGCTCCCGAATGAACCATCCGCGGAAGAACGCGCTGCCGAGCGGCGTGCGGCCAGACGCGTTTTCCGGCTGTATTGCTTCGCGTGTGGGCGTTCGAGCGAAGTGTCCATCGCACCCGTGCGACCAGGTCGCTGCCTCCATTGCGGTGGCACGATGCTCGTTGAGGTCGCCGCCGACTGATCAGCTCCTGCCCCCGGATCGGAGTTGGCAATCAATTCTGCGGCGCCCGCCGGTGTGCACCGGGCTGTGGTCCCGATACAAGATCATGCAGAGCACGCAGCGACTTGATGACGTTCCGCAGGCTCACTCGATCGACATTGGATCGAAACAAGCCGTCAACGACCAGAACTTCACGCGAGCCAGCGTGCTCACTGAGCTTGTCCGCTGCCCGCAGCACATCCGCGGTTTGCAGCGGAGGACACATGGCGGCGAGGGCGTGCGCCATGTCGTCGCTTAGCCAACTCGCGGAGATCCTCCGGGTATCCATCCGCACCTAATCTAGACCTGGTACTGACATTCGTCATGAAGTTGGTTCATGACGCCGGCACGGCGAGCGCCAGAAGGATTTATCCTTTGATGTGATGCCTACCAGGCGTAGCCTCGTTGCTGAGGGGAAACAGCGCGCTGCGCATTGGCCGCCCCGAGGGCCGGTTCGGCTGCTCATCGTGCTCGACCGACCCACGATGGTCGACCTCATCAGGATGACGCTCAATCATGGTGTCTACATGATCAGGACGGTATCCACGGCTGCGGCGGCCACGGCCCTCCTGGATGAATGGCAGCCGCACCTCGTACTCTTCGACGCCGACCTCGATGGAAAGCAAGTCATGCAGCACGTCGCGGCCAGAGCCGGCAGCGGCGCTCGGTTGCCGGCGATTGCCCTCACGCGACGCGGCGACTTGCGGACCAAACTGGCTGCATTCGACTGGGGAGCCGACGACATTCTGACCATCCCGTTCGCTCCTGAGGAGCTTCTGGCGCGGGTGGTCGCCGTGCTCAGGCGTTCTTACAGCGACGCGGTGACGTTCACCCCCGTCATCCAACTCGGCGAGCTCGAGATCGACATCCTCAACCGGACGGTGCGGGTGGGCCAGTCGGAGCTGCATCTCACGTCGCTCGAGCAAAGTTTGCTGTACCTGCTGGCAGCCAATGCCGGTCGCGTGGTCACGCGCGAAGAGATCCTCGACACACTCTGGGGAGTCGACTACGTGGCTGAGAGCAACGTTGTCGATCGCCAGATTCGCAACCTCCGGGCGCGGCTGCAGAACGATTGGAAAAGCCCGCGATTCATCGCCACCATCCCGGGCCGCGGCTATCGTTTTGTGCCGACGTTTACTGACCACGCGGCCGACGCAGCAAGCCGCTGACTGCTGTGCTACGGCCAGCGCGGCTCCCTGGATGAGGTCACGCGGCGGGCAGCTTCGTGCTCGCCGAGCAGCGCAATTGGGTACTGACCGCCGCCGAAACCGACTGACCTGAAACGGTGTGGCGGGAGCTACGCTGATAACACCAATTGCGCCTGGGAAAGGTTACGTTCACGGTCACGCCGCGACCTGCCAGTTCGATGACACCGGTGGCCGGTCGAGGACAGGGAGCGGTCCGCGTTCATGAACGCGCCTTTGTGGCTGCGAGATGACGCCAACCCGGGCGGCAAGCTCACCCTGAGTCAGTCGAGTTCCGGCGCGGTAGCGACGTAAGAGATCGCCGAAGCGCTCGCGAATTCGATGTCGAAGTGTCAGTTGTCAGCATGTCGCCGCAGGAACTCGCGCAGCACCTGCAGGTACAGCTCGCGCTCCTCCAGGTGCGCGACATGCTCACTCTGCTCGAAGATGAGCAACTCCGATCCGAGCACCAGGCTCTGGTACCAGGCGGCTTCCTCCGGGCGTGTTTCGTCAAAGCGGCCGCAGGTGAAGAGTGTCGGGACGGAGACCTCCGGCAGTTGACTGGTGATGTCGTAGTCCTTGTGGATGCCGGTGATCACGAATTCATTGGGGCCCTCACGCGAACGTCGGGTGCGTACGCGGTGAATCGTGGCGGGCAGGGTATGGAGCGTACGGATGAGCTCCTGGTGCACGGCGCGCGCACCCCACAGGTGGATCTGGCCCGTCTCCGCAGCGCGCTTTCGGATGCGCAAAGGCGTCGGAAGCATGGGCGTCAGCCGGTGCTGGTCACCCCTCGTCGTGCTCCAGGTGCGTATTCACCCGTTGGCTATAGCGCAGGCGCGGCCGCGGGATGCCGGCGCGTGGTCGCGCCTCTGAGACTTTGCCCTGACAGTAGGCATACAGCGCGTCATACAGCGGCCGGGTGAGGACCAGTTTCTCATGATCGTCGGGTACTGAGAGCTGGAACCCGCGGATCAGCGCGTCCAGCCCACCGGCTTCCTGGCGACGGGTCCGACTGGGTGGCACGTCTGCGTCGCGGATGATGCGACCCATCTCGAGCAGCGCCGCGTCGTTCGTCAGACCGTGTCGCTCGAGCATGACCTGGAAGGTGCATAGGTCGCCTTCGTGGCCGTACTCCGCTCCGCGCATGTCGAAGGTATGGCCGTCGAGAGTCGTTGGGTCCGTCGTCGCGTCGACGAAGAAGAACTCCGCTTGCCGATCGATGAACTTTCGAATGAGCCATGGACACGACGTGCGGTCAACGTGAATGTTGCGGCGCGTGATCCATCTCACGTGGCTGCGTTCTCCTGGGCTGCCGCAGCCTCCAAGAACGTGCCGAGCGCATGTTCACAACGATCGAGTACGGCGGCCAAATCTTTCGGTGCGCCGTCGCCAAAGTAGTCGCGTGCAAGAACCTGGTCGGTCCAACGGCGGAGCTTACCCAGATCACCCTCGAGTTCCTCGAGCTCGGCGAAGGTGAACTGGCGATGCTCTGTCTCGCGTGCCACGTGCTCGATCAGCCAATCGGCCTCGCGGGCGATCTCGTCGTACTCTTCGGCTCTGGCGGCACGTAACTGCTCGACGAGCGCGGTGGCGCGCGTCTCGCTGAGACGGGCTCCGGAGACAAGCGTGGCGTCACCCCCGAACTCCTCTACCTTCGCGGCGATGGCGTCGAGTCGCTCGCGGGTTTCGGGCCGCTCGGGCAGGATGCACACACCGTCCCGCAGATATGGAGCGCCGACCTTCTTCAGTTCACGCCAGATCGCCGCCCGCTTGCGCGAGGGCTCGGCTGGGACGGTGTAGATGAGCAGCAGCCATGGGATGTCCATCGATCAATCAATCAGACCGCCGAACGATCGTTCGACGTGCGAAGGATAGCGCAGCGTCCCGTCATTTGCCGGTATAGTTGCACCTAACAGTAGTTAGACGCCGCGATTCGTCGAACATCGTGATTGACACTCCCGTCCGCCGTGGCCTGGGGCGGCACTGGTTGCCATCGTCGGCTAGCCTCGATGCGGCCGTGTTGCTGTCGTCCCGGGGCGTGCGACGGTCTGCAGATCGGTGCGGTGGCGACCGCGACGCTGGTTGGCTCAGCAGCACTCACCCTGCTGGTCGGCTTTATCGCGCACCGCTTTCGAGCTCGCCCCTTGTTGTCCTGCGCCGCCCTGCTGATGGCCGCAACGGGGGCCGAGCGGCCCCGCCGCGGCGAGTGTGACAGCCGTGCCGCGCAGCCTGGCGCAGGCTGCACCGCCGCCGCTGCTTTCGGGCTATCTGCTTGGCCTATCGAGCTTCGGCTGGCCGCTCGTCATCGCCGGGGTGCTGAAAGGCATCTACGACCTGCTCTTGCTCGGTCTATTTGCGAAGGTCCGCCCGCCCGAGGAGGTGGGCTGACTTCGTCGGCACCTCGAAGTTATGACGAGTGTTAGATGCCAAGTACAACCTGGCGGAAAAGGACCCCGCGCTGGCGAGACTCGCGCTCATCGTCCGCGGCGCAGACGCCCAGCAACCGGACCTGACGCCCGAGTCGCGCGGATTGATCGCGATCGCCGATCCAGAGCGCGTTCACGAGTGGGCTGGCGAGCTCGCGGCCGACACACCAGTTGTCGTGTACTGCTCGTACGGATTCAACGTCGGCTGCGCCGTTACCGCCACGCTGCGTGAGCGCGGATTCGACGCACGCTTCCTCCGAGGCGGTCTTTCGGGGTCGTACGCCGCTGGTGGCGCACGCTCGCCACGGCAAGGCACGTCTGCATGACGTTCAACGGCCGTGCATGATGGTGACACCGATTCACGGAAGGGTCAGTTCGACATCATCGAAACATGTCACGGAGTCGGATTTTGTCCACAGACCGATCCCGCCGTTTTTGTACCGGTCGTCCGTGGTGTCGACGACAGGCGCACCGTCTAGAAAGCCGCGAAAGGCATTCCCGCGTACTTCGACGCGCAACTCATGCCACGTCCCCTCGCTGACCTTTGCGTCACCTGACTTCAACTGACTCCGGGTGCCTCGCTGATAGATGAAAAAGATGACGTTGTTCTCGAGCGCATTGGCACGCAGGATGTAATAGTTGTCCTTGTCCTGCGCGCGGAAGATGAGACCGCCTGCCTGGTCCTGTCTGCCGGAGATGGGCTTGAAGCGGGTGACCAGTGTCAGATCGGTGTACGCCGTGGTGTCGAGGCTAACGGCCGGGAACTCGGCGCTACCGGTCTGACAGAGTGCATTCGGTGGACTGGGTGCGTCGGATTCGGCGCGCACAGCCCACTGTCCACTAAACGCCTGGGCACCAGATGGAAGACTTCCGACCAGGTCACCATCAAACGTCCATCTGCCCGACGATGGCTGAGGCGCCGCAGGTTCAGCGGAAGCGGAAGCGGAGGGCCGCGTATCAGCCACCAGTGCTGAGCCGGCGGTGGGCGTTGCGGGCGCTGCTATTGGAGATACCGCGGCAGTCGTGCCCACGGCCGATTGAGTCGGCGCTCCGCCCGCGCCAGTCGGCTGAGTCGGCCCGCCGCACGCGGTATTGACGGCCAACACGCCGATTGTCATCAGGCGCACCACCCATTGAATTTCAGGTGTCAATCTTCGTCGCCACGTTCGCTCGCGGTAGACAGAGAGAGCTCGCGCAACACTGGCTGGCCACCGAAGTTCGCCAGGGGCACATACGCATGCCCTGTCTCGGGGTCCACCGCAACAGCATGCGCGTTTGGTCCGACGTCGCGCTGCGCGAGCGGCCGCAGGCCATTGTCCGTCTCGGACAACGCGGTGAGCGGCCCATTTTCGGCCGCCACAAATAACACACGGCGGGTGCATCGAACGCCAGCACATCCGGAACGGTGCCCACATCGTGCGATTCCGTGATGGACATTGTCTGAAGGTCCATCACCACCAACTTTGCATTCGCCTCACAGGCTACGAATGCCATGCGACGGTCAGGAGAGATCTGCAGGCCATGCGGATGGTCGCAGCCTGGCGTGTCGTATCGTCCGCTCACCCGGTCCGTTTGCGCATCGATCGTGACCACTTGATTTCGCGTCTGTACCGCTACCAGAATCTGATGCGAAACAGGATCATATTGCGTGTTACCGACTTCACCGCCCAGCGGAACAGTGGCAACCACCTGGTTTGAGGTCGTATCAATGACCGTGTCGGTGCCACCCGTCTCATCAGAGACGTAGAGTTTTCCGAGGTCGGGGTCGTACGCCAAACCGTCGGGATAGACGCCACCTGGAATCGTGGCAATGACGGAGAGCGTTTGTGGTTCGATGACCGCGACCTGGTTGCTACCTGTCGCGGTGACGTACAGGCGGTGCGACTGCGAGTCGAGACTCTCGTAGTCGAAGCGTGAGTCCCCAGGCAGAGGAACATCACGTATCGTGAAGAAGTCAGCGGGCGGCTGCTGACCAAGCACGGGTGAGGCTGGGATTGCAGCAATGCCCAACCCGATCAGCGCAGACAGCAGGTTCCTGTGTTGACGATTCATGCTCGGCGCGCCCACTTACCGCCCGACAGCGGCAACCGGAGCCAGCTGCGCGGCGCTGTTGGTTTGATCGAGGCCTGCACGCAGGCCCCCGGCCAGCGTGGCTGGGTCGCCGTTGGCCCAGAAGTGCATGTAGAACAACCGCGGTTGTTCAAACAGGTGGTGCTGATGCATCGCTGTGACGTCGATGCGATTGGTGCGCAGGGCACCCGCAACCGCCTCGACTTCCCCACTGGTGAGCGCAAAGTCGCCCGTAATGGACGCCGTGGTCGCCCCGCTGGGCTGGAAGTTGATGGCCGTTGCAACGCCCATTGCCGGCAGCAACTGATGGCCGTTCTCGAGGATGGTCTCGGCCCGTGCCACGCTGTACTGGACAACGCTGCCGTTGGCTCGTCCGCTATAGCCGAGGATGCCATCGAGCATCCCCAGGTCGAGTTGCGGATCGCTCGGTGGCACCGGAGCCTGCGGCGGGACAGTCGGTGACAGCGGCGTAGCGCTGGCAGACAGCGCCTCGTGGAGCGACTGCGCCAGTTGCAGGGCGTCGCCGTGTCCTTCGTAGTGCATGTACATCACGTGCGGCGATATCTGGT
>VBGG01000662.1 GCA_005883405.1 Chloroflexota bacterium | reverse complement strand
CGCGCTCCTACCACACATTCCTCCACCGTGTCCTCGCGCCGCTCGAGAGCCTGACAGGCAGGCCCTTGAACGTCGTCGACCTGGGCGCCGGCAGTGGCTGGCTCGGGTACCGGCTGGCGCGGCGCGGCCACTGGGTAGCCGCGGTGGACCTGCTCGATGACGTGCTGGACGGCCTGGGCGCCGTGCGCCACTACGCCACTCCCGTGCGACCGCTGCTGGCCGAGTTCGACCATCTGCCGATGCCCACCGGCCACCTCGACCTGGCGGTGTTCAACGCTTCGTTCCACTACTCGACTGACTACGCAAAAACGCTGCGCGAAACCCTCCGTGTCCTCCGAAAACAGGGAACGCTGGTGATTCTCGACTCGCCGATGTACCGTGATCCCACCAGCGGCATGCGCATGGTCCAGGAGCGGCAGGCGCGCTTCCTGGCGAAGTACGGATTCGCCTCGGATGCACTGCCCAGCGAGCATTTCCTCACGCCGGCGCGGCTCGACATGTTGGCCGCCGAGCTTGGCATCGCCTGGCGACTGCATCGCTCAGGCCTGGACTGGCGCTCGTCGCTCGGCCGTGCGATCGGCGGGATCCGCGCCCGACGCGAGCCCGCGCAGTTCCCGGTGATCGTCGGTACGTGCCCCTCGTGAAGGTGTCGCCGGTCGAAACGCTGCGACGCCAGGCGACCCGATCGACTCACCGCATCCACAGCCTGCCGCAGCTCGTGCTGATGCCGCACAGCCGTTGCAACTGCCGCTGCGTGATGTGCGACATCTGGCAGGCCAACTCGGACAAGCGCGAGCTGACCCGCGCCGACATCGAGCGCCAGATGCCGTCACTGCGCAACCTGCACGTGCAGCGCGTGGTGCTCTCAGGCGGCGAAGCGCTGATGCACCAGAACCTGTGGCTCCTCTGCGAGCTGCTGCGCGAGCTGGACGACCAGCTGCAGATCACGTTGCTCTCTACTGGCCTGCTGCTCAAGGTCTTCGCTGCCGACGTCGTCAAGTGGTGCGACGAGGTGATCGTGTCGGTCGACGGAAGCCGCGCCGTGCACGATTCGATCCGCCGCGTTCCGCGCGCGTTCGATCGGTTGGCGGAGGGCATCGCTGCCCTGCGCGTCTTGCGCGCGAACTACCCGGTCAGTGCGCGCTGCGTCCTGCAGCACAACAACTTCCGCGACCTGCCCAACATCGTTGCGGCGGCGCACGAGATCGGACTGAACCGCATCTCGTTCATGTCGGCCGATGTGTCGTCGACCGCCTTCAACCGACCCGAACCCTGGGAACAGCCGCGTGTCGCAGAGGTGGCGCTGGATCGCACGGAGACCGCGGAATTCGCGGCGCTGGTCGAAGACACCATCGAGCGCTTCGCGTCGGACTTTGCCAGCGGGTTCATCGCCGAAAACCCCGACAAGCTGCGTCGCCTGCCGCGCTACTACGCCGCGCTGAACGGGATGGGCGAATTCCCCGAGACGTTCTGCAACGCGCCCTGGGTGTCGTCGGTCGTGGAAGCAGATGGCACGGTTCGGCCCTGCTTTTTCCATCGCTCGCTGGGCAGCATTCACGAGCGCTCGCTCGAGGAAGTACTGAACTCACCGGAGGCTATCGGCTTCCGTCGCGAGCTGGACGTCAAGACCAATCCGATCTGCAAGGCGTGCGTCTGCACGCTATCCCTCGGCCGAAGGACGCCTGCCTGAGCGTAAGGGTCGCCTACGACGCGATCGCTGCCGGCTACGACGACCAGGTCCGCGGCGACGACTGGATGCGGCGGCGGCTGCACGCGCACTACGCGAATGCGTTCCGCCCGGGCCAGCGCGTACTCGACGTCGGCTGCGGCACCGGCATCGACGCCATCGCGCTGGCGAGCATGGGCATTCAGGTGGTGGGCATCGACGGCTCGGCAGCGATGATCGAGCGCCTGCGCGAGAAGGTCGCCGCCGCGCGGCTCGAGGATCGGGTCGATGCGCGAGTGCTCGAGATCCAGAACCTGCGGGAACTGTGCGACGAGCGCTTCGACGGGATCGTTTCGGCCTTCGCCAGCCTCAGCTCGTTGGCGGATCTCTCGGCCTTTGCCCGGGACGCGGCGGAGCTGGTTCATCCTCGCGGTCGGCTCATCGTCCACCTGCTGAATCGCTTCAGCCTGTGGGAATTCCTGGGGTACCTCATGCGGCGGGAGCTTGCGTCGGCGGCACGGGTCGGCCGCGTGCGACGGCGCAGTTTCACGATCGGCGGCCAGGCCGTCGCGCACACGCTGTACTTTACTGACGAGGCGTACCGCCGTTTTTTCGCGCGCTCGTGGACGCGGCGGGACAGCTACAGCCTGGGCGCGTTGCGGCCGCCGCACACGGTTCGTCGGCTGCCCCCGCCACTCGTCGGCGGGCTCGAGTGGCTGGACGTGCGCGTCGGCCGCTGGCCGCTACTCCGCGACGCTGGCCGCTTTTTCGTGCTGGACCTGGAGCGGCGGCTTCCGTAGATACAGCGCGCCCAATACCAGGACCGCGCCTGCGACCCGCGCGGCGAAGCGGGCGGCGATCGCGCCGAAAGCGCCATACGCTGGTATCGAGCCCACTGCGACTATGACCAGCGTGATCGCGCGCAGCGCGTCAGCCGCGGCGAGCAGGCGGGGCTGGCGATAGGCGAGCGGAAGCAGCAGGAACGGCGTCAGCACCACGTCGAAGATCATCACCCCGAGCAGTAATCGCAGCAATGGCACGGCTGGCGCGAACTCGGCGCCGTACACGAGCACGATGAACGCTTCCGAGAGCGGGATCATGATCAGCAAGCCAAGCGCGATCAGGCCGCTACGCAGCAGCCCACTTCGTACGTAGCTGGCTTTCTGGCCGCTCGATTCGAGCGTGGCAACGCTCGGCAGCAGCACCGTGTACAGGCTGGTATTGACGACATCGGCCTTGGTGGCCACGTTCAGCGCCAATGCATACGCGCCGACCAGCGGCAGGGCGGCCCAACGGTTCAGCAGCAAAACTTCAGCGTTGGCAGTGAACATGGCGAACAGGCTGGCCAGCCATAGCCAGCGGCCTGTGCTCTGGAGCGCTATCGCTTCCGCGTGCAGGCTGGCTTTGCTGGGGAGGCTCAGGCGCCAGCCCGCGGGCAGCATGCGCGTGCCGAAGGCAAAGGTGGCCAGCGAGGTGCCGATGCCCAGGACCACCAGCGCGGTCAGCAGGGTGAGTTGGGCGGCGAGCGCCAGCGCCAGCGCGAGTGCTGCCGTCAGGGCGGTGTTGAACAGGGTAAGCGATGACATGCGGCCGAAGGCGCCCGTGGCCTGCAGCATTGCGCTGATCGCGCCGCTCGCCGCGGTGGCGACGATGCCCAGGAGCGCCCAGCGCAGCAGGCCGGCATCGACCTCGAGGAAACGTTGTGAAAGCTGGTCGGCCAGGAGTCCAGTCACGCCGACCACGGTTGAAGCCAGCCCGAGGCGCAACCAGAAGAACGTTCGCGCGCGCTGTTTGGCTTCGTGGGAGGTCGCCGGCCACACAGCGGAGATGCGCAGCACGGCGGCTTCGGTCAGACCGCCCTCAGCCACGGTGCCGACGATGCCCACGGTTGCTGCCAGTACGGCGTACACGCCGAAGGCGGCGGGGCCGAGCGTGCGGGCGATCACCAGCGGCGCGACGAAGCCGAGGCCCAGGCGGACCACCCCCGCCGAGGTGACCACCGCCCAGCCGCGCGTCACCGGATCGATCACCGCGTTCCGGGTTCCGCGTTCCGCGTTGCGCGTTCCGCGTTGTGTTGGTCGCTGCCTCACGGATCGGCTCGAGTACACCATAGATGCGGCAACTGGCGGGAACGCGCAACGCGGAACCCGGAACGCGGAACCCGGAACGCGGATTGGTGTACCGTAGTGGAGCCAATGAGCAGCGGCAC
>VBGG01000661.1 GCA_005883405.1 Chloroflexota bacterium | reverse complement strand
GAGCCCCGACAGGATGGTGGCCCGACCGGCCAGCGGTGCGAGCAACGCCATGCCGTATACGAGGAAGAGCAGCGGTATGGCGCTCAGCGCGGCGCGGCCGATGCCACCTCCGCGGGCCCGAATGACTGCCGTTGCCAGCCAGGCGAACAGCAGCCCAGCCACGGCCAGATCGGCCACAAGCCCGAGGCCTGAGCTCAGCTCGGCTCCCGCAGTGGATGGCTGCCAGCGCACGTCGGGCGCGCCGATGGTCTCGAGCGGACCACCAGGCAGGCGTTGCCAGCTCAGTCGCAGGAATGGCACGCTCGCCTCCAGGCGGGTGTACTCGACAACCAGTGGGTGGAGCCCGGCTGACAAGTTCGGCTGCGCCTCGGCGCCAATCAGCAGGCTGTCGTCGAGCCACACGCTCGTCGGCCCGTTTGCTTCGAGCACCAGCCGCCGCTCGCCTTGGGACGGTGCGAGCAGCCAACCCCGCCAACGCACACTGAACGGCAGTTGATCGCGGGCGGGCTGGACCTCGGATCCGAAGTTGAAGCGCGCCGCGTCGTTGAAGAAGTGGACGGGAAAATCGTCGCCGCGCAGGTCGAGCCGCGAGTCGATGCGCGTGGCATTGGCAAGCCATGCGTAATCGGTCGCGCGCTCGACTGCTCCCGCCGCTGCGCCGTTCGCCCAGTAGGTGGCCTCGAGTCCCACCGGCGGTGCGGTGGCGGCGGCTAACAGCTTCACGCCGATGGCCAGGGCGAAGCCCAGACCCAACCAACGCGTGCTCGTCCAGCTCGGACCAGGCAGCGCCAGCGCGGAGTACAGCACCAGCGCCGCCGCGAGCAGGCCAGGCGCCGTCAGCGGAATGCCAGGTAGCGTCTCCGACGCCGCACCTGGCGCCACGACCGCCAGCCCGGCCACCAGCAGGAGGCCGCCACGCGCGAGCAGCCGTCGAGACGCAGCCGTCAACTCAGCGGAGCGTCATTCTAGAAGCTCAGCCGACAAGCCGGTTTTCGGCGCAAGTCGCAGTCGGCCGAACTTCGATCAACAGATTGGCCTAGAGGGGCGGTCAATGCCAGAAGACCTTTTCGGCTGCCCCTCTAGCCGCGGCTGCGAGCCACGGCGTCGCCTCACAAAAAGGAGCTCGGAGGCTACTCTCCGCCTGGTTCCTCCTCCGAACCAGGGGCGCCGCACAGTCCGCACACGCCGTCGATGAGGCAGTGGCCATCGGGATGGCCGATCGTCTCGATCAGATGACGGCCTTCGTTGCAGTGGCCGCCCAGCGTCTGGGGCGCGGTGCAGGCAGCCAGGTGCCACTCGACTCGATCGCGCTCGCGGCTGGCGGAAACATGACCGCCCGTCCGTACGACCGCCCGCCAATAGACGCGTGGGGCGGGCGCGGCGCCTTCGGCTTTGGCCTTGCTCGCTGGCCGCTCGCCGTCTGTGTTTGGGGTGGGTTCGATCGCAGTTGCAGCCATGGTCTAATGGTACGTTCCTCAATCAGAACTCGGGGTCACATAGTTACTGCAAATCGGGGGCCACTGCCAGTGTCTCAGGCTTCGAGCGCCCCGCCCGCGGCGATGTCGGCGGCCGTGTGCGGCAGTACCTTGACCGGGCGCCGCGCGCGAAAGATCGGGTACAGCAGCCCCAGCAGGACCCCATAGGCCGCGTGGCGGATCAACTCGCCCGTCGCCGCGACCGGTCCGGTCGCGCCGATGCCGAGAAAGCCCATGCCCAGCAGCGGCATCACGATCAGCAACGAGCCCATCAGCGGTACCACCGCGAACGCGAGCCCACGCTCCCAATCCGGCCACTCGGCGGGCAGACGGTCCGCTACCCAGCCGCCGTAGAGCGCGCCCCACAACACCCCCACGCCCACATACGCAGGTACGGCCAGGGCCAGCGCCACAGGCTGAAGGTCGCGCGCCAGCCCGAACGCGAGACGGGCCGCCGTCTGCTCGACGAACGTACCGGGCGCATTGAAGGCGATGTTGCCCGCCAGGTTGATGATGACGTTGAGCAGCAAGGTCGACCCGATCGTCGCCACCAGCCCGGCCAGGGCGCCCGCGCGCAGCTGGATTTCGTGCTCGGCCGCGGCTTGCGCCGACACTCGCCGGCCAAGCTCCTGGCGCGCACGGAACGTCCACCACAGGATCAACGTCAGCGGTACCAGCGAGCCGAGCAGCCCGAACGGGATGTGCACCTTCTCCAGCAGGGTCAGCACTGGCGGTCCGAGGAAATAGCCGAGCAGCGTGTACACCAGGATGTACAGCAGCGCGCCGAGGCTCATCGCCGGGAAGAAGACTGTGAACGGCACGTCGAAGACGCCACACGCGACAGCGGTGACGATGCGCAGGCCCGGCACGAGTCGACCAAGGAACACCGCGCGCGACCCATGCTGCTGGAGCCAGCGTTCAGTGCGGTCGAGACGCTCCGGCGTGAGTCTGATGTAGCGACCGTAGCGATAGACCAGCCCGCGCCCGGCCATGCGTGACGCGAAGTACAGGAACGTAGAGCCGATCATGGTTCCCAGCCAGGTCACGCCCACCGCCTGCCAGAGTGGCACGATGCCCTCGCGAGCGTGGACGCCCAGGATCAGCATCAGCACGTCACCTGGCACGGGTACCGGCACGCCCGCCTCTTCGATCAACAGGAACACGAAGGCGGCCAGCAGCCCGTGGCGATTGAGAAAGGAAGAGGTCGCCAGGCCGACTTCAGTCCACCAGTCAATCATGCCCGACGACTGCTTCTACAGACGTTAGCATGCTTTCTTAGCTCATCGCGTGAGGTCGACGCAGTGGCCGTGCCCCAGCTCCCAGTGCTTGCGATCGACGTCGGCGGTACGAAGCTGGCCGCCGCGGCCGTGGACCGCGCGGGGCAGCTCCTGGCGTCCGACCGCATCCCGACACCGCGTGTGGCGAGCGCCGATGACCTGTTCGAGGTGCTCGCGGACCAGTGTCGGCGCGTGCTGCGGGCAGCCGAGACCGACGTTGTGGCGATCGGCGTCGGGTGTGGCGGGCCGATGGAGTATCCGTCGGGCCGCGTCAGCACGCTGAACATCCCTGTCTGGCGCGACTTTCCTCTCCGTGAGCGCCTGGTCACCGCATTCGACCGCCCCTGTGTCGTCGATAACGACGCCAATGCGTTAGCGCTGGCGGAGCAGTGGCGGGGCGCCGGGCGGGGCTCGACCAACATGCTGGGCATGGTCGTCTCGACGGGCGTCGGCGGCGGCATCATCCTGGAAGGCCACCTGCTGCACGGGTTCGGCGGCAATGCCGGACACATTGGCCACATCGTGGCGTGGCCCGATGGACCGCCGTGCCGTTGTGGCGCGCGCGGCTGCATCGAAGGCGTGGCGTCGGGCACCGGCCTGGCTCGCCGTCTGACCGCGGCCGTGGCTGAGGGTGCCGAGACGCGGCTGGTGCCCGGGGCAACCGCCGCTGAGATCGCCGTCGCCGCGCGCCAGGGCGACCACCTGGCCGCCGAGTTGTTCCGCACCGCCGGCGAATGCGTCGGTCGTGGCATCGCCTCCGCTGCGGCGTTGCTCGACCTGGAGCTTGTGACAATCGGCGGCAGCATCGCCCTGCACGCCTGGGACCTGCTCGGTCCGCCGCTGCTGAGCGAGCTCGAGCGCAGCGCCCGCCTGGATTTCACGCGCAACGTCCGGGTCGTACAGGCCGAGCTCGGCGATGCGGCCGGCCTGTACGGTGCGGCGATGCTGGCCTTCAGGTCGCTCGATTCCTGAGTACGCTAAAACCACACTCGCCCATGACCACGCCCGATCTGGAGCCAACCCAGCGACTGCCCCACGTTCCGCTTCCGCTCGAACAGCCAGAGGCGCCACGTCGCTCGTCCCCAATCGTCGCCTTCATCGTCCGCGTGGTGGTGCTGGTGGTGGTCGCCAGCGCCGCGCTGGTGGCCGCGGCGCTACTGCTCACGCCCACCCGTGAATCGGTCCTGATCCTCGGCTCTGATGCCCGACCGGACGAGCTCGCCCGCGGTCAGGTCGGCCGAACCGACACGTTGCTGCTCTTCGTCGCCGATCGCGCCACGCCCCGGCTGGCGATGGTTTCCGTGCCGCGCGATCTCTGGGTCGCGATTCCCGGCTACGGTGAGGAGCGCATCAATGCCGCGTACGAGCTAGGCGGCAGCCAGACGGCCAGGCAAACCGTCAGCAACGTGCTCGCCCAGCGCGTCGACCGCTACATGGTGATCGGCCTGCAGGGCGTACGTGATGTCGTCGACGCTGCCGGCGGCGTCGACATCACCGTCGCGCAGGCGATCCATGACGACACGTACCCGACCGATGACTACGGCTACCAGACGGTCGACATTCCCGCCGGACGCCAGCACATGGACGGTGACATCGCGCTGAAGTACGCCCGGACGCGTCACCAGGACAGCGACTTCGGGCGCATCGCGCGTCAGCAGCAAGTGCTGTCGGCGGTCCGCACGGCGATGCTCAACCCGCTCAACTGGCCGCGCCTACCGGGGGTGATCGCGGCGGTAAGCCGTTCGATCAAAACCGACGTTTCGCCGCTCGATGCGATCGCCATCGGCGCGGCGATGATGCGCAGCCCTGGTGAGCCCGAGCGCATGGTGATCGACACGCTGCTGGTGAACCCGGTCACGGGACAGGACGGCGCCGCTCTGCTTCAAGCCAGGCCAGAGCTCAAGCCGGCGGTTGCACGCTTTCTCGGCGGCCCGTCGAGCGTGAGTGTGGAGGTGCTCAACGGCGCCGGCGTGGCCGGCCTGGCGGCGCGCACGGCCGACCGGCTTGCGCAGGCCGGCTTCGTCGTCGCCAGCGTCGGCGACGCGGCCCGCGCCCAGCCGCAGACGAGCGTCGTGGCCAAGCCGGGCGCGAGATCGGCCGCGGAGGCCGTGGCCAGCGCGCTGAACCTGCCCGCCTCCCGGGTGAGCGCCAACCCCAGCGCCGGTTCCGCCGACGTCCAGGTGATCCTCGGCGCCGACGCGCGCTGAGACGCGTTTGTGACACAGGCGCTTCTCTCGAGGGTCTAGCCGCGTCAAGGCCGATCCCCACAACATAGAGGCTTGCGCCCGCCCCAAGACACAACATGTGGTGGTTTCGGGTAGAATTACACGTGGCCACGAGTGTCCCAGGGCGGACAAACCTGTTCAACCCGTGGAAGGTGACGTGATGCATTCGGATGCCGGGGCCGTCCATTCCTCCAACGGCGTTTCGCCCGCCGCGCAGCTCGACTTGGGTTTCGCTGAGCGACGCACTAGCGTCCTGGAGGGCGTCGAGGAAGTCACGCTGCCGAAGACCATCGTCAAACGCGATGGACGGATCGTGGCTTTCGACCCGATGCGCATCGAGCGCGCCATCAGCCGCTGCTTTGCCGCGCTCGGGCGGACGGCGTACACGCCGATTCCTGAGCTCGCGGTGCGGGTCGTCAACATCATGTCGGCGCGGCCGGCGCAGCCCACGGTGGAGATCGTCCAGGACGCCGTCGAGCTGACCCTGCAGGCCGCGGGCGAGTTCGAGGCGGCGAAGGCCTACATCCTGTACCGCGCCGAGCACGCCAAGCAGCGCCAGGAGCGGCCCGTCCCCGACCAGGTGCGTGCGGCCTTCGCCGAGGCCGATCGCGTCTTCCCGACGCCGATTCAGAAGTTCCAGTTCTTCGATAAGTACTCTCGCTTCGACTACGACAAGGGCCGTCGCGAGACGTGGATCGAAACGGTCGACCGCGCCGTGTCGTTCCTGCACGAGCTTGTGCAGACCAACACCGGCGCGGACTTGGGCAGTGAGCTGTACGAGCGGCTGCGGCGCATGATCCTCGAGATGAAGAGCATGCCGTCCATGCGCCTGCTGGCCATGGCCGGTCCGCCCGCGCGGCGAGACAACACCTCGATTTACAACTGCAGCGCGCTACCCGTCGACAGCATCGAGGCGTTCTGCGAGGCGCTGTTGATCTCGATGGCCGGCTGCGGCGTCGGCTTCTCGGTAGAGAGTCGCTATGTCGAGAACTTCCCACGGGTCCAGCGCCAGCGTGGCGGCGTGACGCTGCGACATACCGTCGAAGACTCGGCCCAGGGCTGGGCCGCAGCCGTGCGCCTGGGTATGCAGACCTGGTTCGAGGGCGGCGATATCGATTTCAACTTCGACGAAGTGCGCCCCGCCGGCTCGCCCTTGCGCACCAAGGGCGGCCGTGCCTCGGGCCCCGGCCCGCTGCACACGATGCTCGAGTTCGCCCGTGCGCGCGTCCTGGCACGTCAGGGCATGCACCTGCGGCCGATCGACGCCCACGACATCATGTGCATGGTCGGCAATGCCGCCGTCAGCGGCGGTGTTCGCCGTACCGCCATGATTTCGCTGTTTGATTACGACGATCTCGAGATGCGCTTGTGCAAGAGCGGCGACTTCGAGCGCGATAATAGCCAGCGTTGGAACGCCAACAATTCAGCCGTTTGGCCCGAGCGCGGCTTGGACCAGATCCAGGTCATCGAGCAAGTGCTGGACATGGTCAAGTCCCAACGCGGCGAACCGGGCATCTTCAATCGTCAAGCCACGCTTGATCTCCAGCCAGAAAGACGCAAACGCTTCGGCTACACGGAGTATTTAACGAATCCATGCGGTGAAATAGTCCTCAGAAAGTGGGGTTTCTGTAACCTCTCAGTCGCGGTTGCGCGTAGTGACGATACGTTCGAGTCTCTCAAAGATAAGGTGGAAGTGGCG
>VBGG01000169.1:3508-14654 GCA_005883405.1 Chloroflexota bacterium | reverse complement strand
CAGGCGAGCTCGCCGCGGGTCACGCGATCCAGCGTGGGCCGGTACAGTCCGCGCCACGCATCGGCGAGCTGAGCCCAGTCGAGCGAGGGCCGCAGTGCGCTCCCCTCGCCGAGAATGGCACTGCGCCAATCGACCACGGTGCCGTACACGTCGGACGTCAGCGCCTTGACAGTCATGGCACCAGCGGATCCTTCGCAGGCTCAGGATGACATTCAGCCCGTACAGGACCCGAAACTTACGGGACGCCGTATCAGGTTTGCGCGCTGCTACTGGCGAGCTGCTGCAGGATGCGCTGACTCGCGCCTGGCGTCAGCTGGTGGCGGGGCAGTTGGCCAGTCGCGTGGATGACTTCGACCAGCGTGCGCCAGAAAGCGCGACAGTCAGGACACTCATCCAGGTGCCTGCTGATCTCGGTCTGATCGGAGTCGGGTAGCGAGCCGTCCATATAGTCGGAGAGCCGACTCCGGATCTCCGCGTGAGTGGGCTCCAGGACACCCACCGCGGCGGCCTGACCCGCGCCCAACACGCCTGTCTTCGGTGGGCGTCCGGCCCCGTCATTTTGCCTGTCGGTCACGTGCGAACCTCCTGGTAATGGGAGCTGGACGAACGGCCGACCACGCGGCCGCTGCTGTTTGAATGACCATCGAGCGGTACCCTTCCCGCCAGACGCCAGGTCAACCGAAGCGACGTGAGCCACCACTATAGCTCATCCGCGACCCGACGTGTTTTATTTACGCGTATGCTCCCGGCCATCGAAGCTGAGAACCGCGGACTTTTCGCCAAGCTGGGTCGCCAGGTGCACCGTCCTGCCCCACAATCGGAATACCTGTTCTAGGGTGCGTGTGGCATACGGGATCTCGAGCTCCTGACCTTCAAAAAAGTGCTCGAGATATAACTCCCCATTCGACTTGAAGTCGCCGTCTTTGACCACGATATACGGCTGACCAAAGTTGGTCAGGGCGCGGGTCAACGAGTCACGAACCTTTTCCCAATCCTTGTCGACGACGACCCACTCGTTACCCTTGCGCTCGTACAGGTAGAGGTCCAGCTCCTCGACCAACTCGGCAGTCAGGTAATTCCGCAGAAACGACACATCACTTTCGAGCTCGCGTACTTCCTTGACCTTGTCTGAATCCCAGCGGCGCTCGATATCCTCAAACAGTTTCATGCCCAGGTAGTACGGATTCAGCTGGCGCCGCGATGGAGACAGCACGCTGGCGTGCATGCGAGAAAACTCGAGGTGATCGGATGCAGAAAGGTCCATTGCACGCATGATGCGCGCGTGGCAGAAGGCCGCCCAACCTTCATTGATGATCTTGGTCATCATCTGGGGACGAAAATACAACTGTTCAGCGCGGACAATGTGCACGACGTCCAGCTGCCAATCCTCGAGCCCCCGAGCGTGCTCGGCGATGAACAAGAGCAAGTCGCGTTCTGGCTCGCGTGGCACCTGATGAGGTGCGGCGGCTGGTTCGGGCGGTCGTTCCGAACCCACGTAGAACAGATCGTCGTATGGTGTTTCCCTGGCGGGCGCAGGACGCCGCGACCCTGCGGCCGTTGGAGTGGATCGACGTCGCACGCTGAACTCGACGTGCTCCTGGATCGACAGCACCGCATCCAGGAAGCTTTCGACTTCGCGGCTGCCATGGCGAAATTCGTACTGGCGGATGCGCTCGGCGTTGACGCTCGCGCCTTCCAACATCTGGCGATTCGTGAGCTGGAAGTAAGCGTTGTGCTTGAAGAAGTCCACGTGCCCAAGAACATGGGCTACTACTACTTTGTTTTGCAGGACCGAGTTGGTGTCGACCAGGAAGGCATACGCCGGATTGGTATTGATCACCAACTCGTAGATCTTGCTCAGCCCGTAGTCGTACAGCGTCTTGAGCTGCTGATAGGCACGCCCGTACGTCCAATGTGAGAAGCGACCGGGCAATCCGTACGCGCCGAACTCGTGCATGATTGGCGCTGGGACCACCTCGAAGTGGACCGGGTACGGATCGAGCCCGAGCTGTGCCGCCGTGTCCCAGATCTCTTGCAGGCCGGCCTCGAGGTCGGCTACGTCGCGTTGGTCCACGGGTGCTCCTCAGGTAGTGACGGGCGTCCGCGCAAAGAACGTGCGCAAAGCCGGATAGACTTCTTCTTTGCTGGCGATCCCCACGCGTGGCGGGTCCGCCCTCTCGAATCTCGCCATAGCCAAATGCGTTGGCTACGCCGAGAATGCTGTGTACCAGCTCGACGCAGCGTTGATTGTCGAGGTCGCCCCAGTTGTCACCGTCGGAGAAGTGGAACGCATAGACATTCCACGCGCTGGGGTCATAGCGTTCGTGGACCACGTCGAGTGCCAGCTGGTAGGCGGAAGAAACGCGCGTGCCGCCGGATTCTCCCAGGTGAAAGAACGAGTCTTCGTCCACTTCCCGCGCCTCGGTGTGATGGGTAATGAATACGATCTCAACGTTGGCGTAGGTGGTGCGAAGAAAGCGGACCATCCAGAAGTAGAAGCTGCGCGTGATGTACTTTTCGAACTCACCCATCGATCCGGACACATCGCGCATGGCGATGATGACCGCGTTGTTGTCTTCGACGATGGTTGGTTCCCAGGTGCGGAAGCGCAGGTCGTCGTTGGTCAGTCCGCGGAATCCCGGTTCGCCTGAGCGCGCATTGCGCCGCAAGTTCTCCAGAATCGTGCGTCGCTTGTCGAGGTTGGAGAGTGCACCGTTGCGTCGTACATCGTTGAAGCGGACTGCCTCGGTCTCCAGGCGGTTCTTGCTCTTTGGCTGCAGAAATGGCAGGCCCAGATCTTCGAAAACCAGCGCGGCGATCTCGTCTACGGTGAGCTCCGCCTCGTAGTAGTCGATGCCGGGGACCTCGCCGGCGCCGCGACCTTTGCCTGGGCCGCCCTCCGCCGGCGCCTGGCCGATGACGTCGCCCGGGCGCGAATTGCCAGTGCCCTGACCGACCTGTGGCTCGTCGCCAGACCGGAACCGGAAGTGTGGCAGCTCCAGCGAGCGGATGGGTACCTTGACGATCTTGTTGTCGTCGGCCGTGATGATGGCCTCCTCGCCGACGATTGCTGGCAGGTCACCGCGGATCGCATCTTTGACTTTGGCGTTGTGGCGCGCCAGATCGATCGGCCCCTTGCGGTGCAGGGACCAATCGTTCTGGGTCAGCGTTACCACTGGCTGCATCGGCCGCTCCTATCGATTGAGCAGCGTGCCCACGTATTTGAGCAGCTCGTTGGCGCAGATGTGGCAATACCCCTGCTCGGTTACCAGGCGGTTCACCACGTCGTTGATGCGACGCAGCTGGTCTTCATCCGGCGTCTTCGTGGACGTCGTGATCTTGACCACGTCGCGCAAGTCGGCGAAGAGTTTCTTCTCGATTCCTTCACGCAACCGGTCATGCGAGGTGTACGTGAAGGGCTGCGACCGGCGAGCGAACGCGGAGAGACGGATGAGGATCTCCTCCCTGAAGCCCTTCTTGGCCGTTTCCGAGACGCCGATCTGCTCTTCGATCGCCCGCATGAGCTGCTCGTCGGGCTCCACCTCGTCTTCTGTGATCGGGTCGCGCAGCTTGGACTTGTTGCAGAACGCTTCGACGTTGTCGAGGTAGTTGTTCAACAACGTCCTGGCCGAGTCCTCGAAGGAGTAGACGAACGCCTTCTGGACTTCCTTCTTGGCCGATTCGTCGTACTCGCGGCGGGTTTCGGCAATCAGGTTCAGCAGCTCGTCACGTCGTTCACGACTCAGGCCAGGGTGCTGATCAAGCCCGTCGCGCAGGGAACGCAGTCCGTCAATCGGATTGACGCATGCCACACCGTCGCGCGCCAGCGCGCGCGACAAAGCGTTGATGACATAGCGCGGCGAGATTCCGTCCATGCCCTCCCGCTGGCATTCGTCGCGGAGCTCTTTGACGTCGCGCTGGGTAAATTCTTCGACTTCCTCGCCGTCATAGAGCTTGAGCTTCTTCATCAAGCTCATGCCCGATTTCTTGGACGGCTCGAGCCGTGACAGGACGGCGAACGTGCTCGCGACTTGCAGAGTGCCAGGGGCGACGTGGACTCTACTCAGATGCGCTTGCTTGAGGAGCTTCTCGTGGATTTTTACTTCGTCGCTGACCCGCAAATTGTACGGCACTTTGATCACGATAATCCGATCGTGCAAAGCTTCCGCACGCTTGTTGTTGACGAAGTTGACGTACTCAGTCTCGTTGGTGTGTGACAGAATAACTTCGTCCGCGTAGATCATCGCGAAGCGACCGGTCTTGATGTTCTGCTCCTGCGACAGCGTGAGCAGGTTGTAGAGGAACTTCTCATCGGCCTTGAGCATCTCGATGAATTCCATCAGCCCGCGGTTGGCGACGTTCAGCTCACCGTCGAAGCGATACGCGCGCGGATCTGACTCCGCGCCATACGTGCCCACGGTGGCCAGATCGATGCTGCCGGTCAGCTCCGAGATGTCCTGGCTCTTGGGATCCGACGGCGAGAACGTGCCGACGCCGAGGCGGTTCTTCTCCGAGAAGGCCACGCGCTCGACGATCACCTCTTCGGCGCGGCCGCCGTACGTGTCGCTCAGCATCACGCGGCACGCCGGACACAGGTCGCCCTCGATGTACAGGCCGTGCTCGCGCATGACTTCCGGTCGGAGCTCGTCAGGGATCAAATGCAGTGGCTCCTCATGCATCGGGCATCCCCGAATCGCGTAGGTAGAGCCTTCGTTCGTTCGCGTGTACGCTTCGAGGCCCCGCTTCAGGAGTGTGACGATGCTCGACTTGCCGCCGCCGACGGGGCCCATGAGCAACAGGATGCGCTTGCGGACCTCGAGCCGTGCCGCAGCCGATGCGAAGTAGTCGACCAGCTGCTGCAGTGGCTTCTCGATGCCGAAGAGCTCTTCGCTGAAGAAGTTGTACGTGCTTTCCCCATTCGGTTTGGTTTCGCAGCCGAGCGACGTGATCATGTCGTACACGCGCGCGTGGGAAAGTCTTGCCAGCTGCGGCCGTTCGACCACCATGTCGAAGTAGTCCTTGAAGGACCCTTGCCAGCCGAGTCGCCTCTCCTCGGCTCGATGTTGCTCCAAACGCGAGACCAGGTTCATAGCTTCCTTCCGCAGCCCGGTTTAGTTACTTAGATGCACCGGGGCGTCGAAACGATTCAGGGAAGGGCTAGCGATTTTCGAGATAGTCGGAGATGTACTTGCGCAGCAGCACACGCGCGCGGTGCAAGCGCGACTTCACAGCCGCCTCGGTCAGCTCGAGAATGGCGGCCGACTCTGCGCTCGACAGACCTTCGACGTCCCTGAGCACCAGCGTCACGCGCAGATCCTCTGACAGTAAGGTGATGCCTCGCTCGAGGACGGCGTAGAGCTCAGCCTGCTCAGTGAGGCGCGCCAGATCCTCGGTCCAGTCAGCCACCCACCCGCGCTGGAAGTCGGTCTCCGTGAGGTAGTCGGCCGGGTGCCGCCGTCGCACGCGCTGAAGCGCCGCGTTGACGGTAATGCGGTACAGCCACGTACTGCCGAGCGCCTGGCCGCGGAAACGTGCCCAGTGCTGGAACGCCGACAGCACCGCGTCCTGCACAGCGTCCTCGGCGTCTTCCGGCGAGCCGGTGATTCTCAGCGCAACGCTATACAGCCGATCGGCGTATCCGGCGATCAGTGCTTCGAATGCCTGGCGCTCGTTCTCCGGGCTGGGCGGCGTCGCCACGTCTCGGACTATAGGCGGACGGCGTGCCGAGCGTGCTAAAGCCGACAGCCGTCAGCTGATGGGCGCGGTGAGCTCGATCTGGATGTTGTCGGGGTCGCGGAAGGGCAGGATATCGATGCCGAAGCCGTCGAGTCGCTTGATCTCGCCGTGGGGAATGCCGCGCTCGTCGAAGAGACGCGCGGCCGACTCGAGGTCGGCGCGGCCAGCGACGCCGAAGCTCAGGTGATCGAGCCCGACACGATCTTCGTCGAAGCGATCGTCGCGCGGGGCAACGGGCCGCAGACCGAGCAGCAGGTTGCCCGAGACCATGACCACCCCGCCCCAAAGGATCGGGTACATCGCCTCGGCAGACGGGTCGCCGGCCGGCGGCGACTCCACGGCCACCTGGAAGCCGAAAAGACCTGTGTAGAACTCGCGGCTGCGAGCAACATCGGTAACAGTCAACCGCAGGTGATGGATCGGACCGACTGCAATCTGAGCGGGCACGTGCTGACCTCCCGGCGTCAGGTTACGCCCTGCCCCGAGCCTGCAGTCGAGGAGAAAGTCAGCGCGAGTCCAGCAACACGCCTTCGTGAGGACGCAGGACGGTAGCGGGCTCGGCCGCGCGGTCGAGGTGGGTCGAGAGAATGACAGGCAACGACCCCACTGCATCGGGTAACGCGCGCTCGTCCGCGGACAGGTTGAGCGCCACTACCCTGCGCTGGTCGCCGGCGTCGCGCTCGAAGACGAGCGTGGTGTCGTCGACATACAGCTGATGATAGCTGCCAACCGACAGCGCGGGGCTTGCACGACGCAGCTCGATCAGTCGTCGATATAGGCTCAGCATGGAACGCGTATCGCTCTTCTGGGCGGCCACGTTCACGGATTGGTAGTCGGCAGCCAGGGGCAACCAGGGTCGGACCTGACTGAAGCCCGCGTTGGGACTGTCGTCCCACTGCATCGGCGTCCGCTCGGGGTCACGCCCGCGTCCGAGACCGGGCAGGCGCCACTCCACCGGGTCCTGGACCGCCTCGGGCGGAATCGGCACGTCCTGCATGCCGATTTCGTCGCCCTGGTACAGCGTCGGCGTGCCGCGCAAGGTCAACAACAGCATCGCGGCCACGCGAGCCTGAGGAGCGCCGACGCGGCTGGCCACGCGTTGCCGGTCGTGATTGCCGAGCACCCAGTTCGGCCAGGCGCCGGCCGGCAGCGCCGCCTCGTACGTGTGGATGAGCGCGGCGATCTCGCGCGGGTTCCAGGCGCTAAGGATCAGGTGGAAGTTGAATGGCAAATGCAGGCCGCGGCCGCCAACGCCGTAGTAGGCCACCAGCCGCTCGATCGGCAACCAGAGCTCACCGATCAGCACGCGCTCGGGGTAGGCATCCGCGAGATCGCGAAACTCAGCGACCAACTCCAGCAGCTCGGGTTGATCGGTGGAATGAACGGGCAGCAGCGATTCGTAGGGCGGCTGAGACGGCGTCCAGCCGGGGTTCGGCAGGTTGTCGCGCAGCTCGACGTCCTTGAACACCTGGCGCAGGGCGTCGATACGGAAACCATCGATGCCGCGTTCGAACCAGAAGCGCAGCACATCCAGCATGGCGGCGCGGACTTCCGGGTTGCGCCAGTTGAGGTCCGGCTGCTCCTTCAGGTAGGCGTGATAGTAGAACTCACGCGTTGGCGCGTCCCACTCCCAGGCGCTGCCGCCGAACACGCTCAGCCAGTTGTTGGGAGGTGAGCCATTTTCGCGCCCGGCGTGCCACAGATACCAGTCTCGCCTGGGATCGGCACGCGAGCGACGCGACTCCACAAACCAGGGGTGCTGGTCAGAGGTGTGGTTGGGAACGTAATCGAGCAGGACGCGGATGTTTCGAGCGTGAGCCGCTTCGACGAGCCGATCCAGGTCGTCTCGGGTCCCGAAGAGCGGATGCACGTCGGTGTAGTCCGAGACGTCGTAGCCGAAATCCGCCATGGGCGACGGGAAGATGGGCGAAATCCAGATGGCCTCGACGCCAAGCCACTCCAGATAGTTCAGGCGGCTCAGGATGCCGACCAGATCACCCGTGCCGTCGCCATTGCTGTCCATGAACGAGCGCGGGTAGATCTGGTAGACGATGCCGCGCTGCCACCAGAGGAAGGAGGACACTACGTGCTTTCCATTTTTATGAGGCGCATGTCATCTTGAGCAAGGACGACACGACGTGCTTTCCATTTTATGAGGCGCATGTCATCCTGAGCCTGCGAAGGATCCGCTACTCCGGCGCCGATCACGGGAAGCGGATCCTTCGTCGTGCCTCCTCAGGATGACATACGCTCAGGATGACATGCACTCCTTGACCTTGACAGGGTTCGAAAGTTTCGGAGTCCACTACGAAGAGACGGCGACCTGCCCGGCGGAGCGGATGTTTGGTGCCTGGCCGGCATACAGGTGGTCCGCGACCCAATCGGCAACCAGCGGCCGGTAGGCGTACGGCATGTTGTTGACCACGGGGTTGCCGTGCTCGTACATCTACAGGCGTTTATCGACGGAGGCGATCTCCCGTTCAGCATCCTGAAAGGGAATCAGCCGATCCTCCTTGCCGAACACAACCAGGAACGGCTGCTGGATCCGATTCGCGACAGCCTCGAGCGACAACACCGCGGCACGCCGACGTGCAGTCTCCAGGTCTGGTGAGTGGCTGCGTACCTGGAACGCCTGGCGGGTCTGGGACGGAAGCGCGTCGAAGTTCGGGGCGAACGCGTACGGACCACCCATGGCGACCGCACAGGTGAGTCGCGGCTCGAACGCCGCGGCGCGAGCCACGTAATACCCACCGAGGCTGACGCCGGCCGCCGCTACCCGACTTGAGTCCAGATCCGAGCGAGTGGACAGCCAATCCAGTACGGCGCCAAGCGGTTTCTCGAACTCGGCCTCGATCGGCAGATCGAACTCCAGCTCGCCCTGGCCCGGGCCATCGAACGCCAGGGTTGCCACACCACGACGCAGGAACAGCGCGGTGAACGTATGGAACTCCTCTTTGGTGGAATCGAGTCCGGCGATCAGCACGACAACGGGTGGGCGGTCGACACCGAGCGGGCGCCGGACATAGCCGGGCATTCGCCGGCCAGCATACGGAATCCGAACCGCTTCAGCCGGTGGATCGAGCAGCGGCGCGGCACGCGCGAAATCGCTAGCGGCCGCCACCGAGGCGGACCTCAGCTGGTCCATGTCGTCGAAGAAGACGAACTTGCCGAAGTGATGACACATCGCCGCCAGGACCCACGCGTCGGCCGCTGCCAGTGGACTGTCACGATCTTCGGCGGCGCGCGCCAGCGCTTCGTGCTCTTCGGCCGTACGCCGCCACTCCCGGCACCAGTCCTCCCAACGTCGGATGCGGTCGGTGGTGCGAACGAAATCGTTGTAGTCGACGCCCTGAGCGATGAAGCGCGGTGCCCAATGCGCGACGGCTGCCGCAACGCGCGGATCGGTCACGCCGGAACGACCGTGAGCTGCCAGGGGTATCGGTCGAGACACTCGTGGCCGGTGGATGTCACCAGGAACGTGTGGCCGAAGAACATGCCCAGCGTACCGTCGGCGGTGATCGGCGTCGGCTCGACCACCAGGACCATGCCCGGCTGGAGCACGTCGTCGGAGTCCTCACTCTCGACGCGGTCTGTGAAGACGTGCGGACTCGCAGTTACCAGGTCGATGCCGTGCAGGTGGATGGGGCGCGACTGCGCACCATGCTCGCGGAAGAAGCGACCGGCGGCGCGCGCGTCCTCCAGCGAGCGGTCCGGTCCGATGGCATCCACCATGCGCTCGAAACCGGGCAGAACGATCTCGTCGAAGAAGCGGCGCACTTCTGCAGGAGGTTCGCCGATGCACACCGGTGAGCCGATCTGCGCCGTGTAGCCGCGATAGCCCGCGGCGAGCTCCATCATCACGATGTCGCCGGCGCGCAGCTCGCGTGAAGAGGGACGTGGATTGCCGAATACCATCATCGGCTCGGACATGGGTGTCGAGCCGATGATCATGAAGTCCACATCGCCACCGCCATCGAGGACCGCGTGCGTCGCGGCGGCTCGGAGCTGGTATTCCTTCACCCCTGGGCGGGCGCGCTCGACCAGCGCTTCCATAGCCCTATCACATAGTTGCGCGGCGCGCCGAATGCACTCGAGTTCCTCTGCGCTGTGGACCACCAGCAGCTCGTGCATCAGACCACGTGTGAACACCAGCTCCGCCTCCGGCAGGCCCTTGCGCAGTGCGTCGAACTGGTTCACCGGCAGATAGTCGCCGAAGCGTGGGTCGACCTCCAGGAGGGCCCGCCCTCCAGCCCAAGCTCGCGGATGCGCTCGGCGATCACCTCAGCGAAGCGACCACCGCGACTGTGGCGCACGTCGGCGATGGCCCCATCGGTCTCGCGGCGGACCGCTTCGGTGTGGGTGCCGCCCATACCGTAGACCAGCGTCGGCTCGCCCTCGAGTGGAACCACGACGTAACACGCGATGCCGTGCCATTCCCAGTGGCCGGTCAGCCACAACATGCCACCACCGAAACTCCAGTGGCAGGGTCCGCCCGGCACGATCGCGCAGTCCAGCTGGAGTTGACGCATCTTGTCGCGCAGCGCCTGGTAGCGGCGGGCGACCTCCTCAGGCGAGAACCGCTCGTACACGGCGTCCTGGTAGTAGGGCGTGCCACGCATCTGATTGAACGACCGGTTGTCGTCCAGGCGATAACGGAGCTGCTGCCAGGTCATTGCGCTCATACTCCAACGTTCGCCAGGCCACTGACCATGCGGATGGTAAGGGGGAGTGGGCCCCCTTCGACCCCCCGCGGGCTCATGCGGACATAGAGTGGTGTGAGGTCAACTTCGGCTGCCCGCGGGCCCGTGCGGCCGCTGCTGCCAGGTCATTGCGCTCATACTCCAACGTTCGCCAGGCCACTGACCATGCGGATGGTAAGGGGGAGTGGGCCCCCTTCGACCCCCCGCGGGCTCATGCGGACATAGAGTGGTGTGAGGTCAACTTCGGCTGCCCGCGGGCCCGTGCGGCCGTAAGGATGTGAGGTCAACTTTCGGCCGCCAGCACGGACGGTCGGCCGCAAAGGGCGTCTGAGGTCAACTTCAGCCGCTGACAGGCGTGCCTGGGTCAGTTCAGTCACTGCAGCCGTTGATGGTGGTCGGTCCGCCCGCTGCTGCCAGGGCTTCGTCGCCGAGCGACTGGGCGACGACCTGCTCGTAGCTGGGCTTCTTATCGGAGGGGATGTCGCCGTTGGACACGGCGAGGTCCACCGTCCACGCGGTCCGCTCGGGCTTGTAGCCGGTATTGACCGACCAGATGCAATTTTTGGTCAGGAAGTCGTAGGCGGACTCGACCGCGTCCTGGGGCTTTTCGGTGGCCTGCATCATGATCGGCACGACTCTGGCTTTGTCCTGATAGATCGCGCGGTTGGCTTCGATCATGCTCGCGACGGTGTCTCGGACCAGGTCGCGAT
>VBGG01000169.1:0-3362 GCA_005883405.1 Chloroflexota bacterium | reverse complement strand
ATGATCCAATTGAACGAGCCCACGCCGCCACCGGCGGCGCTCAGCCGCTTGCCCTTCAGATCGGCGGCGGTCTTGATGTTCTCGCCGACCATGTACGCCTGCGGCAGCTTGGGAGCCATGCCCCACACCTGCTTGCCCTTCAGGCCCGAGCCGATGGCCGCCTCGTTCAGCGGACCCATGGCTGAACCCTGGGCAACGGCCGTCAGACTGGTCTGCGACAGGCCGCCTTCGAACTGGACGATATTGGCCTCGATGCAGCGCCTGGCGAAAGAGCCCAGGCCACGTGCGACGAATGGCGGCGTGTGCGCCACGTTGGGAGGTGCGACGGCCACCCCGATGGTGATCTTGCGCAGCTGCCCGTTGCAGTTGGCCGGGGCCTGTTCGGGCGCGGCGCCTGCCGTGAAGACCTGCGGCGTCCCCGTCGCCGCGGCGGGAGTGGCCTGAGCGGCTGCTGGCGTGGCGGCGGGCGGCGCGCTCGTGGGCGGCGGAGCCGCGGCCGGAGCACACGCTGCCGTGAGCCAGAGACCAAGCGCGGTTAGCGACCAGACAGGGATGCGCATCGGGACCTCCTTGCGGGTTTCACTCAGCGTCGGCCGCGGTCCAGGGCGCCACCCAGCGTTCCGCGGCCCGCAGCAGGGCAGTCAAGGTGATGCCCAGCACGCCCAGGACGACGATGGGGACGAACATCTTGTCGACGCGATACGTGCTGGCGCTCCGAACGATCAGGTAGCCAATGCCCGAAATCGCCGTGTACAGGTCGGCCAGCACCATGCCGATCAGCCCGCGCCCGACTGCGAGGCGAAGGCCGGTGACGATGAACGGCAATGCGGCCGGCAGGACGATGTTGGTCCACAACTGGCGCTCGGAACAGCGGAACGCGCGCCCGACCTCCAGTAAGCGCGGATCGACGTTCTTGACACCCTGGTAGGTGTTGATCACCAGCGGGAAGAAGGCGAACAGGAACAGGATCACGATCTTGGCGGTCGATTCGAAGCCACATCGAGCGCCCAGTAGCGCGCCAGCAGCAGACCCACGCCGATACCGGCAACGGCGGAGATCAGCAGGCCGACGAACAGCACCACCAGGCTCGGGAAGAGGTAGCTCCACAGCTCACCGCTGGTCACCATCTGCACGGCCGCGCTGGCAACAGCACTCGGCGTGGTGAACAGGATCGGGTCGATGCGCTGCCCGCCGAGCTGCCATACCAGCAGCACTACCGCGAGCGACGCCAGCCGAATGCCCAGGACAGAGAGGCGACGACGGCCGCGGCGCGCGGCGGCGGCCTGCCGCGCGCGAGCCTGCTCGGCGGCAACGTCATCCGACGACAACCGTTCGGCCGACGAGGAGGAAGTCGTCGCGGTACCTGCGATCGTCATGCTTTCAACGCCTCGCGTCCCGCCAGCGCCACTTCGGGACGCAGCTGGTCCCAGATGTGTTCGCGCAAGGTGGCGTAGCGCCGATCGGCGCGCACCGCGGCAGGCTCGCGAGGTCGCCCGAACGGCACCTCGATCAGCTCGCGGACGCGCCCGGGCCGCGCGCTCAGCACCGCGATGCGGTCGCCAAGCAGGAGCGCCTCATCGATGCTGTGGGTGATGAACAGCATCGTCTTGCGCTCATCTGGTCGGGCCATGATGCGCAGCAGCTCCTCCTGCAGCACTTCGCGCGTCTGCGCGTCGAGCGCGGCGAACGGCTCGTCCATCAGCAGAACGTGTGGGTTGAGCGCCAGCGCGCGGGCCAATCCGACCCGCTGCTGCATGCCGCCCGAGAGCTGATACGGGTAGTGCCGCTCGAAGCCGACCAGCCCGACCAGGTCGAGGTAGTGCGCGACGCGCTCACGGATGGTGGTCGTCGGCGTCCCGGCCATCGCCAATCCAAAGGCGGCGTTGTCGTAGACGGTCTTCCATGGCAGCAGCCCGAACTGCTGAAAGACCATGGCGACGCCTTCGGGCGGGCCGTTCACGGGTTTGCCATAAACGAGCAGGTGACCGTTGGTGAGCTCGGTCAATCCGGCCACACAGCGCAGCAAGGTGGTCTTGCCGCAGCCGCTTGGGCCGACGATGCACATGACGTCGTGCCGAGGCACCGTCAGGGTGAGTCCCTGAAAGGCAACCACGGCACCTTCGAGGAACAGTTTCGAGGCGCTTTCGGCGACGACAGCGGCGCCCGCGACTCGGTCCTCCACCGGGGGAAGGATACCGCGTTGGTCCGACCTTAAAATGAATCAGTTGGCGCGCGAGTACGTCGTCCTGGTCCTGGCGACACTCGTCTGGGGCTCCGTTCATCCGACCGTAAAGTTCGCGCTCTCAGAGCTGACGGGCCTGCAGCTGGCGCTCATGCGCCCGGTCTTTGCCTGCCTGGTGCTGATGGCGCTGGTGGTGTGTACCGGTCGGGCGCCGCGCCTGCTGAAGGAGCTGCGGGCCGCGCCTGGCGTTCTATTGGCGCTCGGCGTCCTTGGCTACGCCACCTCGGGGACGCTCACTTCCCTCGCGCTCACGTTGCTGCCAGCGGGCGTCACGAGCCTGATCTCGAATTCCAGCCCACTGGTGCTGGTCGTTGCCGGACTCGCGCTGTTTCGGCAGCGCATCGGTACGCTCGAGATCGTCGGCTCACTGGTCGGCTTCGGCGGCGTGGCGCTGCTGACGGCGGGCGACCTCGAGTTCTCGGGCGACGTCGCCGCGGCCGTGCTGGGCAGCCTTCTGGCGCTGGGCTCCGCGGCGAGCTGGGCGATCTACACCGCCGTCGCGCGTCGGCTCGGGCGCGCCGATCCGCTGATCACCACCGCCATTACGAGTTTCATTGGCTCGCTGGTGGTCGCCGCGGTCGCTGTTCCGACCCAGGATTGGGGCCGCCTGGGCCACCTCTCGAACGCGGTCCTCATCTCGACGCTGTGGGCAGGCGCGGTCGCGACGGGGTGCACGTACGCGGCGTGGAGCTTCGCACTACGACGTCTGCCGGCCGTCGTCGTCGCGCCGTTCGCCTACCTGATCCCGGTCTCTGCGCTGGCCATCGCGCACGTGTGGTTGGGCGAGGCGCTTACGCTGCCGGTGCTGGTCGGCGCGGGGCTGGTGCTCGCCGGCGTGGCATTTAGCCAGGCCAGCCAGTTCAGCTTGCTGCTTCGCGCCCGACGGAAGACGACAATGAAGATATGAGCGCCTCCCCACGCGATGCAACGGCGTTCGAGGTGCGTGACGCGCTGCGCGAGCCGGGCTGCGCCGTGTGTCGGCTGACCATGCGCTCGGTCGGACGTGTGCTGCAATCGATCGCGTACGAGCAGGTCAACGATCTTTCTCTGAGAAAGGAGCTACGCATCGCGGGTGGCTTCTGCAATCCCCACGCGCACCAGTGGCTGCGCGAGTCACGCA
>VBGG01000167.1:37402-42245 GCA_005883405.1 Chloroflexota bacterium | reverse complement strand
GCGCTCGAAGAGCTCGATGCGCTCGCCGTCGGGCCCGAGGCAGAACAGGATGCGCGCGTTGAGGTCCGGGACGTCGATGGGCTCACGATCGACAAGCGTCACTCCGCGCTGCTCGAGGTGACGTAGCAGGCCGCCGAGATCGCGGACCTCCAGGGCGACGTGGTCGACCAGGCCCGTGCGGCGCGGCGCCTGGGGAGCGCTCTCGATCAACTCCAGTCGTGCGGCGCCAACCTGAAGAAACGCCAACCGCTCGCCGCCAACGTCGAGTCGCTCGGCGACTTCCAGCCCGAACACGTCGCCGTAAAACGCGATCGACCGCTCGAGGTTGGCGACGACGACCCCGGCGTGGTGCAGGCCAACGACCTTCATGCGAAACCCGGCGACAGCACCGCCGCCCCCCTCCCGCCGCCCTCCATCATAGCCCGCGACCGTCACGGGAGGCGTCACACGAGCGCAAGCCCCGTGGAGCGAAGCGGAACGCGGGTCATGTGAGCGTCACGCGGCCGTCATGTGAGCGTCACACGAGCGTCATGTGAGCGTCATGTGAGCGTCACGGGATCTCAGCCAACGCAACCATAGGCGCGGTCGGCGCGTCAAAAAGACATGGAACTCCACAACCGCATCTATCGGTCACGAACTGAGCGCATGATCGCGGGCGTCGCCGGTGGAATGGCCGAGTACGCGGGTATCGACCCGACCATCGCGCGGCTGATCTGGGTGCTCGCGTTCGCCACTACGGGTCCCCTGGCGCTTTTCCTGTATGTGCTGTGCGCGATCATCATTCCGCGCGAGCCGGTCACGACGCTTGTCTGAATTCGTACGGGTTAATATGTATTGACGTAGCGCATTAGCACACCTTAATCTCCGCCGTACATCTCGGCTAATGGCTTGGAGGTCAAGGTGGTTTCGGCTCGCGTCGGCAGGCTCACTGCCGCACTTCTTTTTTTCGCGCTCGCATGTTTCGGATCGGGTCTCGCTTACGCGGCAGACCCCCGGGACGACGTCCGACGGGTCAACGCGTTCGTCTCGAAGTCGGTAGACGCCGCGGAAGCTGGTGACCTTGTAGCTGCCCGCCGCGCATACGACCAGTACTCCAGCGCCTGGATGGACCTCGAGCACGAGGTCAGGCTCACATCGCGGGACTCCTATCGCGCGATCGAACGTGCGATGACAGGTGTTTCGGCAGCGTTCGCGGCGGACCCGGTCAACGCCGACCAGGTCATCGCCAGCCTGGACGCGCTCGATCACGAGCAGGACCTGTTCATCGACGGCGCCGCCGTAGCGTCGTCGGCCCAGCCAGCCGCGCAAACCGGGACCGCCCCAACAACAGCCCCGACCATAGGTGGACTTCTCGGCGTGCTCGCGGACGCTCGGGCCGCCCTGGCCAAGAGTGACTACGCTACGGCGACAGCGCGCTTGAAGTCGTTCCAGACGACGTGGGTTGCTGTCGAAGGCGAGGTCAAGACTCGCTCGGCCAACGATTACCGACAAACCGAAACCGACATGGGCCTGGCCAGCGGGTTGGCCGGCCAGGGCTCACCCGAGGCGCTCGCCGTGGTCGACCGCCTGGCCGCGCGGCTCCAGCCGTATCAACAGGCTCAGACTTACGGGATCTTCGACGCGGCGATCATTCTGTTGCGAGAAGGGCTCGAGGCCTTGCTGGTCATCGTCGCGCTGTCTGCGTTCTTGAAGAAGTCCGGCAGCCTGGGCGGCCAGCGCTGGTTGTGGGGCGGCGCCGTGAGCGGCCTGCTCGGCAGCGTCGCGCTCGGACTGGCAATTCAGGCATCCCTGGGGGCGGTCATCAACCCGAGCAACCGCGAGGTCATGGAAGGCCTCATCGGCCTGTTTGCCGCCGGCATGCTGGTCTACGTGAGCTACTGGCTCCACAGCAAGGCGAGCCTGGGCGGCTGGCAGACGTACATCAATCAGCGCACGACGCGGGCAGTGGCCGGCGGCCAGCTGCTCGGTCTGGCGGTGCTTGCATTCCTTGCCGTGTTCCGCGAGGGCGCCGAGACGTCGCTGTTCTATCTGGGAATGGCATCGAACATCTCGAATACGGACCTGCTGATCGGACTTGGCCTGGGCTTTGGCCTGCTCGCCGCACTCGGCATGCTGATGATCGTGGCAGGGGTGCGCATCCCGATGCGACCCTTCTTCACCGTCGCCAGCCTGCTGGTGTTCTACCTGTGCTTCAAATTCGTTGGCACCGGCATTCACGTGCTGCAGGTAGCGGGCGTGATCCCCGACGGCAGCACCACGTTGCTGGTATCGGTGGATGCGATTGGCGTGTACCCGACCTGGCCAACGACGATCGCTCAGCTGGTCTTGCTGACAGCGGCCGCGTGGGTCGTGCTGCGCCCGCGGCTGGCACCGAATGCCGTCAGGTTGGCGCGCCTCGCGGCTGGTCTGTTGGTGGTGTAGCCCACGGGCGTCACGCGTAGCAGGCGGTGCGGTGAGCGACCAGCAGTGGGGATCGCTCGCCGCGCCGTCGGAATGACGATCGTCGCCTGACGGGCTGGAAGGGAGCGCGCCGCGGCGGCCACGCTGGCCTGACTACCGTGAACGAGCAGCACGTACATGATTCCGTAGATGGGCAAGTGACCGATCAGCTCTTGATCCGGCAAGAGAGCGGGATGCCCAGGTGGAAGGGCAGCCACATGCCGAGCACGACCAACCGTGTGAGTCGTCCACTGATCAACGCGGCGCCGATGGCTGCTTCCGCCAGGCCGATCAGCAACACGAACAGGTCGTCTGAGCCGACGTCCGCACCCAACACGGCGTGCAAGACGTTGAATGCCGGGTGGCTGGCCAGGAAGAGCCGACATGAATCAAGGGCGAGGACCATCTGATGGCGCGCGCGCCCGCTTCGCGCGGCTGGCCGTGCGAGGGCCGACACGAGGCGACAACGCATCAGTGGCCGACAGCTGATCGCTGATAGCTGAAAGCTAGGCTCTCAGGCCGCCGTGCTGGACAACCCAGGCGGCGAGTGGCGTGCGGGTGCTGAAGCCGAGGCGGGTCAGGATCCGCCGCAGGTGGGCTTCGACCGTGCGCTCGGACAGGTGCAGCTCGCCGGCGATCTGGCGGTTGGTCCAGCCGCGCGCCACCAGCCTGGCCACCTGAGTCTCGCGATCGCTCAGCGGTTGCAGCCCGCCTCCGCCGGCAGCGGCTCCGGTCAGATTTGGCTCGACCGGCGCCTGCGCCAGCTCGATCGCCTGCTCCGGTGTCATCGCGGCGCCTTCGGCCTCGATGCTCGCCGCCTCGGCGCCCGCCAACTGACGAGCGACCTGGATCCAGCGCTCGAGCGCCTCCTCGGTCTCACGACCACGCGAAGCACCGGTGGCCGCGCGCAGCGTCGTCGCCGCGGCCGCCAGACGCAGCGCTCGCTGCGCGTGCGTTCTGGCCGACGCGAGCATCGCGCATGCCTCGAGCGTGCGGGCCAGCTGCAGACGATCGCCCAGGGTGTACCAGGTCGTCAGGCTGTCCGCGAAAAGCGATTGCGCCTGAACGAAGGCGCTGCGCTCGGTCGCCAGCTCACCCAGCACGAACAGCGCCTGCCCGCGGCCGCGTCGGTCGCCGTGCTGGTCCGCCAACCGCAGTGCCTCATCGGCGAGCTCGCGCGCGGGTCCGCGTTCACGCAGCCGTGCCCGCGCCAGAGCCAGTCCGGCCAGGCTGGTGGCGTCGCGGCCGCAAAGGGTTATCTGTTCTTCAAGACGCGCGCGGGCAGAAACCCAATCGCCGTCGGAAGAGGCCATGGCGGCGATGGCACCCAGCGCCGCGGCGCGGATACCTGGCGAAACGATGCGGCCACGCTCGAGCGCGCGGCGGATGATCGCACGGCCCTCCGCCGAATGCCCACGCGCGTCCCAGTACCAGGCGACGGCGCTCGCCATCCGTAGCTCGATCTCCGACTGGCCGGTTTGGGCGACCCAGCGGATCGCGGACCGCACGTTTTCGTGTTCCCGTTCCAGGCGATCCAGCCAGGAAGCTTGCTCGCCACCGCCTGAGCCGCGCGAGGCCTGCTCGGCCAGCGCCAGGAAACACGCGGCGTGGCGATCTTGCGCGATCTCCCGTTCTCCCTCCGCCACGAGCTGTTCCAGCGCGAACTGGCGAATGGTCTCCAGCAGCTGATAGCGCGGCTCACCGCACGGTTGCTCGAATCGGCCCACCAGGCTCTTGGCCACCAGCGCGCCGATGCACTCCGTCATGTCGTCGCCGTCGTCGACACCGGTAACCAACGCGGCTGCCGCCAGCGTGAAGCCGCCGACGAACACGCCGAGCTGGCGGAACTGTCGGCGCTCCTCGGCAGAGAGCAACGCGTAGCTCCAGGCGATCGCCGCGCGCAAGGTCTGATGGCGCGCTGGTTGGTCGCGCAACCCACCGGTCAGCACCGCCAGCGGCTGCTCGTCGAGGCGAGCGGGCAACGACCAGGCCGGTAGCACGCGCGTGCGGGCGGCGGCCAGCTCGATCGCCAGTGGCAGCCCATCCAGACGCGCGCAGATCTCGGCAACCAGCGACGCATTCTCGTCGCTCAGCCTGAAACCTGAATCGGCGGCCTGAGCGCGCTGGACGAACAGTGCCACGGCAGGCGAGCGCGCCAGGTTTTCGAGGCTGAGCGGCTGGCTCAGGTCGGCCAACGCTAGGGGCGGCACAAGCACCTGACGTTCGACCTGGACGTGCAGGGCTTCACGGCTGGTCACCAGCAGCCTCAGACGTGGGCAGTCGCGCACCAGCGCGGCGATCTCGGATGCCGACCCCAGCAGATGCTCCGCGTTGTCCAGCACTATCAGCACGGGCACCGGGCTGAGCTCGTGTCGCAGCCACGCTTCGACCTCGTCATGCTCCA
>VBGG01000167.1:32760-37366 GCA_005883405.1 Chloroflexota bacterium | reverse complement strand
CTCGCCGATCGAACGTGTTGACCAGTGTCGCCGCGGCTGCCACGGCCAGGCGGGTTTTGCCGATGCCCGCTGGTCCGGTCAGGCTGACCAGGCCGACCTCGCCGTGTGTAAGGAGACCGCGGATCAGCTCCAGCTCTCGGTCGCGGCCGATCAGTGGCGTGGCCTGCGCCGGCAGGTTCGGTGGGCGCTCGGGACGCCCAAGCTGAGCCAGGTTGAACGTCTGCATGGCCAGGTAGGCGCCATGCATGCGTGCGCGGTCGGTCCCGACCAGCGCCGCTGCGCCGATGCCGGCCAACTGCGCCATCACCTCCGTGGCCTCGGCGTCGATTTCGTCCGCGTCGACCGCGATGGCGCCGATCAGGCGGTCCTGATGGACCAGCGGCGCCGCCACGGTGCGGGCCATGGAGTCTACGACCACGCTCCGCTCCTGGATGGCTCGGGTACACGCGACGTGCAGGAGCTCCTTGCCGGCGTGTGCCGGCACCGCGTAGCGCACTGGGACCAGCATGCGCTGGACAACAGGCGATCTGCATCTGCTTCGGCGGCCAGCCGACTGGCCAGGCCAAGCAGCTTCTGGCGACGTGCCAGGCTGTGCTCGCGCTCGACGGCGCGCCCCGTCAGCTTCTGATGTAGCGTGGTGACGCGCGCCGCGGCCACCAGGCGAGCCTCCAGGTCATCGACGTTCAGCGGTTTGGTCAGGTAGTCGTCCGCGCCCGCCGCCATGCCAGCCATGGTTGAGCCCTTGTCCTCGAGCGCCGTCAGCATGACGACGTACGTGTATGGGGCTCCGGCCTGCGCGCGTACTCGGCGGCACAGCTCCGGTCCTTCCAACCCCGGCATGAGCCAGTCGCTGATGAGCACGTCTGCGCTGGACTCCTGGAACAGACTCCAGGCTTGCGATCCGTCGGCCGCGGCGATGCATTCGTGGCCCAGACCCTCCACCGCTTCCTGAAGGATCATCCGCTCAATGTCGCTGTCTTCAGCAATCAGGACGCGCACGCCGACCTCCTCTCGAACGTGACTTGCAGAGCCGCCGTCAGGCGCTCCAGGGCATCGCCCAACGCATCGACGAGCTGCGCGGCGCGGTCGAGCTCGCCACGACCGGCGAGCGCCTCGAGCTCCGCACACACGTGGCCGACCTCATTGCCACCGATACGGCGGCTGTCGCCCTTCAGGGCGTGGGCGTACTGAGTGACGGCGAACGCATCGGCTCGCGCAAGCGCGGCACGCAGCGCGTCCAGACGGCCCGGCGCGTCGGCTTGGAACCGATCGACGATCGCGCCCACGAGATCTGGACGGCCCGGCCGCTGCAGACGAGCCACCTCAGCCAGCGCCGCTGGATCCAGAACTTCCCGTGGCAATCGAGCGACCTCGCACGGCGCCCAGCGGGCGAGCATGGCCGACAGCTCGGCGATACGCACCGGCTTGGCGAGGTGATCGTTCATGCCACTCTTGAGGCAGCGCTCTCGATCGGCCGACATGGCGCTGGCGGTCAGAGCAATGATCGGCACAGGTTGTCGGCCGTCGAGCGCCTCACGCCGCCGGAGTGCTTCGGCCACCTGATAGCCGTCCATCTCTGGCATCTGGCAGTCCAGCAGGATCGCCGCGTACGCAGCCTGCTCCACGGCGTCAAGCGCCTGAGGCCCGTCCGTAACCAGGTCGGCCGTGTAGCCCAGTCGCTCGAGCATGCCGAGCGCGACCTGCTGGTTCATCCACGAGTCCTCGACCAGCAACAGCCGCCGCGCCGAGCGCGGCGCAGACGCCGCGGCCGCGCGAGCGGCGCTGAGCGCGGCCGTGGCGGCAGAGTCGGGCGTGAGCGTCGCTTCCGCGAGCGGCAGGCGGAACCAGAACGTGCTCCCATGGCCCGGCTGACTGTTGAGCCCGATGGTGCCGCCCATCAGCTCAACCAGTCTCTTGCAGATCGGCAGGCCCAGACCTGTGCCACCATATTTGCGGGTGGTCGAGCTGTCGGCTTGAGAGAAGGGCTGGAAGACACGTTCGCGCGCGAGCGGGTCGATGCCGATCCCGGTGTCAGCCACCTCGAAGCGGACCACATACGAGTCGGATGTGGACCGCTCGAGCTCGACGGATACTCGAATGCCGCCGATCTCAGTGAACTTCAGCGCATTCCCGACCAGATTCAGCAGCACCTGTCGAAGGCGTATCTGGTCACCCCGCAAGCTGACGGCCACGCCGTCGGCGATTGACCAGCTCAGCTCGACGCCCTTGGCCCACGCACGGTCGAGGAAAAACTCGCCGACCTCGGCCACTACACGACGTACGTCGAGCGGCGCCGATTCCAGATCGAGCTTGCCGGCTTCGATCTTGGACAGGTCGAGGATGTCGTCGACAATGGCGACGAGCACTTCGCCCGAGCGCTGTAGCGCTTCGGCGTAGCCACGTGCCTGCGGGGCGAGCTCGGCGCAGAGCAGCAGGTCGGTCATGCCGATGACACCATTCAGCGGCGTTCGCAGCTCGTGGCTGACCATCGAAACGAACTCGTCCTTCATGCGTTCGACGGCGCGCTGTTCGTCGTGCATCCGCTGCAGGTTGGCGGTCATGACGTTGAAGGAGTCGGCCAGCGATTCGATCTCGTCGCCGGTGCGAAGCTTCAGGTGCTGTGCGAAATCTCCGTCGGCTACTCGGCGCGCTGCGCGTGAGACCGCGCGGACCGCGGTTGCCAGCCGCGAGCTCTGCCAGAGCCCGAAAACGATGCCGAACACGCCGCCCAGCACGAGCGCCACGACCACCAGGTTTCGGTTCGTTGCGAATTCCTGCTCGGCCAGCTGGAGTCCGTCGCGAGACTCGTCCTCGACGGCCGCTTGAAGCGTCGTCAGCTGGCCGAGCGCGCGTTCGTACGCCAGATCGACCGGACCGTCCTCTTGAGCCGCTGCGAGCGCCTCGACGTCACGGTCCGCGCGGCTCAGCGGCAGGAGCTGCTCGTCGCGCGCCAGGAGATAGTCGTTCCAGACGCCGCGGAAGCTCTCGAAACGCGCGACGTCCTTCTCGTCACCGAAGGTCCGCTGCAGATCCAGCTCCTGGTCGAGCAGCCCGTCGATCTCGCGTTCGAGCTCGGCGGTTTCGGACTCATACGCAGCCAGCTCGCTCGGGCCGCTGGTGAGGGCGTTGTTCAGGACATGGAGCAGGGCGGCCGCGTGTACCCGCCCCACAGCCGAGTCGAGATTGGCGAGCAGGCTGAGCTCGCGCTGGTGGTGCTCGAGCGCGACGTGCATGCCGCTGAGGCTGACCTGCGCGGCATACAGCCCGGTCAGCCCGACAAGCGTCAGTAGTCCGAGATAGACGAAGACGCCGACGAGGAGCTTGCTACGTAGCCCGAGCTTCACGCCAAAAGCACCTCACCTGTACGCACTCGTGGCCGTCAGCCGCAGGGACCATAATCGGCGCGTCTCGGGTCAACAAGCGGGGATTCCCGTACGACCCCCGTAGACCGCGGCCGGCAGCCCGTAGTCGTGTCGGTTCCGGAGATACGGGAGCGCACGCCGGCCATTAAGCGGCGCTGCGCCTGTATGTCACGAAGAGCGGCCCTACTGTGTGCACCTGCGGCCTAGCGTGGCCGACCGAAACATGCACACGCCTGCTCAGGTGCCAACGGCCTGATGGGGCGCTCCGGGAGGGAACCACACGTGAGCCAACTTTTCGACTATCTGAGCAGATTGCTTCGCTCGGAGCCCGAGGGCCCGAGGCACGCGAGGTCCGCATGACCGGGACCCTTCGTAGCTGGCGGACCCTGCTGGCGGCAGTGACGCTGGTGGCGCCGCTCCTGCCCGCGGCAATGATCAGCCAGATGGCGCCGGCCATCGCAGCGACACTGCCGACCGCATCTGTGGTCAACAACCCACCGACCGCACCTCACCAGATCCTCGTGTTCCCGCAGCGGGACTTCGTCTCCGCGAGTGGGTACGCGGCTGACGACCTGGTGGTCGTCACCGTCACCCATCCGAATGGCACCACGCTCAGCACAGACCCGAACGCCCCCATTTCGCCCCAGGCGGACCCGCTCGCGGCGCCCGGCGCGCCCTTCGCGGGCATCGTCGAGGTCAACCATCCCGGTAGCTCGTGCTGGTTCCAGACCACCCCTGACATCCGCCCCGGCGACAAGGTCCGCATCACCATCGTCGCAGGCCCGAATGCGGGCAGGGCTGACGAGACGACCGTCGCCAACGTCACGGCGAGCCGGCCCGTTCAGGCCAACGCCAGCACCGTGCAGATCCACGGCACGGCTGCCACCGCGGCCGGCGGCCCGATCGACCCCGCTCAGCTCGAGCAGCGCCTGGTGGCCAACAAGGACATCTTCCTGCTGAATGGCCGGCGCACGCTGCGCGCCACCGCCGCCGCTGGCGCCGATGGCACGCTGACCTACGATCCGATTAGCCCGGCCACCAACCCGGCCGGCATCAAGTGGACGGCCACATACACCGGCTTGCAGGCCGCCGACGTGACCCGTGCGCTGGGCGCCGAGTCGCGCATCCTGTGGCTCGGCGCCGTGCCCGCCGCATTCGTCGAGGGCACCATCTACGAGAACGGCGCCGGTGTCGTGCCCGGCCCGGCCCGGCCGGCATGCAGCGCCCCGCTGGAGGTCCTCCCA
>VBGG01000167.1:29763-32727 GCA_005883405.1 Chloroflexota bacterium | reverse complement strand
TGACGGCGGTCGTCAGCAACTCGAATACCGTGACGCTCAACTGGACGGCCGCGACCGACAACGTCGGCGTCACCAGCTATGGTATCTACCGCGACGGGCTGCCGATCTTCAACGTCGAGAACCCGGACGGCTCTGCCCCCGCGCCGACCAGCTACATCGACGCCAATGTGCCGCCGGGCACCTACACCTACACGGTGGATGCCGCCGACGCGATCGGCAACCGTTCGGGCCTGTCCAACACGGCGACTATCACGACGGCGCCCAACCTGGCCGCCCTGCCCGCCGGCACGGTCGTCAACGAGCCGCCCGTCGCGCCGGTGCAGATCATCTCGTTCCCGTCGCGCGACTTCGTGTCCAGCAGCGGCTTCCTTGCAACCGATACGGTCCAGGTCCAGGTGCTGCGTAGGGTAGACGGTCAACCAGGGCCGGCCTTGATCAGCACCTCGACGGTGATTCCTCTGCAGGATCCGCGGGCGGCTCCGAATGCCCCGTTCGCTGGCATCGTCGAGGTCAACCACCCGGGCGGCGGCTGCTGGGACGGCGTCACCCCCGACATCCGCGTCGGCGACATCATCCGAACCGTCGCCTACAACCCGGACGGCACCATCCGCACGGTCGATCAGACCACGACGGCCAACGTCATCGCCGAGCGGCCATTGCTGGTGAAGAACGCAACCCCTGGCCTGGCCGACGGCGTCGTCGCGGTCCACGGCGTCGCCATGTACGCGGACGGCACGCCGATCGACCTGGCGCAGTTCGAGAACCGCCTGATCGCCAACCGCGACCTGTTTGTCTTCAACGGCCGGCGCGTACTGCGAGCCGGCGGCGCTGGCAATGACGGCGCCATCTCCTACGACACGACCGATCCCACGGGCGTTCGTTGGACGGCCACCTACACTGGCCTGGTCCAGGAGGACGTCGACCGGGTGTTGGGGCTCAACGGCTTCTCCGGCGCGCAGTCGCGGGCTCTCTGGCTCGGCGTCGTGCCGCTGGCTGGCCTCGAGCTGACCATTTACGAAAACGATGCCGATCCGCTCGGCTCGGGTACGGTCAACGGCCCGGCGGCAGCAGTTTGCTTCGCCCCCTCGGAGCCATTCGACACCAGTCCGCCGGGCACCCCGTCCCTGGCGGTCAGCCAGGCCGGTCCCAACTCGGTCCAGCTGAGCTGGGGCGGTGCGGCCGACAACGTGGCCATCTACGGCTACGCCATCTACCAGGACGGCATCCGCATCCGCAACCTCGGCGCCGTGACAAGCTTCGTGCTCAACAACGTCCCGGCCGGCAATCACAGCTACACCGTGGACGCGGCTGATGCCGCCTCGCCGTCGGCGCAGCTGTCGCCAACCTTCAAGTACAACTCGCCGTGGGGCAACCGCTCGGCGATGTCCAACATCGCGACTCTCGGCCAGCCTGACGTCGTCGCGCCGTCGGTGCCTACCAACCTGGTGGCGACTTCCGGCCCCAGCAAGGTTGCCCTGACCTGGACCGCGTCGACCGACAACATCGGCGTGACCAGCTACGGTGTCTACCGCGGCGGCGTAAAGGTCGCCGATGTCGCGGCGCCAAGTACCACCTACACCGACCTCAATCTGGCGGTCGGCACCTACACCTATACCGTTGACGCCGCCGACGCGGCCGGCAACCGCTCGGCGCAGCCGGCGGCGGTCACGGCGAACGTCACCGCGCTGGCAGACGCCATCGCGCCCACTGTGCCCACCAACCTGGTGGCCGACACACGCGACATCTACGCGGGTGCCACCGCCCCGGCGATTGGCCCCCATGACGTCAAGCTGTCCTGGACGCGGTCGACCGACAACGTCGGCGTGACCGGGTACGGCATATACCGCCGCAACACCGTTCCGGTCGGTGGCACCTTTGGCAAGGTCGCCGACATCCCGGCCAGCGCGACGCCGACGTACCTCGACACGCCCGCCAGCATCGGCACCTATGAGTACTCCATCGACGCATTCGACTCCGCGGCCAATCGCTCGGCGCGGTCCGCGTCCAAGCGGGCGGTCAGTGTCAACGATCCGCCGACGGGTACCCACTCCATCCTGCCCTTCCCGCAGCGTGACTTCGTCTCCTCGACGGGCTACGCGCTCAGCGAAGGACCAGTGACAGTGACCGTCATCCGCGGCGGCCGCACAGTGGCCACTTCAACGGCGATCTCGCCCGTCGAGGACCCGGCCACACCGGGCCTGGGCGCGGTCGAAGTCAACCATCCAGGTGGCGGCTGCTGGTCGAACGTCACTCCGAACCTCCTGCCTGGCGACATCGTGCGGTACACCAACGCCGCCGGTCTTGCCGAGCAAACCCGCACGCGCTAACGTCGGCGGCACGCCGAGGGCGGCCGCCGAGGCGTCGGTCCAGGTCAAAAGCCGCCTGATTGCCAACCGCGATCTGTTCGAATTCAACGGTCGGCGTGTCCTGCGCGCAGGTGGCGCGGGTAGCGACGGCACCTTCAGCTACGACGCCGCTACAGGTAGCTGGACGGCGACGTACTCGAGCCTGAGCGCCAACGACGTCGCGCGCGCCGTCGGCGGCGCGGTCATCAACGGCGACGGCACGGTTCCGCCCTTCGCGGGCGCGGAGTCGCGCAGCCTGCACATCGGCCTGCCCGTGGGGGCTCCGCCGGAGCTCACCATCTATGAAGACTCCGACGGCGTCCTCGGCGGGCCGGTAGCCACCGGCACCTGCACCTCCGCGCCGCAGGAACCGACCGGTCTGACGACGCTGGCCCCGGCGAGCCTGGCGTTCAACCAGAACGTCGGGACCACCGCGGCCCACATGGTCACCTTGACCAACAGCGGTACCGCCGCGCTCGTGGTCTCCGGTACTGCCCTGAGCGGCGTGTACCCCGGCGACTACAGCATCGCTAGCAACACCTGTCTCACCACGCTGGCCATTGGCGTGAGCTGCACGGTGAACGTTTCGTTCACGCCGAAGGCCACGGGCAACCGTAAC
>VBGG01000167.1:662-29757 GCA_005883405.1 Chloroflexota bacterium | reverse complement strand
TGCCGCTGCTCGGTACCGCCACCAATGTCCCGGCGCCGGTCGCCAGCCTGAGCCCGGCAAGCCTGACCTTTGCCGGCCAGGTCGTTGGCTCCACCAGTGCCGCAAAGTCAGTCACGCTGAGCAACACCGGCAACGCGTCGCTATCGGTCACGAGCGTCACGGTCTCGGGTCCCTTCGCGATCACCAGCAACAGCTGCGTCACCGTCGCGGCGGGTGGCTCGTGCACCGTGAACGTCGTCTTCAAACCGACCGCCACCGGCGCGGCCAGCGGCACGCTCAGCTTCGCCGACAACGCAACCGGCAGCCCACAAACAGTGGCGCTCAGCGGCAACGGGGCCGCGCAGCCGGTGGGCGCACCGTCGAAGCCGGTGCTCGATCCGGCGAGTGACTCCGGCGTGAAGGGTGACAACATCACCAACATCAACACGCCCACGTTCACAGGCACGGCGCCGGCTGGCACGACGGTCGGCATCCTGTCTGACGGCGTGAGCGTCGGCAGCGCCGCCACCAGCAGCACAGGGACGTATTCCGTCACCACCAGTCTGCTGGCCGATGGCAGCCATGCGATCACGGCCCAGGCGGCGGACGCCGTGGGCACGCTAAGCCCGGCCTCGGCTGGCCTGAGCGTCACGATCGACACGGTGGCGCCGGTGGTGACTGCGCCGGTGTCCAATCTCAACGCGGGATCGGCACTGAAGCTGAATGCCGCGAACTTCGCCAACAGCACCATCCCGGTCACGGTCACCTGGTCCGCCACTGACGCGAGCGGATCGATCGCCAGCTACCAGCTCCAGCAGAAGAAGGACACGCTCAACAACCTGGTCACCACCACCGGCACGTTTACCGACGTGTCGCCGGCGCCGACCGGTACGAGCGTGACGCTGGATCTGCAGATGGGCCAGGTGCTGGCGCTCCGTCCGATCGTGCTCAACAGCTACACCTTCCAGGTGCGGGCGTGTGACGTGGCTGGCAACTGCAGCGCCTTCGCCGGCGCACCGAAGTTCCAGATGCTGCCGGTGGACGATTCGCTCACCAGTCCGCTGCTCAACGGCGCCGGTTCGGTGGGTTACTCCGGCAGCTGGTCGACCGGTGCAGTGAGCGGGGCCTACAACGGCTCGGTCCACTTCACCACCGCCACCGGAGCCACCGCGAAGCTGAACAACATCACCTTCAACGTGACAGCCGATGTGGCATGGGTCTCGACCAGGGGTCCGGATCGCGGCATCGCCACGGTGACGGTGGATGGAGTGACGCAAACGGTCGATCTGTATGCACCAACTGCGCAGCCGGCTCAGGTGGTGTTCGCAACGCATGGCTTGCGCGGTGGCGCGCAGCACCAGGTCCAGGTGACCTCTACGGGCACCCGGAACACGGCGTCGATTGGCACTCGCGTCGACCTGGACAGCTTCGTCGCTATCCGCTAGCGGGCTGCCGCGGTCGGTCCCATCTCCCTGGGCCGGCCGCGGACGCCTGGTCACGCGCTGCATATTTCCGAAATACTCAAATCCGACTGGAATATCCAGTCGGATTTGTATTTCCTGACACTTCCGAAGCTCTGTAATGTTGAGGCCTGGTTGAGGCCCTCACCCCATCCGAGGAGGACTCGAGCATTGCGTTCCTTTCGTCTTGTTGTTCTGGCGGCTTCACTGGCCGCGTCGATCGCCGCCGTCCCCGCTTACGCGTCTGGCGGACCAGGCGGCGGCGGTGGTGGCGGCGACGACGTCGCCGCGGCCGCGCGTCCCGTCGCTCCATTCAAGAATTTCCGCATGGCGGGGGCGCTGTTCTCGCCCGCCACGCATGCCCTGAACGGCGCCATGCAGTACACGCTCCTGCCGAGCGGCCAGGTCCGCCTGGTGGTCGCCTACTTCAACAGCGCCCGCTTGCCAGCCGGCACGGCCCTCGACGTCGTGGCTGACGGCGTCAAAATCGGCAGCCTGGTCACGAGCGCGCAAGGCGGCGTGATAACGCTGACGAGCGGCGTGCCACGCCTGACGCTCCAATCGCGCATCAGCCTGGTCGCGGCCGGACAGTCGATCGCCAGCGGGGCCTTCACGCTCGGCATCTAGCCGCCAGCTGTCAGCTATCAGCCGTCAGCTATCAGCCGTCAGCTGCTCCCTGACCGCTGGTGGCTGATGGCTTTAGCCGGCGGACGTATCACGGACTTGTATTTTTCTGGTTGAGACGACGCTCTGCTCTGGTAGAGGGCTGGTTGAGCCCTAACGCAGTAGAGGGGAGGATTCGAGTCTTGCATTCGGTTCGTCTTGTGGTTCTTGCGGCCTCACTCGCCGCTTCGCTCACGGCACTTCCCGCGCATGCGGCCGGCGGTGGGGGCGGGGGCGGCGGGGGCGGCGGTGGTGTACCCGCGGCTCCGGTCGCGCCCGTCCGCGCGGTTCCAGCGGCTCCGGTCACGCCCGTCCGCATGGTCGGGGGGCTTTTTTCGTCCGACACACATCAGTTTGACGGCTATGAGGTCTACACGCGCGATTCGGCTGGCCGAGTTCATCTGTCCGTGGTCTACTTCAACACTGCCAGGTTGCCCGCCGGCACTGTGCTCGACGTCTCGGCCGACGGCGTCAAGGTCGGGACGCTGGTCACGACCGCGACCACAACGGGCGAAGCGCTGATGCAGACTGCCGGGCTGCCACCTCTGGTACTCGGATCGCGAATCAGCGTCACCGCGGCGGGCACGCCGATCGCCAGCGGCGCCTTCATCCTGGCTCTCTAGCCGTCAGCCGTCAGCTGTCAGCTAGCTGAGAGCTGGCGGCTGATAGCTTTAAGGGCATCGTGCCGGCCAACCTGCCGCCAGACTATTACGCCGCCGAAAGCGACTTTCGCGCCGCGACCACGCCGGGCGCCAAGCGCGCGGCGCTCGAGCGGATGCTGGCCATCATGCCGCATCACAAGGGGACTGATCATCTGCGCGCGGAGCTGCGCTCGCGCATGGCCAAGCTCGGCCAGGAGATCAGTCGACAGCACGCCGGTGGGCACGCCGACGCCTACGTGGTGCATCGGGAAGGAGCAGGTCAGGCGGTGCTGGTCGGCGCGCCCAACGCTGGCAAGTCCAGCCTGATGCACGCCCTGACGCAAGCCCACGCGCGCGTGGGCGACTACCCGTTCACGACTCAGCTGCCGCAGCCGGCGATGATGCCGTTCGAAGATATCCAGGTGCAGCTGGTCGATCTGCCGCCCGTCTCGCCCGGCGCGACGCCGGCCTGGCTGCGCGGACTGGTCCACGAAGCTGACTTGCTACTGCTCGTGATCGACCTGGATACGGACCCCACCGCGGACCTGCAGCTGGTGCTAGGAGAGCTCGCAGGCTTGCACGTTGCCGCATGTCCTCCCGCGTCAGATGCGACGCCCGCGCAGTCATATGCGACGCCCGCGCAGACAGGCGAGGCACTCGACCCGAAGCGGGCGCTGGTCGTCGGCACTCGGCTCGACCTGCCGGCGGCCGATGATGGGGCGGGGCTGCTTCGGCTGGAGCTGGCCGATGGGCTGCCATTGCTGCGGACCTCAGCCGCGACCGGTCGCGGCCTGCACGACCTGCGCGAGCGCATTGTGGCCGCGCTCGACGTGGTCCGCGTGTACGCCAAACCGCCAGGCCGACCAGCGGACATGACCCGACCATTCGTGCTGCCGCGCGGCGCCACCGTCGAGCATCTGGCCGACGCGGTCCACCACGAGGTGCGCGAGCGACTCCAGTACGCCGTCCGCTGGCCCGCCAACGCCGCCCCCATCCGCGTCGCCCACCACTACGAGCTCTGTGACGGCGACGTCATCGAGCTTCACACCGCCTGACTCCCCAGAGGCGACCCCCTCTCCCTCTGGGAGTGGGCTGGGCTGAGGGGTGCTTACGAGCACGAACGCTTCCGCTCGTACGCCCCCCCTCACCCGCGCTGCGCGCGGTTTAATCCACTCCCAGAGGGAGAGGCGATTTCGACGTTTAGCCCGAGGTGAGCTGAGCGTAAGACGCGGCGAGCTCGGATTTGATCTGGCTGCCGCCGTTGGTCTGCCAGTCTTTGACCACCTGGTCCCACTCGTCGCTCGAGCGGCGACCAGCGATGATGTCCTGGGCGGCACCGCCGATGCCGTCCAGCAAAATGGTGCCCTTCGAGGCGAAAGTCGGCGAGAAGGTGCCGATCGATGCGTCCTCGACGCCGAGCGGAGCGAGCAGCTTCTCGTACCCCTGATACACCCCGGGCGCCTGCGGATCCGCGGGCGAGTAGTAGGCGGTCGCGGGCCGCGTCAGGCTGTACCACGCCGAGCCGAAGTTGCCGATTTCGGCGTGGCCCTGATCGGTCAGGACGGGATTGTCCCGCTCGTCATACGTGAAGTCCTTGCCCTCGACGCCGTAGGCGATGAGCTGCTGCTCCACGCTGCCAAACGGAGCGGCGATGAAGTTCAGGATGCGCAACAGCTCCTTGACCCGCGCGTCAGCAGCCTTCTTGATCAGCGTGATCCCGAAGTTCGGCCGCCCAAAGTAGTAAACAGCCTTGGAAACCCCGTCAGCGGAAAATGGCGGAACCAGCGTAATGAGCGACGGGGGGTCCATCGGCGGTGCGTTGTAGCCACCCCAGTACGGCGACGCCTGGAGTCCGTCGAAGCGGAAGATCATCCTGCGCCCCATGAAGTCGGTGCGCGCCGACAGCGTGTTGTACTGGAGGCTATTCGGATGGTACAGACCGGCCTTGAAGAGATCGGCCGCGTACAACATCGCTTGCCTGTACTCAGGCGTCTCGAACACGTAGCTGAACTTGCCGTCAGCATCCACAGCCCAGTAATTGGGTGCCTTGAAGACAGAGTTCCAGAGCCCGTTGACGGTGCTGAAGGCGTACTGCGAACCGCCCTCGCTCGCGATGGCCCACGTGTTCTCCCGTGGCTTGTTGACTTTGATCGCGGTTTCTTTGAATTCCGCGGCGCTGGTCGGGAAACGGAGTCCAGCCTGATCGAGGATCTCCTTATGCACCCAGAACCACCAGAAATACGGGGCCAGCGGGATCGGCACACCGTAGATCTTGCCGTTGACGAGCGCGCTCTTCCACGCTCGTGTCGGAATCGCGGCCAGGTTCGGGTAGTCACGCACCGCGTCACCCGCCAGGTACGGCGTGAGGTCAGTGCACTTCGCCTCGAGGAAGGCCGGCACGATCGGCGTGGACGGGCGCGTGATCGTGCACATCATGTCTGGCAGGTCGCTGCCCGCCTGGATCGCCGCCCACTTCTGATCGAAGTCCGCAAACGGAATGACGATGGGATTCAACCGCGCGTTCAGCGCCTTGTTGAGTGCTTGCCACTGGGCGTTCTGCTCGAAAGGCGGCCAGGGCGGATTGTTGGTTTGCAGCGTGACCGTCACGTCAGCGCCGGACCCGGGCGGCTCTTTCACCGACTGAAACAGGCTGGCTCGCGGATATTTCATCCACGCCGGATTCACCAGCCCGTCAGTGCTGCCCGGCAGCTCTGGCGACGGTCCCTGGATCGGCTGATGCGCGGGCAGAAGTTTCGCGAGCGGCACGCCTCTGGGCTGCGCCGCGGATGGTGCCGTCGGCGCCGACGGCGCACACGCTGCGAGCACCTGGAGGGCGATGCTGCCCGGCACCAGGCCCGCCGTCCAGCGCAGAAGCTGCCGACGGTTCACATCGCCGATGTTAGCGTGCGCGCGAGCTAAATAGTCACCGGGGTTTGCTCCCGCGCGTCGATGGGCACCAGCCCGAGTCGATTGATGCCGTCGAACGCGGCCGTCTTGTAGCACTCGGCCAGGGTTGGATAGTTGAAGACGGTGTTGACAAAGTATTCGATGGGTCCGTTGAAGCTGAGCACGGCCTGACTGATGTGGACGAGCTCACTCGCGCCCTCGCCGATGATGTGGACGCCCAGAAGCTCGTGGGTGTCGAGGTGGAAGATGAGCTTCAACAGGCCGGTGCTGTCGCCGATGATCTGCCCGCGGGCGATCTCGCGGTAGTGCGCCTTGCCGACCTCGTACGGCACGCCGGCGTCGGTCAGCTCTTCTTCGGTGCGGCCGACCATCGAGATCTCCGGAATCGAATAGATGCCGTACGGGAACAGCGCTGGCACGCTCCTGGCCTCGACGCCGAAGGCGTGGCAGGCGGCAATGCGGCCCTGCTCCATCGACGTCGACGCCAGACTGGGAAAGCCGATGACGTCGCCGACGGCGTAGATGTGCGGCACCGCCGTCTGGTAGTGGTCGTTGACGGAGAGGCGCCCACGGTCGTCGGTCGAGACGCCACTGGCCGGCAAGTTCAGCGCGCTGGTCGCGCCCGTTCGCCCGACGCTGTACAGCGCCGCGTCGGTGACGACCTGCTTGCCACTGGCCAGGTGGATGCGCACGCGGTCGCCGAACGCGTCGCTCATCAGCTCCATGCTCGAGACTTCCTCGCCCAGCCGCAGCGTGACGCGATTCTCGCGCAGGTGGTAGGCGAGCGTGTCGATGATCTCCGAGTCGACAAACGTCAACAGGCGGTGGCGTTTGTCGATGAGCGTCACGCGCACGCCCAGCGTCGCGAAGAGGCTGGCGTACTCGATGCCGATCACGCCCGCCCCGACCACGGTGAGGCTGTGCGGCAGTTGCTCCATCTGCAGCAGATCGTCGCTGCTACAGATGCGGTGCCCGTCGAAGGGAATGTTCGGGTCGCGGGTGGGCTCGGTTCCCGTGGCGATCACGATGCGGGCGGCGGTGACCTCGCGCGTGGTCTGTGGTCCGCGCTCGACCGCGTCCAGCAGCCGCAACGTGTGCGGGTCCCTGAACTCGGCGCAGGCGTTGAAGATATCGACTTCGTTGCGCATCAGCTGGTGGCGCGTCACGTCGATCTCATGGCGGACGACGTGCTCGGTCCTGAACTGCAGATCCTCCATGGTGATGTGCTGTTTGACGGTGTAGGACGCGCCATACAGGCCGCGCAGTCGATAGCCGGAGAGGTGCAGGACGGCTTCCCGCAAGGTCTTGCTCGGGATCGTGCCCGTGTTGATGCACACCCCGCCGATCACCGATTTGCGCTCGACCATCGCCACGCGCCGGTTGAGCTTGGCCGCCTGGATGGCTGCGCGCTGGCCGGCTGGGCCCGAGCCGATCACCAGCATGTCGTAGGCGAAGTCAGACATAGCGCCCCCCGCTGACCCGAAACTGCGGTCTCACAACCGGATGGTAGCGCAGCCGGCGCGGTGATCCGGAGCGCCTGAGCCTGCGTACTTGTACGCGGGGTTAGCAAGACGACGGAGAGGAGAATAAGAGTGTCTTCGAAATCACGGGTACTGGCGTTGCTGAGCGCTGGCCTGGCGAGCCTCGCGCTGGGCACCATGGGCGTCGGCAGCGCCTTCGCCGACAGCAAGACGTTGCACATCGAGATGACCGACGATTGCGACCCGGCGACCTTCAACGCCGTGATCGGCAAGGGCACGTGTGTCGGCAATGGCGACACGACGTTCGGCGCATTCATCGCTGAGGTGCAGGCCACTCATCGCGCAGAAGATTGGGTATTCGACCCGTCACGCGCAACGGTGCGGCGCAAGCAGACGGTGGTCGCCGACAACGTGGGCGGCGAGACCCATTCCTTCACATGCGTCACAGTATTTGGTGGCGGCATCGTAGATGCGTTGAATCAGGCATCCGGCAATACGAAGCTAGCGACCGCATGCGGAAATCAGACGCTGGCCGACTCATTCGGCGCGAGCCTTGTCCTGGCGGGCGGCAGCAAGGCGTTCGACCTCAGCAAGGCCGAGCAGGCCTCACCTGGAGTCTTCCAGTTCCAGTGTCTCATCCACCCCTGGATGCGGAGCGTGCTGCGGGTCGGACGCGACTAACCTTCGCGTGTGGCGCGGGAAGTGGCGTCGGAGGAAAGCGCGGGCTTGCGAGCACGCCTCCTCCGACGCCTGCCGGTGACTAGCGACCGGTGAGCCCCGTCAGGGTGATGCCTTCGATGATCTTGCGCTGGCCGATGATGTACACCACCAGCACCGGAATGGCGGCAATCGCCGTGCCAGCCAGCAGCAACGTCCAGTCCACGGGTGTGCCACCGCCATGCTGACGATCGCCAGCATCGAATCGCGCGCATCGGTCGCGCTGCGGCGTTCGGTGAGCTACGACGAGTGCCTGGACCTCGCCGCGGATGGCAATGTCGTCGCTACGCGCCTCATCGCGGAGTCGGGCAGAGCACTGGGCCGCCTGGTCGCCGCCGTCGCGAACATCGCCATGGCGCGCAAGATTATTCTGAGTGGTGAGGGCATGCGCCTGGCAGTCGTCGCCCACGACGCGGTGGCCGAGGGGATCCGCCTGGATCGAGATCCATTTGCCGAGCCGCTCGAGACCGAGATCCACCTCACCGATTTCGACGAGTGGGCCCGCGGTGCGGCCGCGACCGCGATTCAGAGTTACGTCATCGGAGGTTTTTGATGGCATCCGTCCCCTGGTGGCGCGACGCAGTGATCTACCAGGTCTACCCGCGCAGCTTCGCCGACGCGTCTGGCGACGGCGTGGGCGACATCGCCGGGATCCGTGCGCGCTTACCTCATATATCCAAGCTGGGCATCGACGCGATCTGGATCACCCCCTGGTATCGCTCGCCAATGGCCGACCACGGCTACGACGTCGCCGACTTCCGTGACATCGACCCCCTGTTTGGCACGCTCGCCGAAGCGGAGGAGCTGCTGAAGGAGGCGCACGCGCACGGCCTGCGGGTGCTGCTGGACATCGTCCCGAACCACACCTCCGATCAGCACGTCTGGTTCCAGGCCGCCCTGGCGGCGGCTCCCGGCACTCCCGAGCGGCAGCGCTACATGTTCCACGCCGGGCGCGGCAGGCGCGGCGACGAGCCGCCGAACGACTGGCGCTCCGGCTTCGGCGACCGCGCCTGGACGCGCACCAGCCAGGGTGACGGGAAGCCCGGTGAATGGTATCTGCACCTGTTCGCTCCACAGCAACCGGACCTGAACTGGGACAATCCGGAGGTCCGCCAGGAGTTCGAGTCGATCCTGCGGTTCTGGTTCGACCGCGGCGTGGACGGATTCCGCATCGACGTGGCGCATGGGCTGGTCAAAGCGCCGGGGTTGCCTGACGTCGGAATCGCCGACGGCGAATTCATGCGGACCTCGGAGAGTCCGGACCATCCGCACTGGCATCAGGAGCAGGTGCACGAGATCTACAGCGCCTGGCGCACGATCGCCGACGCGTATGCGGAGCCGCGAATCTTTGTCGGCGAGGTGTGGGCCGACCGGTTGTCGTGGCTGGCGGAGTACGTCCGCCCGGGCCGTCTCCACACCGCCTTCAATTTCGATTTCCTCCGTGCGCCCTGGCGGGCTCGGCAACTGCGCGAGGTCATCGACGAGACCATCGCCGAGATGTCGGCGGTTGGCGCGCCGCCCACCTGGGTCCTCTCGAACCACGACGTGGTGCGCCACGCCTCACGCTACGGTCGGCCGCAGGACGATAAGCCTCGAAAGACGCGTGCCGAGCTTTTTGCTCAGCCTGTCGACAGGTCACTTGGGCTGCGACGGGCGCGTGCGGCCGCGCTGCTCATGCTTGCGCTGCCCGGCGGCGCATACGTCTATCAGGGCGAAGAGCTGGGGCTACCCGAGGTCGAGGACATTCCCGAGGAGATGCTCCAGGATCCCGTCTGGCGGCAGTCCGGCGGCGAGGACCGCGGCCGTGACGGGTGCCGGGTGCCGCTGCCCTGGTCTGGCCAGGCGCCACCGTTCGGCTTCAGCCCGGCTGACGCGAAAGCCCCGCCGTGGCTGCCCCAGCCTCGGGACTGGAAGGCGCTCAGCGTCGAAGCGCAGCAGAGCGATCCGGCCTCGACGCTCAGGCTGTACCAGGACGCGCTGCGCCTTCGCCATGAGCTGCCAGCCCTGGGCGACGGCACGCTCACCTGGGTCGCCTCGGCCGCGGACGTACTCCACTTCGCGCGTGCCTTCGCCATGAGCTGCCAGCCCTGGGCGACGGCACGCTCACCTGGGTCGCCTCGGCCGCGGACGTACTCCACTTCGCGCGTGCGCCTGGCTTCGCCTGCGTGGTCAACCTCTCGGCGTCGCAGATCAGTCTGCCGCCACACCGCCGCGTACTCCTCGCCAGCTCGCCTCTCGGCGCCGGCGGGCGCGGGTATGGCGCGTATGGGGCGTACGCTCGGGCCCATCCCGACGAGGTCCGCTTCGTCGCCGTGGCCGAACCCGATCCGGTACGCCGCGCTCGCTTTGCCGAGGCTCACCACATCCCGATCGACCGCCAGTTCGAGTCCTGGCAGGATCTGGCGGCACATCCCGCCCTCGCACCGGCGGCTGTGGACGCCACCATGGATCCCGCCCACTACGCCAGCGCGCTGTCGCTGCTCGACGCCGGCTACGACCTGCTGCTCGAGAAGCCGATGGCGGTCACGCCAGACCAGTGTGTCGCACTGGTGCGCACGGCCGAGCGGCGCGGACGCCTGCTCCAGATCTGCCACGTACTGCGGTACGCGCCGTTCTTCCGCACGATCCACGATCTGGTCGTCGGCGGACGCCTGGGCGAGATCGTGGCGCTGGAGTGGAACGAGAACCTCGTCTACTGGCATTTCGCGCACAGTTTCATCCGCGGCAACTGGTCCAACTCCACGCGGAGTGGTCCGATGATTCTGACCAAGTGCTGTCATGACCTGGACCTGCTGGTATGGATGCTCGGTGGTCGTCCCCTCCGCGTGGCCTCGTTCGGCTCGCTGCGGCACTTCCGCCCAAATAACGTTGCGGCCAACATTCCGGACCGATGCACCGACGGTTGTCCGATCGAAGCGGAGTGCCCGTACTTCGCGCCGCGGGTGTACATCGAACACGACCCGGGCCGTTGGGCGCGCGATCCGCTCTCGCTGGACCACAGTCCCTCGGCACTGCGCCGGGCGCTCGAGAGTGGCCCATACGGTCGCTGCGTCTACCGCTCCGACAACGACGTGGTCGATCACCAGGTGGTCGCGTTGGAGTTCGCCGACGGGCTGGCCGCCACGCTGACGATGCAGGGTGCCTCGCCAGTCGAGGGCCGCACGCTGCGCATCGACGGACTGCGCGCGACCCTGCTCGGCAATGAAGCGCGCAACGAGCTCGAGCTTCACGATCATCGCACGGGTCGATCCGAAGTGCTCCGCCCGGGCGCCGAGGGCGGACACGGTGGCGGCGACCAGGGCATCATGCGCGCCTTCCTCGGCGCTCTGCGTGGCGACGATCGCGACCTGCTCACCACCGCGGCGGAGTCGCTCGATAGCCACCTGCTGGCATTTGCCGCGGAGGAGGCGCGCCTCACCCGTCGCGTGGTGGAAACGAGCGAGTACTGGGCCCGGGTCAGCGCCCAGGTGGCGGTGCCCGCATGACACCGCCGCTCTCCACTACGATGTCGCGGCCGGATATGATGCCGGTTCCGCCGCTCATTCCGGCGCCCGCGGAGATCCACCCTCGCGACCCCGAGGCGTTCACCTTCGGCGCCGGCACGCAGATCGTCCTCGGCCAGCGCGCCGGTGACGAGACGCTTTTCGCGGCCCGCCAAACCCAGGCGGCGGTGCGCGAGGCCACCGGCCTGCTGCTGCCGGTGCGCAAGTCAGTGCAGCCGCGCGTGGCCGGTTCGCGCATCGAGCTGCTGCTCATCGGCCGCGATCAGCCGGCGGAAGGCCGCGATGACCCGCCGGAAGGCCGCGCTCGCTCGACGCAGCGAAACCCCTCCTCCGCAGACGATCATTCGCAGGCGTACGAGCTCGACGTGAGCCGGGAGGCGATCACCATCTCTTCCACTGGAGAAGCGGGCCTGTTCTATGGCGTGCAGACGCTCAAGCAACTCTTGCGGACGTGTGGCGCCCGTATCCATGCGCTGAATATCCGCGATCGCCCGGCGATGCCCCATCGCGGAGTCATGCTCGATGTCTCGCGTGGCAAAGTGCCGACACTGGCCACGCTGATCCAGCTGGTGGACGGCCTGGCGGCACACAAGTACAACCAGCTGCAGCTCTACGTCGAGCACACGTTCAATTTTCCGAGTCACACTGCCATCGGCGCGGGTAGCGATCCGCTCACCGCCGACGACATGCTGGCGCTGGATGCCGCGTGTCGCGAGCGCCACGTCGAGCTGGTCCCCAACCTGCAGTCGTTCGGCCACCAGCGTCGGCTGTTGTCCCTGCCAAAGTACAGCTTCCTGGACGAAGTCGGCTGGCGCTGGAGCCTGACTCCGGCACGCGAGGAGACATATCGACTACTGGATGAGCTGTACGCCGACTTTCTGCCGGCGTTCACCTCCGGCTGGCTCAACGTCGACTGCGACGAGACCTGGGACCTTTCGATGCGCCAGTCAGCGGCGCTCGCGGCGGAGGTGGGCAAAGGCCGGGTGTACCTTGGTCACATCCTGCGGCTGCGCGAGCTGGCGGCCAGATACGGTCGGCGCATCATGCTCTGGGCGGACGTCCTGCACAGCTATCCGGAGCTGGTCGGCGAGCTGCCCGACGATGTTCTCTTGCTCGATTGGCAGTACGAGGCGGCCGATCACTATGCCACCACCGATGCGCTCGGCGAGTCCGGCCGCGCGTTCTGGGTGTGCCCGGGAACTTCCTCGTGGAACACCCTGTTCCCTCGGCTTGACAACGCGCTCGGGAATATCCGCAACTTGGTGCGGGATGGCCTCGCGGCCGGCGCCAGTGGGATGCTGCTGACGGATTGGGGGGACTACGGCCATTACCAGCCGCTTTCTGCGTCCTGGTACCCGTACCTCTTCGGCACCGCGACCGCCTGGACGGGCGCGCGCACCAGCCCGGAGGAATTCGACGTGGCGTTCGCGCCACTCTTCCTGGGCCGACCGGTTGGCGACAGCACGCTTGGTGCGATGCGACGGCTGGGCGCGGCCGTCGCCGCTCCGACGCTCGGATCGCACAACCGCTCGGCGAGTGCGCTCGGCCTGTTCGACGATCCGCTTAATGGAGAGCTGATCCGCCAGGTCGCTCCGGCGGCGCTCGACCAGCTGGAGGCCGCGGCCGTCGAGGCGGTGGGGGCCTGGGCCGCGCTGCCGGACCCCGCGCTGCGCCACGACTATGGCTTTCTGGCGCGGCTCATCCTGTTCGTGGCTGACAAGATCCGAACGAGCCAGCAGGTGCGCGACGGGCTGCACCTCGCGGCTTCATCGGGTGGGGCTCAGCCACTTGACCAGCACATCGCCGCGCTGGCCGCGGTGCGTGCTCGTCTGCCTGAGGTCAGGGCCGAGTTCGAGACGGTCTGGATGCGACACGCCCGCCGCAGAGAGATCCACCTGACCCTGGACCATTTCGACGCGCTCGACGCGCACTACGCGGCCGCGATCGCGTGGCTGGAGGACCAGCGCGCCCGCCTCGCCGCCCGCCAGCCGCTCGATGCGGACCTGGCAACGTATGCGCCAGGTCCGTACTTCCCACTGTGGCAGCAAGGCATCGAAGAACAGCGTCGCCTCCGCGAGCTCACGGGCTAAGTACGGCGTGCCGCACGTTTCGGATCCTATTGAGGCCGAATGTCATCCTGAGCCTGCGAAGGATCCGCAACTCGTGCGCCGAACACGAGACGCGGATCCTTCGTCGCCTGCCCTGCGCGAAGCGAGCCTGCGAGCGGAGCCCACGGGCCTGCGTAACGATCGCGGTCAAGGACCCGACGGGCACCGTTGTGCCAGCGGAACAGTACAGGACGGTGTGCTCGCGCTGCAGTTCGGTGCGTACGGCATCCGCGTCTATACCATCGACGTGGGCGATCCAACAGGAGGTCAGGTCGACTTCGACCTCTGGGACATCGTCGAGTCAAGATAGGGGCATAAACGCCTCTCCCAGAGGGAGAGGGAGAGGGAGTAGCCTGAAAGACGTGCCCGACATTCAGACGGCGTTCGCAACAGAGACGTTTGGCAACCGCTACCTGGAACCGGCATCGCGCTCGGCTGAGCTGTACGCGCGGGCGCGAGCGGTCATGCCAGGCGGCAACACGCGCACGACCGTCTTCGCTGCGCCCTACCCGGCATACATGGCCTCGGCGCAGGGTCAGAGCCGCCTGGATTTCGTCAACAACTACACCGCGCTGATTCACGGCCACGCCCATCCGCGCATCGTGGAGGCAGTCGCAAAGCAGCTCGTAGTGGGCACGGCCATATCCTTCCCCACCGAGAGCGAGGTCCGCCTGGCCGAGCTGCTGGTCGATCGCGTTGACAGCATCGAGCGCGTCCGCTTCACGAAGTCGGGCACGGAAGCGGTGATGATGGCCATCCAGGCGGCGCGCGCCTTCACCGGTCGCCCCAGAATCGCCAAGTTCGAAGGCTGCTATCACGGCACCTATGACTACGCCGAAATCAGCGTTGGACCGCCGCTGGACCTGGTAGGAGACCCCGAGGCGCCTCGGTCGGTGGCGGAGTCCGTGGGTGTCGCGCCATCGGCTGTCGACGAAGTGCTCGTCCTCCCGTTCAATGACGCGGACGCGGCCGAGCGTCTCATCGCGCGGCACGCAAACGAGCTCGCCGCCGTGCTCGTCGATCCACTTCCCCACCGCTCGGGCTTTCTGGACCCGGCGGACGGTTTCTTGTCCCGCTTGCGGCAGATCACTCGCGAGCACGACATCCTGCTGATCTCGGACGAGATCATCTCCTTCCGCCTCGACTATCGCGGAGCGCAGCGCCGCTTCGGCTACGACGCCGACCTGACCACGCTGGCCAAGATCATCGGCGGAGGCTTTCCGGTTGGCGCCTTCGGCGGCCGCGCAGACGTCATGTCCGTCTTCGACCCGACCAGCTCAGGGACCCGCATCGCACACGGCGGAACCTTCAACGCCAACCCGGTGACCATGGTCGCGGGCTACGAGGCGATGGCGATGATGACTCCCGCGGAGTACGACCGCCTGGCGACGCTCGGCCAGCGCGTCCGCGTCGGCCTGGCGGACCTGATCGAGGCGCGCGGCGTGAGCTGGCAGGTAGGTGGTCAGGCGAGCCTGTTCAAGCTCCACCCACACCCTCGGCCACTGGTGAACTACCGCTCCGCCTCCCCCACCCGCGCCGAGCAGGCCGACATCGAACGCTTCTACCTGGCGATGCTGGGTCAGGGCATCGTGCTCACGCCCGATCTGGCAGGCGCGCTCTCCACGCCGATGACCGAGCGAGAGATCGACAGCCTGATACACGCCGCCGATCGCGTCTTCGACGTGCTCTAACTCCCTCTCCCTCTGGGAGAGGGCAGGGGTGAGGGTGCCGTACGAGCCAATCGTTGACAGCGTCCGGGGGCGTACCTACCATTCCGCCACCTTTCCCTGGCTCGCTGTGGCTCGGGAGTAGGCCCCAAGGAGGACACATGCACAGGTTCGCCCGTCGAATTGGGCCGTCGTTGATTGCTGGCCTGGCCCTTGTCTCGAGCATGGCGCCAGCCGCCGCGCACGTCGCGGCAGCCCAGGCCGTGCCGTCGTCGATCGGCATTGGCATCAATCTGCCCTTCACCGGCGCCGATGCCGCCGACGCGGTCAACATCCGCGATGGCGCGCTGATGGCCATCGAAGAGATCAATGGCCGCGGCGGCATCGCTGGCCAGATCACCATCGTGCCCGTTGTCAAGGATGACGGCACGGTCGCCGCCGGCCAATACGACCCGGCCCAGGCGGCCACCAACACCAAGCAGTTCGTCGCCGACCAGAGCGTCGTCGCTGTCGTGGGCCCGCAGATGAGCGGCTCGGGCAAGGCCATGTCGCCGATCGCGTCGGCGGCGAACCTGATGCTCATCACGCCGAGCTCGACCAATCCCGACATCACCGACCCGTCCTTCGCCAGCCAGTACCGACCAGAGGGCAAGGCGATCTACTTCCGCACCGTGACCACCGACGCCTTCCAGGGCCCATACATGGCCAACTATGCAGCCGAAGTGCTCGGCATCAAGTCGGTCTATGTGCTGGACGATACCGGCGCCTATGGCGAGGGCATCGCCAACTCCTTCGAGAAACAGGCGGTCGCCGCCGGCATCAACGTGCTCGGCCACGACAAGCTTGACCCGAAAGAGTCTGACTACACCACCGTGCTGACCAAGATCAGCGCTCTGGGACCGGACGCCATCTACTACGGCGGCGTTCAGCAGGCGGGCGTCAAGATCGCCAGGCAGGCGTATGACGTGATGCCGACGTTGCCGAAGCTCGGTGGCGACGGCATGTACTCGACGAGCTTCCCACAGGACGCGGGCATCGCCTCGGAGAACTGGTACGCGACGATCGCCGCGCCAGACACCATCGACGAGCCTGCCGCGCAGGACTGGGTCGCGAAATACCGTTCAAAGTACGGCAATCTGCCGCAGGACTACGCGCTGACCGCCTACGACGCGGTGCTCGTGATCGACGACACGATCAGTCGGCTGCTCAAGGACGGCATGCCGATCACTCGCCAGAACGTTCGCGACTACGCCCAGGCGACCAGCCTGCCCACCCTGCAGGGGGTGATCTCGTTCGACGACAACGGCGACCTGAAGGACAAGATCATCTCGGTCTTCCAGGTCAAGGACGGCCTGTACCAGTACGTCGGCACGGCGCCGCAGACGTAGTCAGATAGTCGCCCAGTCATGAGTCGTGGGTCCGCGTGACTCACGACTCATGACTCACGACTCACGACCAAGATGACGCCACAAGAAGCGGTCGTCCTCCAGCAGCTCGTCAACGGGCTGTCGTTGGGCATGATGTACGCCCTGCTCGCGTTGGGCTTCACCATGGTCTACGGCATCATCGAGCTGATCAATTTCGCCCACTTCAACGTGTTAATGTCCGGCACGTTCTTTGGCCTCTGGTTCCTCGCGTTCCTGGGCTACGGACGGGCGGCCAGGCCGATCGGCGGCGTCACTCTGGTGCTCGTGCTGCTCGGCGCGTTTGCCTTCACGATGGTGGTGACCGGCGTCCTGGGCGCGGTCATCGAGCGGGTGTGTCTCAAGCCGATGCGCGGCATCTCTGGCACCGCGCCGATGATCACCACGATCGGCGTCTCGCTCATCTTGCAGAGCCTGATTCTGTTCGCTACCAACTTCGCCAACAACGTGCCGTTTCCTGGCATCGTGCCCGATCAGCGCTGGAGCATTCTGGGCTCGGGCGTGGTGGTCACACTCAAGAACGCGCTCCTGTGGTCATCGGCCCTGGTGCTGATGGTCATCCTCGACTCTTTCGTGCGCCGCACCTGGTTGGGCAAGGCCATGCGGGCGACCGCTCAGGATCCGGAAGCGGCGCGCATGATGGGTATTCGCATCGACGTCATCATTCTGCTCACGTTCTTCATCGGCTCCGCGCTGGCGGGCGCCGCGGCGCTGATCTTCGGCATGTACTACGGCCTGACTTCGTACATCGTCGGCTACCTGGCCGGCCTGCGCGCCTTTACCGCCGCTGTGCTGGGCGGCATCGGCAACATTCCTGGGGCGGTGCTCGGTGGGCTGCTGATCGGCTTTGTAGAGTCGCTGAGTGGGCAGTTCATCGGCAACGCGTGGTCGGACGCGATCATCTTTGCGATCCTGATCGTGGTGCTGGTGTTCAGGCCGAATGGACTGCTTGGCATGGCTCGATCGCAGCGCGCATGAGCACCGCACCGGTCAACGAAGTTCCTGACTCTCTCAAGCCGCCGGCTTTCGTCGCTGAGCCCGCCGCATCCGCGTCCGTATCCATACCCGTCAGAGTGTTCGGGTTTCGCATGCCGTGGGCCCGCCTGTCCACGGCGCGTCGCACGTTGCTGGGGTGGAGCGTGGCGTTCGCGTTGCTACTGGCGCTGCCCCTGGTGGATACCAACGGCGGCGATCTCGACAGCTTCGCCAATGCCGGCACATACGTGCTGCTCGCTCTGGGCCTGAACGTGGTGGTCGGTTTCGCCGGATTGCTCGATCTCGGCTACGCCGCGTTCTTCGCACTGGGTGCATACGCCTATGGTCTCGCCGCGTCATTTCAGCTGAAGATCCCGTGGTCGCTCTTCTTTGTTCCGTTCAGCTGGCTAGGCCAGGTCAGCCAGGTGAAGTTCGGCAACATCGATGTCGCCCAGCTCCACTTCTCCTACTGGATCATGCTGCCCATCGCGGCGCTCCTGTGCGCCACGTTCGGCATCCTTTTCGGAGCGCCGACGCTGCGGCTGCGGGGCGATTACCTGGCGATCGTGACGCTCGGATTTGGCGAGATCGTGCCGATCGTGCTGCGCAACTCTTCCGCGATCACCAATGGCGCCCAGGGTTTGCCAGGCGTCGCTACCCCGGCGATCTTTGGCTTCAGCTTTGGCTTTGACTCGCGACCCTTCTACTACCTGATCCTGTGCCTGGTCGCGCTGATCGTGTTTATCAGCTACCGCCTCCAGTTCTCCCGCACCGGCAGGGCATGGCTTGCGCTGCGCGAAGACGAGCTGGCGGCTGGCCCGATGGGCATCGACCACGTCAAGTACAAGCTGATGGCCTTCGCCATCGGCGCGGGCATCGGTGGACTGGCGGGCACCTTCCACGTGGCCAAGCTGACCACCGCCACCCCTGACATGTTCCAGTTCACCGTGTCGACCATCATCCTGGTGATGGTCGTCCTCGGCGGCATGGGCAGCATTCCGGGTGTCGCGCTGGGAGCGCTGTTGTTGACCGTCTTCCAGGGTCTGGTGCTGGGCGGACTCAGTCAGTGGCTGCATGGCCTCGGCAATCTCATCAACGTCGCTCCGCTGAAGACGATCGACCTGACCCAGGCCAACCAGCTGATCTATGGCGTGGTGCTGGTGTTGATGATGCTGTACCGGCGCCAGGGGCTGATCCCCGCACGCCGCACGGTGGGCGCGCTGAGCATCGTCGAGCAGACCACACAGGCCAGTCGCGGCGGCTTCAAACCGACCTTTCTCATCGCCGAAGCGGATCGAACGCTCAAAGCCGGCGAGCCGTTGCTCGAGGTCAAGGGACTGGTCAAGCGATTCGGAGGTCTGGTCGCCGCCGACAATATCGACCTCGTCGTGTACCCGGGTGAGGTCGTCAGCGTCATCGGCCCGAATGGATCCGGCAAGACCACCCTCTTCAATATGCTGACCGGCCTGGTGCGCGCCGATCGCGGCAGCGCCGTCTACCACGGCACCGAAATCACGCGCTTGCCGCCGCATCGCATCGCGGCGCTCGGCATCACTCGCACCTTCCAGAATCTGCGACTCTTCAACAACCTGAGCGTGATGGAGAACGTCCTCATCGGTCAGCACGCTCGGCTCAAGACCGGAGTGGTGGCGTCCGTCCTCCGCACTCCCGCTGTGCAACACGAGGAGGCCGGCGCGGTGGCCTGGGCGAGGGATGTGGTCGGCCTGTTCGGCAACCGGCTCGTGCCGCGGCTGGAGCACGTCGTTTCCAGTCTGTCGTACGCCAACCGCCGGCGGGTCGAGATCTCACGCGCGCTCGCCGGTCGGCCGAGGTTGGTGCTGCTGGACGAGCCGGCGGCAGGCATGAATCCGGCCGAGACGCTGGAGCTGATGGACCAGATCCGCAGCCTCAAGGATCTTGGTGTCACGGTCATCCTCATCGAGCACAAGCTAGAGCTGGTGAACACCATCTCCGACCGGGTGATCGTGCTCGACTACGGCAAGAAGATCGCCGAGGGCTCCCCCGCCGCGATCCAGAACGATCCGCTGGTCATCGAGGCCTATCTTGGCAAGCGACGCAAGCATGCGTGAGCCGATCCTCAAAGTCGAAGACGTGCACACCTACTACGGACCGCTGCACGTTCTGAAGGGCGTCAACTACGACCTGTACGAAGGCGAGATTGTGTGCCTGCTGGGCGGCAACGCTTCGGGAAAATCCACCACCATGAAGACCGTCCTGGGGCTCGTGAAGCCGGTCCAGGGGCAGGTGGTGTTTGCCGGCGAACGCATCGATCGCCTGGACACCAGCCAGATCATCGAGCGGGGCATCGCCGTCGTGCCCGAGGCCCGCCGCATCTTTCCACGCATGAGCGTGACGGAGAACCTGGAGCTCGGCGCATTCGTCCGGCGGCGCGACCGGAGCGGCATGCGACAGGACCGGGACCGCGTCTTCAGCCTGTTTCCACGGCTGGCGGAGCGTCGGCAACAGCTGGCGGGCACGTTATCCGGCGGCGAGCAGCAGATGCTGGCGATGGGTCGCGCGCTGATGAGCCGACCGAAGCTGCTGTGCATGGATGAGCCGTCAATGGGACTGGCGCCGCAGCTGGTGGAGCAGGTGTTCGACGTGATCCAGGAGATCAATCGTCAAGGCACGACCATTTTCGTCGTCGAGCAGAATGCCAACATGGCGCTCAGCATCGCCGATCGCGGTTTCGTCCTTCAGACCGGGCAGGTGGTCCTCTCCGGCCCCGCCTCCGAGCTGCTGGGCACCGAGCTGATCCGCAAGGCGTACCTTGGGGAAACCTGGTCCGCCGCCTGACCGACAGGAGGTAGAACTGCGATGGCATTCCGCGAAGCGTCCATGGAGACCAGGGCGGCCCCCGCCGAGGTCTGGCGGGTGTGGTCGGACGTGAATACCTGGCCTGCCTGGAACCCTGACATGAAGGAATCAAGGCTCGACGGGCCGCTGCGGCTGGGAACGACAGGGATGATCAACACCAGGTCGGGTGGCAAGCACGAGGTCGTCGTCACGCAGCTCGAGGACGGCAAGTCGTTTGAGCTCGAGAGCACTGCGATGCCGATGACCAGGATGGCCATCCGCGCCACGGTGACTCCCATCCAGGGTGGGACGCGGATCTCGCAGGCGTTCGAAGCTCGCGGGCTGCTGGCGCCGATCGTTGGCCCGATGATGGGCGGAATGATCCTCAAGACCTTCTCGGCGGTCCTCGCCGGACTCGCAAACAAGGTGGAAAACCGCTAGTCGCTGTGCAAGCCGATGACGTTGCCGTCGGGGTCCTTGATCGTTGCCCACCAGCCCCATGGCTGCTGTGATGGAGCATCCTGGAACTCCACGCCGCGAGCCGTCAACTCCTTGTAGGTGGCGTTGATGTCGGCCACGGCGAAAATGAACGTCGCCCAGGTGCCGATCATCGACCTCGCCAGGTCGTAGCCCGGCATCGCCTCCGACGGCTTCATCAGCACCAGACTGGTTTCGCCGCTGCCCGGCGCAAGCTCAACCCAACGGCTGTCCGGCCCCATCGGCGCATCCATCCGCTCTGCGAACCCCAGCTTCTGCGTGTAGAACGCCTTGGCCCTGTCCTGGTCGCTGACGTACATGGTCACGCTCTGGATTCGAGTGATCACAGCTCCCAGACTACCCCATCAACCTGTTGGGCGATGGCCTGCGCGACGCGCTCGACCCCCGGCAGCGGTGACGCGGCCGAGCTCGGCTGCCGACAGGCGCAGGGCTGGCGCGCGCGTGACGTGCAACGCGACGTCGTGGCGCGACGCCGGCTCCCATTGCCCGTCCACGTAGCGGCGCACAAACTGTACACTCGCGTGGCTCGCGAGGTCGGCCGACCCGAGGGAGACGCCGAACATTCCCAAACCAAGTTGCTCGGCGTTACGCTCGCTCACCGCGTTCCACTCGTCGAAGCCGAAGTGGAGCGTAAAGGGACGTGGATCCTCGATCACCAGCGTTCGGCCGGGCGGGAGATCCCTCACCGGCGCGGCGTCCCGCCAGAACCATCTGTCCGACGTCGGAGCCGTTCTCCCATAGCGTGCGAGCACGCTCTGCAGCATCTCCACGGGTCGTCCCGTTGCGATCGTGATCGCCAGCTTGATGAGCTCGCTCTGCGCCCAGGCCAGCGGCATGGCGCTGCCGGCGGGTTTGCCCGGCTCCAGATGCCGCCACGGCAAGGAGTTGCCGTCCCAGATCTGTTCGGGCAGCAGGCCGCCGCGACCACGCATCGCCAGCATCGCCGTCAGCTGGGTGGCTGGATCTCCGCCGCGAATCGCCTCATAGTGGCCGAGCTCGCCTGCCAGTAGCGGCCAGGGTCGACCAATGCCGAATCGAGTGCCAAAGCGGCGCCGCGGCCAGCCGCTACCGTCGAGCCATTCACCGTAACCGTCGGTGTTGTAGCGGTAGTAGGTGCTTCCACTTGGCGTATCACGGCGAATCATGCGGTCGACAACCACCAATGTGTCGGTGATGCGCTTGTCGGCGGGGTCGCGCAGTCCCAGCCGTGGCAGGTAGAGGAACTCCATGCCTACCTGTGCCTCGGCCGCTATCGGCTCGACGCTAGCCGGTTGATTGCCCACCCTGATCTGGTCAGCTGAGGGTCCGATTCGCACGTAATGCCCATCGGTGCCGAAGTACCGGTCGAGTTGACTGCCGGCGACGTACGTAAACTCCTCCAGACGCTCATTCCAGTTGTCGGCGAGCGCCAGAGCGTATTGCTGGTCGAGTCCGCCCAGGCAGGTGGCGGCGGCGACCATGGCCACAATTTCGAGTGCGATGGTGAACGGGCTGCCGCCCGAGTTCTCTTCCCACAGGTCAACACCAGAAATGGGTCCGTTCTGAGCCAGGTAGATGGCCGCCTTGCGGATCATGTCATCGATCGATGTTGGCAGGGCCACGCCGTATTCCTCGAGTCGCGCGGCCAGCAGTACCGGAAATGCGACTTCGTCGAGCTGCACCGCCGCATTCGGATCAAATGAGCCATCCACGAAGAAGCAGCGCGGCCAATGCCCATCCGCTTGCTGCTTGCTGGCCAGATACGCAAGCAGGTTGACGGCATCATCGGTGCGCCCGGCCGCCGCCAGGGCAAGCCCGCATTCGGCGCCGTCGCGGCACCAGACCATGTGGTAACCGGCGGGATCGTTGGTGTCTTCACCCCACGGTGTCGCCAGGCTCGCCACGAATGCACCTGGCACCGCGTGGTCCTCGTGCGTCTTCAAGACGGCGGCCGATTGTCGTATTGCATCGGTCACGACTGGACTGAGGCCTTGTGCCGTGCCCGGCAAAGTCAGTCCACTTGCCCACGTCTGCCAGCCACTGGAGAACCTCGCAGCCACCGCATCGAAACCGGCGGCGAGGCTTGCCTGGCCGACCGCCCGCGCCTGGGCCGGTGTTTCGCCGAACCCGACCGCAAGCAGGCCGCTCGACTCGGTCAGCTCACCCATGAGGGCCACGACGCCGGGTCCGGCCAGGCTATAGGTCCAGGTCATCGCTTGATTGCGGCTGAAGTCAGTCCAGCCGTCGGTGTCGGAGACGAAACCAGCGCTGCCGCGGCTGAATGGCGGCGATGCGGACACGCAGACGCAGCGGGTTCGGGAAGACGCGAACATGGTGTTGTCGGCCGGGTCGAGCCAGGCGACATTGTCCGCGCCGAAGGCTGGCCACTCATCTTCCGACGCGGGACGATAGATGCTCAGATGCGGCGCCAGCAGCGGATACAGCCGCACGCCCGTGCCGGTCACCGTATAGGCGATCAATAACGTGTCGCGATCCGGGTCGACCACCGGCCGCAGGGTGACCTGATAGCCGTCGCCGTCGCCGTGATGGGAGATGGTGGGTAACTGGATGGTCGGGTCCGGAGTTGACAGGGTGTAGCTGTCGACGCGCTTCAGCTCGCGCCACCAGCCGGCGCCTGCCACCAGAAATCCGAAGTCGCGGACCTGCGGCTGATCGACCGCGGGCCAATAGACCTCGTTGATGATGCCGTGCGCCAGGGTAGCCCACACTCGACTGGTCCCGAGCGCAGTCATGACCAGGTCCTTCGCGGCTGCCGGCCAGGACTGCGCCGCCATGGACGCTGGCTTCGGCGCGGACCCGCCGGTCACGGCACTCGGGGAGCCTCGGTCAGCAGCTCGCGGAGGCGCTCCAGCACGCTGTGTGACACGCCGATGCTGGCGAGGTAGGGCGTTACGCCGCGGTAGTGGCTATCGATCTGACCCAGCACCGAAAGCATCAATTCGGCAGGCGCTCCAGCCAGGTGGCGGTACTCCTCCCAGCTCCAGCCCTTCGAGGTGAACCACTCGCGCGTCTCGTCGAGGTAGTCCGCGCCGAGGCACGTGGCGCTCAGCGCGTAGTCGGCCGCGATCGTCGCGTGCTGCACGCCGATCGCCGCCAGAATCAGAGCCACCAGAACGCCAGTGCGGTCCTTTCCCGCGTGACAGTGGATGAGCGCCGGTAGCGCCCGGGGCTCATCCAGCGCCTCGAACACGGCCCGCACAGGCACGTAGCGCTGCTCGATGACGCGCCAGTAGCCCACGTCGAGCGGAGGTGGCTTCGCGTCCGGCAGCGGACCCTCGAACAGCGGGATACGGCGGTAGCGGACCTCCGCCGAGTCCGGCAGCACGTTCGGCCTTTCGGCGACCTCGTCATCCTCACGCAGGTCGATCACCGTTCGCAGACCGACCTGGACCAACCAGCTCTGGCCCGCGGGGGTCAGCTGGTCCAGGCAGCCCGAGCGGAACAAGGTCCGCCAGCGGGTGCGCCGACCATCGCTGGTCGGATATCCGCCCAGGTCGCGAAGGTTCCGCGCGCCGCTGGACGGCACGATGCGGACCTCATGATCCGTCATCCGACCAGAGAAGCGTCGATGAACACTCCGTCGCGGGCACCGATGGCCAGGGCCTGCCGGGTGTCGACCACGCGCGGGCCATCTGGCGACAGACGCACGCAAACCTCTCTATCGGCCGGCAGCGCCATCTCGCGTTCGCCGTCCAGCGCGAGCGTGCAGGGCCGCGGCTGACGGATACGCACCTGGTCACCGCTCTCCATCGCGCGGTGCTCGGCCACGCTTACCGACGCGATCAGGCCCGGACCAATCGGCGCCAGCACGCGCTGACCGTCATCGCCCATTCGCATGTGCAAGCCAGGACGTCCCAACGCGGCGGGACCGAGATGGGCGCCAATTGACGACAGGCCAATGCTGCCGGGCTCCACACGTGCCAGCACCAGCTCCAGAATCCGCGCGGCATCCCACAACGCGCGTGCGGCGACGAAGCGCTCGTCGTAGACCGCGACGTCCACCAGGGCGATATCCGCCGGCGCGTCCGCACGGTGGACCTCCAGAAACGGTACGCGTTGCACCGCCGCGTCAGCCATACCGCGCGCCACCAGGCCCGCCGCCAATCCGGCCAGCGTGCCCTCGACCATGGTCGGGAAGACGTTGTTGGTCCCGGTCGAGATCGGCATCAGCGGGACCTGACCGCTGGCGCCCGCCACCAGACGGTTGGTGCCGTCGCCGCCGAGGGTGATCAGGCAGCTCACTCCGGCATCCACCATCCACCTCGTGGCGTGCGACGTATCGGCGCTGCTGAACGTGACGGGCATCTCCAGCACCGATACCTGCAAACCCTTCAATCGCACGCCATCGAGCGCACGTGCGCCAATACCGAATGAATCCGGCATGATCCACGCGCGCTCGACACCGACCGCCTCGAGACCGAGCAGGACGCGGCGGACGATATTTGCCTTTTCGTCGTTGTCGAAGACGGACCCGTGGGCGACGAGTCGGCGAATGTCCTTGCCAGAGGCTGGATTGGCGATGATGCCGACGGCAGTCATGCCGCCGGCATCACGTCCTGCAGGAAGCGTGCGATGCGCTGCGTGACATCCTTGAAGCCGTGACTGCCGGGCATGACCCAATCGAAGTGGCCGACACCAGGCAGCACCTCCATGCGTCGCGGCGAGCCGGCGCGCTCGAACAGCTGGCGCGACTCGTCGGGTGGCACCAGTCGATCAGCCGCGCCGTGCACCAGCAGCACCGGGCGGGGAGCCAGACGCGCGATCTGGTCCTCGGGCCGGAATTCGATCAGCGCCTCGGCCGTTTCGAGCGCGAGCTCACAGCGCATCTCGGGGAACTCGCCATACACGCGCTCGAAGAATGACTCCGTCTCGGGGTCAGGCAGCACGATCTCGAGTGGATGCACACGGCTGGTCTCGCCCGACCGCACCCGCCGCGAGCGATCCGCGGCGATGCGGGCCAGAAACTCGTCCCATTCCCAGTAGCGACGCAGGCCACGCAGCCAGCGCTCGCCATTGCCAGGGCTGGCAACGGCGACCACGGCCCCCACGCGTGAGTCGGCCGACGCGGCAGCGATAGCATTTGAGCCACCAAGACTGAGTCCCACGATGGCCAGCCGCTCTGAATCCACCTGGGGTTGGTCGGCGACAAACGTAAGCGCGGCGCGTGCGTCGCCGACCTGCTCGGCGGGCAGCAGCCGCCAGCGTGGGCCCTCGCTGTCGCCAAAACCGCGATAATCAAACAGCAGGGCCGCGTATCCGGCCGCGCTGAGCGCCCTGGCGATGTCGGGCAGCACGAAACTCTTCAGATACGTATAGCCAGCCAGGAGCACCACCGCGGCGCGCTTTTCGCCGGGCGGCAGCCCGTCAGGCGTGTACAGCATGCCGTCGAGGCGCATGCCGTCGCTGTAGAAGCCCACCTTCTGGATCGGCGGCACCGGCTTCGCCGCGCTGACCTGGCGGAGGGCGTGCTCGACGTCCTCGCGGGTGATGGTGCCCTCAGGGCCCGAGCCGACGAGCCGTGCCAGGTCGAGCTCGCGCTCGGCTGCCAGCCGTCTGGCGGCGGGCATGGCGCGGATCTGCCGTGGCGGCGCGGCCGGCGCGGCGACGGCGACTGCCGACGACGCCGGGGCGCCGTCGGCCCTGGCAGCTTCGGCGGCCGACGGAGGCGCATCCGGCAGTGCTTCCCCGGGCTGCGCGATGAGCGCGATCGCGTGCGTCACCGGCACCGTCGAACCGGCCGGAAACAGGATGCGGGCAAGCACGCCCGAAGCCGGCGCCTCGACCAGATTGGTGATCTTCTCCGTTTCGACTTCGAGCAGCGGCTCGCCCTTCTCGACGACGTCGCCCTCCTGCTTCAGCCAACGGCCGATCAGGCCCTCCTGCATGGTCAGGCCCCACTTGGGCATGACTAACTCGGCGGCCACGCGGCTAGACTCCCGCGGCGAGCTTCACCGTGGACCGTGCCGCCTCCGCCACCCGATCGGGCTTGGGCACGTAGAAGTTCTCGAGCGCCGGGCTGAACGGCACCGGCGTGTGAGGCGCGGTGACCAGCCGCACTGGCGCGTTCAGGTAGTCGAGTGCCCGTGTCGCCGCCAGGCTGGCGATGTCCGTCGCCACGCTGCAGCGCGGATTGTCCTCGTCGACCACCACCAGCCGGCCGGTTTTGCGGATGGACTCGAGCAGCGTGTCCTCGTCGAGCGGTGACAGCGTGCGCGGATCGACCACCTCGGCGCTGATGCCCTCGCGTGCCAGCGCCTCGGCGGCCTCGAGCGCGACCTGGACCATGCGCGAGATGGCGACGATCGTCACATCCGAGCCTGCACGTTTGACGTCCGCCTGGCCGAGCGGAATGACGTACTCCCCCTCGGGCACTTCGCCCTTCACGTCGTAGAGCATCTTGTTCTCGCAGAAGATCACCGGATCGTCGTCGCGGATCGCCGCGGCGAGCAGCCCCTTGGCATCGGCGGGCGTGGCCGGAGCGACCACCTTCAGGCCCGGGAAGTGGACGAAGGTCGAGTACATCGAATCGGAATGTTGCGCCGCGGCACTCAGTCCGGCGCCGATCATGGTCCGAATGACCAGCGGGATCTTCGCCTTGCCGCCGAACATGTAGCGCATCTTGGCTGCCTGGTTGGTGATCTGGTCCAGGCACACGCCCAGGAAGCCGATGAACATCAACTCGACTACCGGCCGCATGCCCGTGGCCGCCGCGCCCACGCCCGCGCCGACGAAGGCTGACTCGGTAATGGGCGTGTCGCGTACGCGCTCGCGCCCGAACTCATGCACCAGTCCCTTGGTGACTCCCAGCACGCCACCCCACGCGTCCAGGTGGGCCGGGTCGCTGCTCTGCGATGCGCCGGTGACGTCTTCGCCCATCAGGAAGACTGTCGGGTCGCGCCGCATCTCGAGCCGCAGCGCTTCGTTGATGGCTTCGCGATAGCTGAGCTCTCGAGCAGCCATGATTACCTCCCTGCCAGCGCTGGCTCGCGGAACGGCCATAGCTGAGCCGCCGGATAGCTGACGTACACATCGCCGAGCGTCGTCTCTGGTTCTGGTAGTGGGCTCTGCTGCGCGAAGATCGCGGCGTCTTCGATGATGTTGGCGGTCCGCGCGTCGATCTCCGCCAGCCCCGGCTCCGTCACGAGGCCCTGCTCCAACACCGCGTCGCGGAAGCGTTGGATGCAGTCGCGCCCGCGGAAATAGGCTTCCTCGTCCTTCGTGCGGTACTTGATGGTGTCGCCTTCGAAGTGACCGAAATAGCGATACGTCTGGGCTTCAATGAAACTTGGTCCATCGCCACGGCGCGCGCGAGCCACCGCCTCGCGGACCGCCTCATAGATCGAGAAGACGTCCTGGCCGTCGACGGCGACGCTGGGCATGCCGAAGCCGCGCGCCCTCGCTGCGATATCTCGTCCGGAGACGGAATAGTCAGTCGAGGTGGTCTCGGCGTAGCGGTTGTTCTCGCAGATGAAGACGATGGGTAGCTTCCAGATGCCCGCCAGGTTCTGCGCCTCGGCGGTCGTGCCCTGGTTGGAGGCACCGTCGCCGAAGAAGCAGAGGGTGACCTGATCTGTGCCGCGGCTCTTCGCGCTCAAGCCGGCGCCGCACGCGAGCGGCGGTCCGCCACCCACGATGCCGTTGGCGCCGAGCATGCCCTTGTCCACGTCGGCGATGTGCATGCTGCCGCCCTTGCCTTTGCAGGCGCCGTCGGACTTGCCGTAGATCTCGGCCATCATCTCGCGGATGGCCACGCCTTTGGCGATGCAGTGGCCGTGGCCACGATGGGTGCTGGTGATGAAGTCGTCAATGCGCAGATTGGCGCAGGCGCCGACGGCGACGGCTTCTTCCCCCGCGTACAGGTGCACGAAACCCGGGATCTTGCCCGCCGCGAAGTCTTCGTGCAGTCGCTCTTCGAACTGGCGGATCAGCCGCATCCGCTCGTACATCCACAGCAGGGTGTCTTTGCCAATGTCCATAACGATCTCCTCCCAGCTTCTCGTTGCGAACGTCGGAGTTGCGGATCCTTCGCAGGCTCAGGATGACACTCGGTGGCATCAGAAACTCTCGCGATACGAAGCAGACGCGATGTCGTTCTCCCACAGGCGTACTGCGACGCCCGTGAGGTTGGGCGCGGCGAGCCGTTTGCCGAGCCGCTGGCACAGGATGCGCGCGAACTGCTCGATGCTCGGGTTCAGGCCGTGGAACTCCGGCAGGTCGTTGAGCAGCCGATCCGCATAGTGCGCGCGCGCATCCCG
>VBGG01000167.1:0-399 GCA_005883405.1 Chloroflexota bacterium | reverse complement strand
CAGCGCGCGATTGTAGGCTTCAAGCGCCAGGTCGGAGGGCGTCAGGTGATCGCCGGCCGCGACGACCATGAGCAATGGCGTCGGGGCGATACGGTCGATGTACGCGCCTGGCTCGTACTCCATCAGCAGGTCGACCGTGCGCAGCGTCACCTCGTTGCGCCACGACTGCGCGCGGGTGCGGCCCGTTTCGGTGAACCACTGGTACGAGTCGGGCGTGGGCAGGGCGCACGGACCGAGCGGGTCCTCGCTGACGACGGGCAGCATCCCTGGCGGCTTGCCGGCAAGCCGTGCTTCGCGGTCCTGATCGAGCGAAGCGCGTAGCCCGGCGATGAAGTCAGCGCGCACCAGTCGCTGGATGTTGCGAAAGCCGCTCACCAGCGGCACCTGAGCGACCACGCA
>VBGG01000660.1 GCA_005883405.1 Chloroflexota bacterium | reverse complement strand
TGGCGTGCGCAGGCGCTACTCGAGAGGACGAGCGTGGGCTCCAACTGAAGTCAGTGACTGGAAGAGCGACGGACCAGGTCGTCCCATGTTTCAACGTAGCACCTCCAGGTCGGGCTGACAATTCCGACTCCGAGTCGCCAGCAGGCCGGGATGCACGTAGGGTGGACGCCAGCGCATGCATCCGTACAGCGAGGCGTACTATCGGCGCGAGCTCCAGCGTATGTCCGCGGTGCGGCCCATGGTGCTCGGTTCGCTCGTCGTCAGCCGCGAGAGCGGACCGCGACCTGGAGACGGTTACATGTACGTGGAGACGCGGCGGACAATGCTACGAGACGTGCCGGTGCTGCGGCTCGATGGAGAGGTCTGGATGAGTCTGACGCCTATGGAGGTGCAGAGCACGTTTATGGCCATCCAGCTCGCTCATGGACGAGTCGGCACCGCCGGTCTGGGACTCGGCTATTTCGTTCAACGCGCGTTGGAAAAGCCGGAGGTGGAGAGCGTCATCGTGTACGAGCTGAATGATGACGTACTCCAACTGTACAGGCGGACCTTTGGAGTACACCCGAAGCTGGAGTTGCATCACGCGAATGCGCGACTCCTGGAGGGTGAGCAGTGGGACTTCTTCTACGCCGATTTCTACCGCCACCTCCTCACACCCCAAGCCATTGACGATATGGCCGCGCTGTCGAGCGCGAACCTGATCGGTAGCTACCACTGGTGGTCGATAGAACAGACGGTGCTCGAAGCGCTCCACGCCGGCCTGGCAGACAGGCTGCCGCGTTGGATGCTGGATGCCTATCTGCCGTTCCTCCGCCTGTTTGCGCAGCACGCCAGATCGCGCACCGTCCAGCTGTTCGGGTGTGGTGCCGCTCTGGTGGAAGAGCTGGAACGGCACGGACTCGGACGCCGCAATAGTTTCGTGCAGGCTTAACACTTGGCTCCCTTTCCGCGCGTGTATCTCTCCCGAGGCTGGCTGTGGATGCTACCGTTTGACGGAAAACGGTGGAGCAGATATCGGTCCAGGTCGCCGACGCGATGGAAGCGGCGGCGCAGTACGCGTTGTTTCTAGCCGAGGCCGGCAAGCGGCTTGCCAGCTCACTCGACTACGAGGCCACGCTCAGCGAGATCCCCCGACTGGCTGTTCCCACCATCGCCGACTGGTGCGCCGTCGATATGCTGGACGAGAATGCGTCGATCCAGCGGGTGGCGTCCGCGCACGTCAACCCTGCCAGACAGTCGATCGGCAACGACCTCGCCCGGCGCTATCCACCCGGCCCCATGTCCGCGTTTGACGTGCCCCAGGTTCTGCGCACCGAGTCTCCATCGCTTGTGACCGAATTCAGTGATGAGCTCCTGATGCGGCGTGCCGCGGACGGCGAGCACATGGAGCTGCTCCGCGAGTTTGGCGCGCTTTCCGAGATGATCGTCCCGCTCATTGCCCGCGGGCGGACGCTTGGGGCTCTCACCCTGACTACCGCGGACTCAGGCCGACGTTACGGTGAGACCGATCTTCTGCTCGCACAGGACCTCGCGGGCCGCTGTGCGCTGGCCATCGACAACGCGCACCTGTACACCGCGGCGCGCGAGGCCGTCGAGCTGCGGGACCGCTTCCTCGCCTCGGTGACGCACGATCTGAAGAGCCCACTCGCGACGATCAGCGGCCAGGCGCAGCTGCTGCGTCGGGCCACTCGCCTGGAGCGTGGCGAAGGCTCTGTTCCCGTCGACGAGGGGCTGGCGCGGATCGAAGCCACCGTCGAACGAATGGCCAGCATGCTCGACGAGCTGTTGAATGTCGCCCGCCTGGAGTTGGGGCGCCCGCTGGAGCTGGAGCGCCGCCGCATGGACCTGGTAGCGCTGGCGCGGCTGGTGGCCAGCGAACACCAGCAGCAGACGCAGCGGCACATCATCCAACTCGCCGGCGAGCGGGAGTTGATTGGCGAGTGGGACCCGCCGCGGCTCCAGCGCGTTCTTGACAATCTGCTGAGCAACGCACTCAAGTACAGTCCGGATGGCGGGATGGTCACCGTCGCGATCATTCGCGACGAAGATGACGCGGGAGACTCGGCGATCCTTTCGGTGCGTGACCAGGGCGTAGGCATCCCCGTGGCGGACCTGCCGCGCATCTTTGAAGCATTCCAGCGAGCGCATAATGTCGCGCGCATTGGCGGCAGCGGTATCGGCCTGACAGTGGCGCTCCAGATCGTCGCCCAGCATGGCGGCACCCTGACCGTCGACAGCCGCGAGGGTTTCGGCAGTACCTTCACGGTCCGCCTGCCGGTCCATGACCGGCCTACCTGGGCTTGAAACGGCGCTAACCTTCCAGGCGATCGAGCACTTGCAGCGCGGCGACATCCGCGGGCTCGAAGCCCTCGTGCGCCTGCACCAGGTACGGGCGATCCGTACCGCATACCTCTTCACCCGCGAGCGGCAGCTCGCCCAGGACATCGTCCAGGCCGCGTTCCTGCGCGCTTATGAGCGGATCGGGCAACTCGACCCCCACCGCCCGTTAGGCCCGTGGTTCCTCACCAGTGTGCTGCACGACGCGATCAAGGCCGCCGCCACGTGAAGCGGGCACTGTTCGAAGGCTCGGGCGAGAGGGTGGTGCCGTCGAACAAACACTAGCGACGGCGCGGGCCGGCTCGCATCACCGAGTCTTACACATTGCAAGCGACGCGTGTAGGCTGTCACTTGCAATATGCAAGCATATGCGCCGAGCGGACTCCCCCGCCGTACCCTGGTGATCGCCGTCGCTGGCCTGCTGCTCACACTGATGCTGGCCGCGCTCGATTCGACCATCGTGGCCACCGCCATGCCGAGCATCGCCGCCGATCTGCACGGTTTCGACCGTTACAGCTGGGTGACCGTCGCCTACCTGCTCACCAGCACCATCGGCGTGCCGGTGATCGGCAAGCTCGCCGATCAGTACGGTCGCAAGCCGTTCCTCGTGCTGGGCGCGGTCGTGTTCGTTCTCGCCTCGCTGCTGTGCGCCGCCGCCGCGAGCCTCGAGCAGCTGATCGCCTTCCGTCTGGTGCAGGGTCTGGGTGGTGGCACCGTCACCGCGGCCGTCTTTGCCGCCGTTCCGCGCATGTTCTCGCCGACGGCCCGGGCGCGCATCATCGGCCTCTTCACCGGCACCTACGGCCTGGCGAGTATCGTTGGCCCACTGCTCGGCGGACTGATCACCGACACCATCGGCTGGCGCGGCGTCTTCTGGATCAACCTGCCGATCGGGATCGTCGCCCTCGGGCTGGTGCTGGTGGTGTACCCCGCCGAGGTGCGGAGCGGACAACGACCCGTCGTCGACTACCTCGGCGCCGCGGCGTTGGTCGGCGGCATGACGCCACTCCTGCTGGCCCTGTTGTTGGGTGGCCACGATATCCCCTGGGGATCGTCAACGATGGCTGCCCTGCTGGTCACAAGCGCGCTGCTCCTGGCCGCGTTCGTCTGGGCCGAGCGGCGCGCCGCCGAGCCGATCGTGCCGCTTGGCGTGCTCGCGACCCGCACCCTGGGCGTGCCCGTGCTCGGGTCGGCGCTGATGTCGGCTGGCTTGCTCTCCACGCTGCTGTTCACCCCGCTGTTCATCCAGGGCGTGATCGGCCAGTCCGCCTCGCAGGCCGGCGCCATCCTCGCCCCGATGACCACCGCCTTTGTTGCCGCCAGCGTCGTCGTGGGCCAATTGATCGCGCGCATCGGCCGCAGTCGACCGACGGGTGTGGCGGGCATGGCGCTCGCGGCGAGCGGGCTGTGGCTGATGGCCGGTATGGGCTCCGAAACGGGCTACCCGGTCGTCGCTCGCAACCTGGTGATCATCGGGCTCGGGCTGGGCGCTGCGCTGGCGTCCTTCGTGGTCGCCGCGCAGAATGCGCTGCCGATCGAACAGGCCGGCGTGGCCACTGCGCTCAACACCTTCGCGCGGGCATTCGGTGGGACGTTGGCGTCGGCCGCGCTGGGCGGACTGCTGTCAGCCGGCGTTGGCGGCGGAGTCCAGTCGGCCGTGGCCGGCGCCAGCCCGCTGGCTGAGGCGCTGCACCAGACGTTTCTCGTCGGCGCCGCCGTGGTCGCGCTTGGCGCAGCCACAAGCCTGGTGCTACGTGACTTGCCCATGACCGCGCGGCACGAACAACGGTTCGCATCGGTCGCGCCGAGGGCTGCGCAAACGCAGCGCAGCCCTCGGTTGCCCTCGGGTGGCTAGCCGCCGGAGACGACCACGGTGCCGAACATACCCGCGCCGGGGGAGCCGTGCGGAATGCAGAAGTAGCCGAAGGTGCCAGCGTCGTTGAAGGTGAACGAGAACGTGTCACCCTGTCCGAGTAGCCCCGAGTCGACGGACCGATCGTCCCAGGTCACGGTGTGCTGGATGGCGTCGTTGTTCGTCCAGGTAACCGTGGTGCCGGGTGCGACCGTGAGCGTCTGCGGGTTGAACGAGAAGTTCTGAATCGCCACGCTGGCAGTGTTAGCCGTCGCTGGTGCCGCTGGTGCCGCGGGTGCAGCCGGTGCCGCGGGGGCAGCCGGAGCCGGCGCCGCGGCCGCTGGCGTCGGGGTCGGTGGGGGTGCTGCCGGCGCGGCCGTCGGCGCTGGAGCCGCGGCGTTGGCCGGCGCGGCGCCGCCGGGTGAGCCGCCGTCGAGCACGTACATCGTCTTGCCATCGGCCGAAAAGCGCACGTCGATCGGGTGTTCGAAGCCGTTCTGGCTGTTGGTCGACGCCGCGCCCTGGGTCTTGTTGGTCAGGAAGATGCTCTTGTTGGTGCCGACCACCACACCCTGCGGGTCGACATCGAAGTGCACCCGAACAACGTCGTAGCCGGGCAACCCGTGCGGCGGCTGCAAGCCGAAGCCGAGCGCGCCCCATTCGGCGATGAACAGGTCACCCTTCCAGCCGAAATCGTCAGACGTGCTGAAGGCGAATCCGTCGGCGGAGACACCCTTCTGAAAGTGGGTGAGCGCGCCGAGCGCATCCTGTTGGCCGGGTGAGTTGAGCGTCTGCGGCACACCCGCGTTGTTGGGATCCTTCGGCGCGAAGCGCGGCTCAGTGGTCGGCACCTCGTCCAGGATGTCGGGCCAGCCGTACCAGCCGCCCGGCACGACCACGTACAGATCGTCTTCGTCCGACTCGATCGGTCGGCTGCCGCGCACGTCGGATCCGTTGTTGGCCACCACGATCGAGCCTTTGAGCGGCGAGTCGTCGGGAGCGAAGCCGACCCCGAACGGGTTGCGGAAGCCCCAGGCCACCATCTCGAGCCCGGTCCCATCCAGGTTGGCGCGCAGCACCGCGGAGGTACACGGCACCTGGCCCTTGACGACCTGGCCCGGCGTGGCGGCCGTGCCGAACTGCAGGAACGGGCCGGTGCTTACGGTGACGTTCGGGTCAGCGCCGAGCACGTCCTTGCTGGTCCAGTTCTGGCCGCTGAGCTGGACGTCCCTGCACGGGATGTCGTGGAACTCGGGGTGCGCCTTGAGCCAGCCGGTCAGGCTCTGGTTATCCTCCCCGACCACGCCCGCGTTCGTCGCGCTGCCCTCGCCCCAGTACAGCATGCCGTCCTT
>VBGG01000658.1 GCA_005883405.1 Chloroflexota bacterium | reverse complement strand
CCCCGGCGTCTTCCACGGCATCGCGCTTAGCGCCCATGCCTGCAGCCACGGCGGCGGCGCAAACCCGGCGTCCGGCCAGATCATCGTCAATACTGACGGGTCGATCCAGTGTGTTTCGGCTTCCAATGAGATCGGCGACGGCCAGCGCACCACCATGGCGATGATCGCCGCCGAATCGCTGGGCGTGCCGCTCAACACCGTAACGATCACGCCGTACGTCGATACGGAGCTGACCACCGACGCGCTCGGCACCTTCGGCAGCATCCAGACCAATACCGGTGGTCGGGGCATGTACGAGGCCGGCCAGGATGCCCGCAAGCAGATCCTGGACTGGGGCGCCAGGAAGTTCGTCGACGACGCCAAGAAGCAAAACCAGACGCTGGACATCAAGGCTGACGATGTCGACTTCAAAAACGGCTCCGTTTTCCTGAAGACCGATCCATCCAAAAAACTGGCGCTCAAGGATGTCGTCCAGTTCTCGGGCGGCCCACTGCTGGGTCGCTCCATCTATTCCCAGGATCCGAAGTGGGAGCGCACGGCATGGGCGTCACACGCCGCGGAGATCGAGGTCGACACCGTAACCGGGTCGATCAACGTCCTGCACTACGTCGCCGCGCACGACGTCGGGCGCGCCGTCAACCCGTTCGCGCTCGAGCAACAGATCGAGGGCGGCGTGGTCATGGCGCTCGGCGCCGCGTTGACCGAGCAGCTCCTGTCCGATGCCGCGACGGGCCTGCCTTTGAACCCGAACATGCTCGATTACAAACCGTTGAGCATCAAGGACGCTCCGAAAGACATCAAGGTGATCCTGGTCGAACATCCCAAGGAATACGGGGTGTTTGGCGCACACGGCATCGGCGAGCCGCCGATGGCGGCGCCAGCGCCGACTATCGCCTCCGCCGTCTACAACGCGGTCGGCGTCTGGATCACTGATATGCCGATCACTCGCGAGAAGGTGCTCGCAGGTCTGAAAAGCGCCTGAGGCCGGGGGAACGATTCGTTATGAAGAGTTTTGAGCTGTACGAGCCGACGACAGTCCAGCAGGCTGTCGGTCTGCTGAATCAGTTTGGTGCCACCGTCAAAGTGATCGGTGGTGGGAGCGACCAGATCGGCGGCATCATGAAGGACTGGGTACAGGGCAAGGGCATGCCCCTGCCGGTCCAGGTCGTCGATCTCACCACCATCCCGGATCTCAAGGGGATCACGGTGGGCTCGGACGGTGCGCACATCGGCGCCACCACCACGCTCACCGAGATCATCGAGCACAAAGATCTGCAGCAGACGTTTCCGCTGTTGACTCAGGCGGCGCTGAGCGTGGCTTCGCCGCTGATCCGCAACTTCGGCACGCTGGGCGGCAACATCAACCAGCGGCCACGCTGCTGGTTCTTCCGCGGTGAGAACTTCGCTTGCTACAAGAAGGGTGGCGACTTCTGCTACGCGGTCACCGGCGACAATCGCTACCACGCGATCATCGGCGGCGAGCTGTGCTACATCGTCCATCCATCGGATACCGCCACGGCGCTCCTGGCGCTCAATGCGCAGGCCAAAGTCTCCAGCCCGAGCGGAGACCGCACGGTGCCCTTCGACCAGTACTTCCATGGGCCGCGTGAGGACGTGCTCACGGAAAATGTCCTCAAAGCCAATGAAGTGCTGACCGAGGTGTTCATCCCCACGCCAACCGCGGGGACGAAGATGGCCTGGACGAAGCTCAAGGACCGCCAGGTCTACGACTTCGCCGTGGTCGCGGTCGCGGCGGCGTTCACGCTCGACGGCGGCAACTGGAAGGACGGGCGGGTCGCCCTTGGCGGCGTCGCGCCTGTGCCGTATCGTGCTCAGGTGGTCGAGGACGCGTTGAAGGGCAAGGACGTGAAGACCACCGTCAAGCAGGCCGCGGCGCAGATCCGCACCGTGGCGCGGCCGATGAGCCTGAACGCGTACAAGGTTGATATCGCGCAGGGCCTGGTCGAGCGAACGGTCCTTCAGGCGTTGGGCTAGCACTGGCCATTGGCGTGAGGAGAGGAGTCTCGCTCCTGTGTCTCTTCCGCCTCTGGTGCCTGGCCGTGGTAGGTGGGCTCGCGAGCGCGACGGTCGCGCTCGCGGCCGGCCCGATCCTGCAAGTCACTGCTGACGGAACCTCGTCAGTCCGGCCGTCCTGGAGTCCGGATGGCACGCATATCGCGTTCCAGACCAGCCAGGATAACGCGTACAAGGTCTACACCATGGCTGCCGACGGTTCCGATCGGCGGCTCATTTCGCAAGGGGCTGTCGACGATCGCCACCCGACGTGGAGTCCGGATGGCAAGCTGCTGGCGCTGGACAGCGGCACCGAGCTGAAACGTGATATCGTTATCGTCGACCTCGCCACTGGTACGCGCTCCCAGATCACCAACCTGGCCGCTTTCTCCAGCTTCCCATCGTGGAGCCCTGACGGCTCGCGACTCGCCTTCTACGTGTATCAAAAGGGCACCCTGGATCTGTGGACCATCAACAAGGACGGCACCAAACCTGTCCAGATGACCCAGGGCCTGGCATCCGAGAACAAGAGCCAGTGCACCTTCGCCTGTCACATGGCGGCGTGGTCGCCCGACGGTTCGCGGCTCGCGTACTCCGATGGCGACCAGACCCACGTGTTCACGATGCGTTCCGACGACGGCACCGATCAGGTCAAGGTGTCCGTGGACGATCCGACGGGCCGCAGCCACTTCCCCTTGTATCTGGGCGACGGCCGCCTGGCGTACGTGACGGAGCACATCAATCCCGGCCAGTCATGGACCGACATCTGGGCGGTCACTCCGGGTAGCACTGTGCAACCCACCGCGCTGCTCCAGGACGTACAGGTCCAGGGTCCGTTCGAGTTCAGTCCGGATGGACAAGAGCTGCTGTTCTCTTCTCCCCGCAACGGCAACTTCGACATCTACGTGGCGACGCTCGACGCCGCGGGCAAAGACGCGCTCAAGAAGCTATCGAGCGAAACGGACCTGTCGCCAGCATTGGCGGCAGCGGGCCACCCGGCCGGCCTGTCGACGTCCTCCCAGGGGGCATCGGCATCGACTCCGGCGGCCGTCGCCGCGCAACCACCGGGGGCGTCCGCGGCCACCACCACATCACCGGCCGAAACCGGTATCCTGCCAGCCGGTATCAGTCCATACGTCCTGGCGCTTGGTGGTCTGGCCGTCGTCTGGGCGCTGGTGGAGGGTGTGATGATCGCCCGCAGACGAACCAGGAGGAAGGGAACCGGTTCAGATGGTCGGTGACGGGACGACGCCAGCAGCAGGGGACGGAGGTGCCACCCGTCGCAATGTGCTCAAGGGTGGGACCGCCGCTGTCGGCGCGTTCATCGCATTTGAAGCTATCGGTGGGGTGAGTCTGGCCGCGGGGGGATCGCCGAAACCCACTCCCCTCGCCAACGGCGTCATCTATCCAGATCCAACGCTGTGCATCGGCTGCCTCACCTGCGAAGTCATCTGCTCGAGGGTCCACAAGGAGCAGGGACTTTCAGACCTGCCGCGCATCCGTGTGTATAACAACCCGAACACCAGGGTCGACCCGGCGGTCGAGGCGCAGTATCCGGGGCGGGGCGAGTTCCACCAGGAGCCGTGTCTGCAGTGCCCGACCGCCGAATGCCTGTACGTCTGTCCCGTCAACGCGCTGCGCATCGAGCCGAGAACTGGCGCACGCTACATCGAAGAAAACGTGTGCGTCGCGTGCAACCGCTGCGCCGAGGCGTGCATATTCCCGACCAGTCCGGAGGCGAACGCGACCAATCAGCTCATCTTCGGCCAGGAGTCGCGCATTTCGTACGACCCGGTACGTGACAACTTCACCAAATGCGACCTGTGCTACTGGCGCGATGGCACGCAGTCGGGCCTGTCTGGCTCCGGCCCGGCGTGCGCCCAGCAGTGTCCCATCAACATCCGCATCAACCAGGGCATTCTCAAGGTCGAACAGGGTCGCATGTGCCTCGACGTACCGAAGGTGAACGACAAAGCAACCTGGGATAGCCTGCGCTCCTTCCAGACGTTCGCCGGCGCTCCAGCCCAGGATGCGAAGGCCTGATCCATGAACCGATCGATCCTGCTCGTCCTCGGTGTCGTGCTGCTCGCGGTCGGCCTGGGCGTGAGCTACGCCGAATGGGCTTCGGGTAGCCAGCCGTGGGGGCAGCTCCTCGGCGACAACTTCCTGTTCGCCCGTTCACTACCGTTCACCATCGGCTTTGGCATCGTGTTCGGCTTCTGGCGAGCCAGCGGCTGGCGCTGGAGTCGCGTAGAGGCCCGCGCTGGCTCAATTCGTCGCTTTGCACCGAGCACGGTAGTGCTGCACGCGCTCGCGGGTGTCGCGGTGGTCGCGTTGATTGCGACTGGCGGCTGGCAATACCTGAAGGGTCTGCTGGATGCCGAATCGCCCATCTACATGGCTACCGTGTACCGCATCCACTACGTCGCGGCGTCGCTACTGATCTTCGTCAGTGTCGCGTTTCTGAGCGACTGGCTGCTGCGTGGTGAGCGATCGCTCACGCTCGGCAAAGGGCAGGGCATCCGCGGTCTACGCGGGCTGGCCCATGAGCTGCCAAAGCCGCTCGGCACGACGCTCGCCTACCTGCTCGGGCTCGACTTGCGGCGAGCGGCGCCACCGACCGAGGAGTTCACCTACTACGAGCGCGCGGTGTCGTTCCCGACCTGGGAGCTCACACTCGGGCTCATCATCCTCACCGGTGCAATCAAGGCGGTGCGCTACATCTACCCCATTCCCGGCGACGTGCTGTACTGGGTTTCGGCGGTCCACGTCGGAGCGGGCGTGCTATTGGGCCTGAAGCTGCTCGATCACCTGCGCTACGTGCTGGCGCCGTCGCGCTGGCCGCTCATGGTGGCGATGGCCACGGGCTGGGTGCCCGAGAGTTACGTCAAGAGATTTCATGCGGGCTGGTTCGCCCAGCTGTCGTCGTCCCAGGCAACCGCTGGTGCCGCGGCTGCGAGCCCCGCGGCCTCCACCCCGTCGCCGGTAGTGGGCTCGGCGGGCAGCGGGTCGTGAAGTACCTCTGGGCCCTGCTCGGGCTGCTGTACGCGCTGCTGAGCATCTACGTCGGCTACCTGTTCTTCACCGCCGGCACCGGCGCCCGCCTCTCCCAGAAAGGCCTGTTGCTCCAGGCCCCACCCGTCCTCGGCGGCATCGCCCTGGTCCTCCTGGCCCTACCCCTGATCTGGAACTGCGTCCGCCTCGCAACCTCGCGCTCCTCGACAGCCTGAGGGGCG
>VBGG01000017.1 GCA_005883405.1 Chloroflexota bacterium | reverse complement strand
CCATGGTGACGGTCGCCTCGATTGACCGCCGCGATGAGGAGGCCGCTGTCAGCGAGAACGGTCAGCGCCGTAAACCGTCGGATCAACGGTTGCCGACAGATCCGCGGGACCTTGAATAGCGCCAAGGTACCGCAGGAGTGGGTCACCCTCGCCTGACTGTGTCGGCAATCCGAGGGTGACCAGGTGCACGATCAGGCCGCTCTGAGAGCCACCCCGCTTCTTGGTCAGCTCTCTCAAGCGGGCATCCATCTCCGATGGCAACGTGATGTTCTTTCGGACAAAGCGACCCATTATCTGAAGCACGATACACACTCATGCGTCCGGGCTGCACATCGCCGACCTGTATGCTCGAGCGTGCGACGTTGAGGTGGGCTCGGTCAACATCGCCGCCGCTTTCATTGGCGTTCGATTCACGGCGTAGTGACGTGCGGGCCGGAAGCGCAGTGAGCGGCGGATCGCCGCTGCCGAGCAAGGCCAGCGGAAGCCCTCAAGCTCCAGCCTCAACTCGTGCGGCATCAACGCTCCAACCAGCCACGGCTGCTGCTCGCTGTCGACCGGTTCCGATGGTCCATTGATCCTGGTCATTGCCATCGTCGATGCTGTAGCTGCGTCACCGCCGCCGCAGTTAACTGATGGTGGCATGTGGGAAGCCAGGTGCGGGATGATGGCAGGCTTCTACGAGGCCCGGACTCGCGGCCTCCACCACCGACTCCTTACCTCACGTACATGTAAGAATCCGGCCAGTTATCAGATCGTCTCGTCGTAGGAGAACGAGGAGAATGCCGGATCATTGGTGACCAGCGGAACTGCCACACGGATCCTCCGGGCTCCGAGTAAATCGATCGAACGGGTCACAGTAAGCAACGGTAAAGCTGTCTGCCACCGCCACCACTCACGCGGGCGAGTCAGCCTGTCCAGTGCATACCAGGCCCGTCGAGTGTGAGGACCAGCAGGTTCAAGATGTTGCGGCCGAGGACCCCGTGCTCCGCCTCCGCGACGGCAAATGCACCGCGGAAGCGGTACGTGCCGAACTGGAGCGTGAGATCGGCAACCTCCACCTCCACCTGAGCCCCGTCATACATCTCCAATCGGATACCGGACGGCCGGGGACGCTGCGTCAATCTGTTCTGCAATAGACCTGGGTACGACGCTCACGTCGGCGCCAGTGTCGAGCAGCATTGGAACGTCTGCCGCCGTCAGCGTCGACGAGGTGACGCGGGCGCGCGCTACCGGCGCGGGCGGATCAAAATCGACTGCGTCATAGGACGGCATCGTCAGCCTGCCCGGTGCCCACGCGCTCGAACTGCATGCGGAACGCGATCGCGTCGGCAGGATTCACCAAGCGCGGACTTACCACCCGCGCCACGCGCTGGCCTTGCATCTCCCGGTACAACTCGATTGGCAAGAGAACCGCCACCTCACGACCGCGCTGCGTGATGACAATAGGCTCCCGTCGTTCTCTAGCCCGAGCGACCAGCCCACGCGCATCTCGCGCAAGATCGCTGATCGGGTGGATTTCAGGTAACTTCAGGGCCACCCTCCGCCCCCACATTCGTCATTAGTTATGGATCCAACCGTATAGTCAGTGTAGCGTGTTCCAGGCGTGGGAACCTTGCATTTAGCAAGCCCATCCGAGAAGGGCGGTGTGACGCTACGAACAGGGAGGCCAAAGCAGCCTGATTTGTGTCGGCCCATGCATGCATCGGGGCCGGCGTTCATATCGGAGTCGGCTCGAGTCCGTGCCTTGGACGCGTTCGCCACCGCGCAATGCTCGCTTCGAAAGGGCCGACGAAGGCGCTGGCCCATTGTCGTGCCCTCGCTTGCCCGCTGATCAAGGCTGCCCTCGCTGCGCTCGGCGCTGCGCGGCCTTGACAGCGCGCGCTCGGGGACGAACTGGCGCAGTAAGCCTTCGTTGGCCGCCTCGTTGCCTCTCGTACGGCGTTCTGGATCCGGCGACTTGCCAGATCATCTAACGTCGGCGCACGAGGAGAATGCGGATCCCTGGTGACCAGCGGAAATCCCTCGAGCATCGCGTCTATGCGATCGACCTGGCCGCGATGAAGCGACCCACTCAGGCGACGACCTCGCGACGTATCCGACGTATTAGACGAACACCCTCTGCGGCCGACTCTCGCAATCGCGTATTGGGCAACGGCTTAGAATCTCGCACAATCAGCCATGGTGACCGAAGTTGCGGCCAAACGGTTTACCGTCGAGCAATTCCAGCGAATGGCCGACGCGGGCGTGTTCGACGAGGACGATCGCCTCGAGTTGCTCGATGGCGAGATTCTCCAGATGAACCCGGTCGGTCGGCGGCATGTCGCAAGCGTCAACCGGCTGACGCGCGTGTTTGCACGCGTGGTGGGGGGGCGCGCGTTGATCTCTGTCCAGAATCCGCTCGTGCTCGGTCCCGCGGCGGAGCCGCAGCCGGATCTTGTGCTCTTGCAGCCCCGCCCGGACGATTACGAAGGCGCGTTGCCTGGTCGCTGATACCACACTCGACTACGACACCACACGTAAGGCCATGGCTTACGCGCGCGGCGGCGTACCGGCGCTGTGGGTCGTCGCGCTCGGTCCGACCGCTGAAGGCGACCGTGTCCTGGTATTCGAGGAACCCGAGGATGACGCGTACAGCAGCCGAAGCGAGGCACGGCGTGGTGATCGGCTGACCGTTCCTGGTCTTCCAGATGTGGTGATCTCGGTCAGCGATTTCCTGGGCTGACTAACGCTCGCGCAATGCCGTCAACTGAGCGGTCGAAGGCGACCGGCTGGAGAGATCAAAATGATCCTCCGCTACGGAGGTCGGGCTGAAACACCGCAGCGATTGCGCTGGCGGCGCTGGGTGCCTGCGTCGTGAGCGACAGAGCTGATCGGGTTGCATGCCTACACAGGCTGCGGGGTGAGTCCACGCCCACCTGGACGCAGGCGTGAGACGAGCCTTGTGCGCCTGCGCAGTGGCCGCGTCCGTCCCACGAACTGCAGCACCACACGATCAGGCTCAATGCTGATCTTGGCCTTACTACCTAGCCGGTCGATGAGGTGATGCAGAGTCGAGATGGATGGCTCGTGCTCTCCGCGCTCGAGGCGTGCTACGGCGGGCTGCCTCCAGTCGAGCAGATCCGCGAGCTCCGTCTGGGTCAGGTTGTGATCCTTGCGGTAGCGCAGGAGCCAGATAGAGACGTCCCGCGCCAGTGCTGTGCGGTCCCATTCTGCCCGTATCTCGGGGTTCTGGAGCGACCTGGCAAGTACGTCCTTGAACGAACGGTAAGTTGTCATGTGGGGGTCTCCTGTGGCTCGCCTAGTTCTTCGAGGCGAGCGCTCGCGCGGCGTACCGCTGCCTGAAAGAGCCGCGGCTTAACCAGCGCCTCGGGCCCAATTGCGCCAGTGACGAGAGCCTCGCCGACCTGGCGATAAAACGCGCGTCACGGCGAGCGGCCAGCCCTGGGTCGCAGGTCGCGCAGTTGGGTGCCCTGGACCTGTGACGTGTTGGGGAACCCCAGCGTCGGCCCGATGGCTACGAGTTTGGCGATGGCGTTGAGCATGGCTGCGTGTTCGGCTACTGGAAGATTGTTCAGCTCAGCCTCTGCGTCGGGGTGAAGCTGGACCTCCATTTCGCGGGGTATGCCTTATAACACGTGAGTTATACGATTGTCCAGAGTGGACGGGCAATTTGTGAAACGGCTCAGGCGACGTCGCTTACGTTGGGTCGAGCAGACTGCCGCGGACCCACGTCGTCTACAGGTCCATTCGTCACGTGCGGTGGTGGACACCGCACCCGGAGCGCCGGAGCACGGCGACACGATCTGGCCAAACCTGAATGGCGGCTGCAGCTGCACAAAGCTGAGTCATACCTTGCAGGACTAACTCGTGAGGGTATAAATGGGCTGCCGCTCGGGTGCCTTTCCAGCAAAGAGTGGAGACGAGTGAAGCGCGCGAGTGACGTTGTGGCCAAGCTCGCATTTGGAGCGCTGGTTGGGCTTTGATGGAGGTGGTGTCTTGGCCGCCTATCAGCGGTCCTGGGCGGCCTCGACGAGCTTTGAAGGCCGTGGCCAGGCGACAACGCGGCTGCCGCGGACGTTCGTGCCTTGATGCGGGGTCGCAAGGTAGCAACGGGTCGATTCGATGGAGGTGGTCCGTATACGCGCGCTGATGCCGTCTGCGCGTGTCCTCTGCGCGCATGCTGCATCATGATGCGCATGAAGTTGATGCTATGATTCAGCAGATGAGGACAACAGTCACGCTGGATGAGGACGTCGAATCCCTGATCGCAGCGGCCATGCGCGAACGCGGCATCAGTTTCAAGCAGGCTGTCAACGAGGCCATCCGCGCCGGTCTTGCCCCGAGGTCAGCAGCCACGTTCCGCCAGCGCTCCTTCTCGATGGGCTTCCGGCCCGAGATCAACTACGACCGCGCATTGCAACTGGCCGCGGCGCTCGAAGACGAGGAGCTGATTCACAAACTCGCGCTCGGCAACTAGCGAATGGTCCTGCCCGATGCGAACGTGCTGCTGTACGCGGTCAACACCAACATGCCGCAATGGCTTCGCCTGGATCGTGCTGTTGGCGTTTGTACGGCTGGCCACGCTCCCGGTTTTGTTGCCAACACCGCTTCCAACTACCACCGCGCTCGATGTCCTCGACGACTGGCTGAGCGCGCGACCATCTGTAGTCGTGCATCCGACCGCTCGGCACGCGAGCGTCCTCCGAGGGTTACTGGATCAGACGGGAACTGCCGGCAACCTGGTGTCGGACGCTCACCTGGCGGCACTGAGCGTTGAGCATGGTGCCCGGATTTGCACATTTGACCGCGACTTCGGCCGCTTTCCGGGTGTGAGGGTATTCACACCGAGCTAACGATCTCCATGTGAGCCACGCCATGCGGGGCTTCCGGGTGACCTTGCGACATTTCGACAGACGGGGCCGAATCAGACAATCCAGAATCGACGAAAG
>VBGG01000659.1 GCA_005883405.1 Chloroflexota bacterium | reverse complement strand
GCTCGTCTCGTGATGTGGCATACCAGTTAGCCTCGCCCTGGCGATCTGCCACGCGCCTGGCGACCGCTGCCAAAAACGGTCAGCGGCTTCTCGACAAGGGAACTGCTGAAGTCTAGTCGGCCCGGCGAGTCACGCCGGTGCCAAGGACCGCGGCCGAAAAGGTAGTGAATGACTCGGAGTCTCGGTGGCCGCGGTCCTAGGCCAACTGTCACAAGAAGTTCGGCCGACTGCGTCTTGTGCCGAAAAGCGGCTTGTCGGCCGAACTTCTAGGCGTGCTCTTCCGGGACTCACACCGGCACCAGCGCTTCGCTTTCCGCCTCGCGCAGCAGCTGCCCCGCCACCGGATAGACGGGTTCCTCGCTGGTGATCATCTCGAGCACCACCGTGCGGCCGTCGCGGTTGGCGGCGATTCCGCGCTCGAACGCGGCTCGGACGTCGCCAGGCTCCTCGATCCGTTCGGCGTGGGCGCCGAGTGCCTCGGCCACCCGAGCGTAGCTGCCAGACAGGCGGTTAGCGCCATAACGATCGCTCGCGTTGGGCATGTGGTGGCCGTAGCCGCCCATGACCGAGTTGTTCAGGATGACGGTCAAAATCGGCAGCCGCTCGCGCACCGCGGTCTCCACCTCCATGCCAACCGTGCCGAAGGCGAGGTCGCCCATGATGTTGACCACCGTCTTGTTCGGCTGGGCCAGTTTTGCACCGAGGGCGAGGCCCAGGCCCGTGCCGAGCTGGGTTGATTTGCCCCAGCCGAGGTAGCCACGCGGCACGCGCGCTTCGTAGGTAGTGAGGGTCTGGTCACGCGGATTGCCAGAGTCGTGGGTAACGATCGACTGCGTCGGATCGAGCGCGTGCATCAGCTCCCAGATCACCCGATACGGATTGATCGGCGTTTCCTCGGAGCTGAGGCGGGGCATCCACTCGCGTTGGGTCGCCTCCCTGAGCTGCTTGATTTCAGCAGCCACACCGTCGGAGGTCCGTCGTGCTCCCCCCTGGCGGTGAGTCTCGTCAAGCAGCTGCCGCAAGACGAGCCGCGCATCGCCGATCACCGCCTGGTCGATGGCATAGTCGCGGTCGATATCCCTGCCGTCGACAGTCACCTGGACCAGGGTTTTGCCCGCGGGAATCGGCGAGGAGAAGCTGCCACGCGCAAAACTACAGCCGATGCCGAACACGAGGTCCGCTTTGGCCAGGAAATGGGCTGCCGCCCGGGTAATCGTGTGGCCACCCGCGCCGAGTGACAGCGGATGGTCCTCAGGGAATGCGCTCTTGGCGGCCATGGTGGTCATCACCGGCACCTGGAGCAGCTCGGCGAGCTGGCGCAGCTCTTCCCATGCCTGGGCCCAGAGCACGCCATGGCCGACGTGCAGCACCGGCCGCCGCGCGTCCAGCAGCAGGCGCGCGGCCGCGGCGACGTCTTCGGGATCGCCGGCCGACTTGTAGGCGCGTGCCGGGGTGTAATTCAAGGTGTCGGCGTCGATCTCCGCGTTCCCGACGTCGTACGGCACCTCGAGCAGGACCGGCCCGGGCTTGCCGTTGCGGATCTGCGCGAAGGCTCGCCGCGCCAGCTCGGGGATGCGATCGGCGAAGTTGACGCGGCCGGCCCAGCGGGTCACGTTGCGATAGACGGGCAGCGGATCGAACTGCGGCGGCTCTCCCTGGCGGTGCTGATCGGGGCCGCCGGGGATGAGCAGCAAGGGAATGCCGTCGGAGAACGCCTGGGCGACGGCGCCGAAGGCGTTTTCGATGCCAGGTCCTGCCTGGACGACCACGACGCTCGGCTTCTGACCGTTGGTCGCGCGGGCGTAACCGTCGGCCATGTTGATCAGGGTCTTCTCGCCGCGGGCGATGATCGGACGAATGTCCAGCTGTGCCGCGGCATCGATCAGCGGGTGATTCGGGTAGGAGAAGAGAACTTCGACCCCTTCGATCTTCAGGATCCGGGCCAGGGCGTCGCTGCCTCGCATTCCCCGAGGATAGCCGACCTCCGCCGTCGGCGGCATTGCACGCCTCACGCCCGCTCGCAAACAATCAACACAGCACTGGCGAGGTGAGATTGCGATGCCGCGCATGAGCGTGAACGGAGTGGAGCTCTACTACGAGGACAGCGGCAGTGGATTCCCGGTGGTCTTCTGCCACGAATTCGCGGGCGACTACCGCGCCTGGGAGCCCCAGGTCCGCGCCTTCGGTCGGCTGTACCGCTGCATCACCTACAGCCAGCGCGGCTTTCCGCCATCCAGCGTGCCGTCCGATCCGGACCACTACTCACAGGACCTGCTCATCGACGATCTCCATGGGCTCGTGACCCAGCTGGGAATCCAGAAGGCGCACTTCGTCGGTTTCTCGATGGGTGGCAGCGTGGTGCTGAACTTCGCCTTGCGCTATCCGCAGCTCTGCCGCGGTGTCGTGGTCGCCGGCACCGGTGCCGGCTCGACCGACCGCGCCCGCTTCGACCAGAATATTGACGAGGTGGTGGACCTCATCCGCACCGCTGGCATGCGGACCTTCGCCGACACCTACGCCGAGGGACCGACCCGCCAGCCGTTCAAGCGCAAGGATCCATACGGCTGGTCGGTGTTTCGCGAGCAGCTCGCGGCCCACGCGGCCGACGGTCAGGCGTTCTCCATGCAACGCGTGATGCTGCGCCGACCGACGATCTTTTCGCTCGAGGACGAGCTGCGCAAGCTCCGCGTGCCGACACTGATCGCAATCGGCGACGAAGATGAGCCATGCGTCGACGTGGCCGTCTTCCTCAAACGCGTTCTCCCGTCCGCCGGTCTGCTGGTGTTGCCCCAGAGTGGACACACCATCAACCTCGAAGAGCCGGCCGTGTTCAACTCCGCGGTGCTCGAGTTCCTCCGTTTGGTCCAGGACGAACGATGGTCGAGCCGGTCGGTCGTCACCACCAGCATGCTGCCAGTTGGAGCGCCCAGCTAGCATGGCAGATTCGGCTGGAGCGGACT
>VBGG01000165.1 GCA_005883405.1 Chloroflexota bacterium | reverse complement strand
CAGGGGGCAATGAACAGATAGCCCGTCAAGTTTCGACGCCAGGCACGCCTTCGCGCGGTCGGCGCGGCGGCGGCCCGTTGTTGAGCGGGTACTGCAATGTGGCCGCTAGCGCCGAGAGACACGCGGTCCATAACCCCGAAGGTTGCAGGTGGAAGCTTACGACGAGGCGAGCAGTGCTGAGGCGTCCTTGCGGTATTGGTCGATGGCGCTTTCGGGTGGCGCCTGTTTGAGCAGGACGGGATCCACCAACTGGGGCAAGTAGACGTTGTTCGTGAGATTCGTCTGGATGGCTGGATCAGGCGGCGGGAGCGGACTGGCGTTCTTCTCGACGTAACTCACGTACCTTTGCGTCTCGACCTGAGCCGGCGTCAGCAGCGGCTTGATAGCCTCCTGAACCGCGGGTGAGATCGGCACGCCGCGCTCGCCGAGCAGTATCTTGTTGGCCTCGATGTTATTGGTGATGAAGTCGATGAACATCGCGGCTTCTTTGGGATGTTTGCTGTCCTTGGTAATCGAGATGAACTGGGATGGCTTCAGGTAGTTTTCGGGTTTTCCGCCATCTTTCGGCCGTGGCAGCATGTTCAGCTTGAAGTGGCGATTTTCGCCGGCCGCCGTCCATGCGGCGACGAGCTGATTACTCCACAAGTACTGCATCGCCGCCTTGCCGCCCACGATCGGCAGCGCCTCGACATTGCCCGCGCGGAAGCTGGCGATCTCCTCTTGCTGCGCGGTGATTGCGCCGGCGTCCTGGAGTCGCATCAGCATCTTCAGATAGTCGATGAACGGTTGATCATTGGAGTAGCCAAGCGACTTTCCGTCAGTGCTGAAGCCCCACTGGCCATAGCCCAGGTAGAGCGACTTCCACATCTGGATGTCATCCAGGTTGGGGCCGCCACCGTTGATACCCAGCTTCGAGTGCACGTCCGTGGCGATCTTCTCGAAGTCGTCCCACGTCCAGTTTTCGGCAGGTAGGGGAATACCGGCCTTCTGAAAGGCATCGACATCGAGCATCATCGACTGTGAGTTGTTGCCCAGGTTGATCGCGATCAATTTCTCAGAAATGCGACCGCCGTCGATCGACGCCTTGGGCACGTCCTTCAGATTGATCGTGTTATCGTTGACGAAATTGTCGAGCGGCATGAGCAGGCCATTTTGGGTCCACTCATTGATCGTCGCGTAGTCTTGCTGCATCAGGTCGGGAAGATTGCCGCCGGTTGCGTACGTCGACATTTTGGTGAAGTAGTCCGTGAAACCGGCGAATTCGTAGGTGATGGAGATGTTCGGATGCAGCTGTTGGAACATCTCGATGGCCTTGATCGTGCGGTTGTGGCGGTCCTGGGAGCCCCACCAGGCAAACCGCATCTCGATCTTCTGGCTCGACGGCGCGGCCGTGGCAGCGCCGGGTGCGGAAGTGGCGGCCGGTGGCGGCGCCGCGCTGGGTGCGCTACACGCGGCGATAACCAGGGTGATGGCGACCAGCGCACTGTGCCAGGCAAACAGGGAGTGACGACGCATGTCTGCCTCCTCTACAGGGATGAAAACGTTTTCATCCAACCCTTTTCAAAATGTATCAGCGGCCTGACAGGCCGTCAATGTAATGAGCGAGGCGAGCTACGCCGCACCGCACGCACGGTTTCGAACGCTCAGGAATTGCTAAGGCAGGCGGACGAGGCGGGTTGCCAGCGCGGCGATGGTGCGCGCGGCGTCGGTATCGGCGTCCACGTTCGGACTGCCGTAGTGCGCGGCAACGCTGCGAAACAAATCGATCGTGTAGCTCATGTTGGCGCGCGGCTCGTACCAGCTCACTGACCAGGCCACCCCGTTGCAGCAGACGCGATGGGTCACAAACGCGGGATACGTCTCGACCAGGTCGGCCGCGCGGAAGAGCTCGACACCGGGTGGAGCCGAGCGTGGCTGGCCCGGCGCGGGCCCGGAACAGTACGCGGCGTCTGGCGCGCAGTCCGGGAGCTGGGGCGTCGCCGAATCAAACGACGTCCGACCCACCAGGCCGGAGATCGTGGCGCCGCCGCTCGTCAGGTCGCCGTAGTAGACCGCGTAGCGCGCGATGCCCTGAGCGGCCGCGTCCAGCCGCAGCACCGGCAGCTCGGCAAACGGTTCGAGCGTCGACGGCGCGACAAGCACGGTGCCGGGGAAGCTCCGCAGGCCACTGTCGGAGCGCAAGCGCTCTGGAACGTCGGTGCTGGTGGCCTGCCGCGCGCTCGGCAGGGCGGTGGCCAACGGCGTTGGCCGGGTAGAGCGAATGCCGCGCACATAGTCACGGAAATCCTGCTCGGAGCGCGGAATGACAAAGGCGGCGTACGCGCCAATGGCCACCAGCAGCACTACACCGATCACCGCGACGATGCGGTCGACGCGGCGCTGTAACGCGGTAGGCGGCTCGGCATCGGCATCGACGGCGGCCGCGACCCTGCGCGGACGGCTTGGCGCGGACCGCATGGTGACTGGCCGTGGTTGAGCCGGCGCCGAGCGCGTAGTGCCCGGTCGTGGTCGAGGCGCATGACCATTGGTGCCGACCGTGATCGGCGGCCTTTGAAGGTAGCGTCGCGCATCGTACGTCGCGCGCCGCGCGGGATCAGAGAGCACACGGTACGCGGCGTTCACTGCACGCATGCGCTCGGCCGCCTCGGGTCGCGGATTCAGGTCTGGGTGGTACAGCCGCGCCAGGCGGCGGTATGCCGTGTGGATGGCCTCAAGGTCGGCGCTTGGCTCGACCTGAAGGGTGGCGTAGGGGTCATCGGCCATCTCGCGTTCGCGCGTTCAGGGCCTCGATGGGCAACGCGCCAACGCGAGCATGCACTTGAGCGCCGCGATCGACAACGGCGAGCGGCTCAGGAACGCGAACGGCTCAGGAACGCGCGAACGCGGGAACGCGCGAACGCGCGAACGGCTCAGTGGCCGCCACAGGAGCAGCCGCCGCCGCAGCCGCCTCCCTCGGACACATAATTCGGGTTGGACACGGTGAAGCCGCGGCCCATCAGCCCGTCAACGTAGTCCACCTGGGCGCCTTCGACGTACTGGGCGCTCATCGCATCGACCAGGATGCGCACGCCGTTGAACTCGGCGACACTGTCGTCCTCGCGTGGCTCGTTGTCCAGGGCCATGCCATAGGCCGGGCCGGAGCAGCTCATGCCGCGCACGAAGATCCGCAGCGCGTGGTCGGTCTTGCCCGACTCCTCGAGCAGCTCTCGCACCTTGGTGGCGGCGTTGGGGGTAATGTCGATCATGGTGGCAGGTCCCTCGCGTGGGTCTGGCGTCATTGACAGGATACAGTACAGCACGCCATAATTCCGAGTAAATAAGTAGGAATTTGTCGGGTGAAGGTTTCCAGCCGCGTCCACTATGGCCTTCGCGCGATGACCGAGTTGGCTCGGTCGTATCGCGACGATCGCTTGCTGTCCATTGCGGAGATCGCTCGGAGCGAGAGCCTGCCGCTGGCCTACCTCGAACAACTGGTCGGGGAGCTGCGCAGGGCGGGCCTGGTCGAGGGCACGCGAGGCGTGCGCGGTGGCTACCGTCTGTCGCGCGCGCCGCGAGCGATCACCGTCGGCGAGGTGTACCGCGTGCTGGAAGGTGAAGTCGCGCCCGTCGAATGCACCGCTGAGGACTACCTGCCGGGCAGCTGTGCCCGAGAACCGGTGTGCTTGTCGCGTGGCATCTGGGCCCGAGTGCAGGCCGCGATTCTGGGCGTGCTCGACAGCACCACGCTCGATGACCTGCTGATCAGTGAAGCGCTGCAGCACCACGCGCTGCATCAGCTCATTCCTGTTGAATCCGTGACTACTGCTACCACGACTACTAGCAAAGGTGAATTCGCGCACGCATGACGCACAGCAACGGCACACTTCGAGGCGCTGGCCAGGCCCTCTTCGAAATCGCGGATGTGCACGTCACCGTCGAGGGACGTGAGATTCTACGCGGGGTCGATCTGACCGTCCGCCCAGGCGAGGTTCACGCGCTGATGGGCCGCAACGGCTCAGGCAAGAGCACGCTGGCGAACGCGCTGATGGGCCATCCGAAGTACGTGATCAGCCGCGGCAGCGTCCACCTCGACGGCGAGGACATCCTGGGTCTGCGACCCGATGACCGCGCCAAGCGCGGGCTGTTCCTCGCCTTCCAGAACCCGATCGCCATCCCTGGCGTGGGCACGGGGAATTTCCTGCGCGCCGCGGTCAAGGCCCTTCGGGGCACCGAGACCATCAACGCCCTCGAGTTCCGCAAGGAGCTGACCGAGCGCATGCAGCGTCTGCAGATGGACCCGAGTTTTGCCACACGCGCGCTGAACGAAGGCTTTTCGGGCGGCGAAAAGAAGCGCGCCGAGATGCTCCAGCTGGCTATGCTCAAACCCCGTCTGGCGATTCTGGACGAGCCCGACTCCGGGCTGGATATCGACGCCGTGCGCATCGTCAGCGACGGCATCAATACCGTGCACGAGCAGCAGCCTGATATGGGCATTCTGCTCATTACCCACTACCAACGCATCTTGAATTACGTTCAACCTGACAGAGTCCACGTGATGGCGAAGGGCCGCATCGTCGAGTCGGGTGGCGCAGAGCTGGTACACCAGCTCGAGTCCGAAGGCTACGATCCAATCTTGCGGCGGCTGGGCATCGAGGACGTAGAGGAGGCTACGAGCAATGGCCGTTAAGGCGCAAGATCTCACCAAAGACTACAAGTACGGCTTCAGCGATCCCGAGCAGTACGCGTTCAAATCACGGCGCGGGCTCGACCATGAGATCGTGCGACAGATCTCGGAGTACAAGAAGGAGCCCGAGTGGATGCTCCAGTTCCGCCTGCGGGCGCTGGACATCTTCTTGAAGAAGCCGATGCCCGCATGGCCGGCGGCGAACCTGTCCGAGATCGACTTCCAGAACATCTTCTATTACGTCCGACCACAAGAAAATAACGCCGAGAAGAGCTGGGACGACGTCCCCTCGTACATCAAAGACACCTTTGACAAACTCGGCATCCCAGAGGCCGAACGAAAGTTTCTGGCAGGCGTATCGGCGCAGTACGAGTCCGAGGTCGTCTACCACTCCATCCGCGAGGATCTCGAGAAGCAGGGTGTGATCTTCCTCGACATGGATTCGGGCTTACGGGAGTATCCGGACCTGGTCAAGGAGTATTTCGGCACGGTCATCCCCGCCGCGGACAACAAGTTCGCCGCGTTGAACTCGTCAGTCTGGTCGGGCGGCTCGTTCATCTACGTGCCGAAGAACACCCACGTGGAGATTCCGCTCCAGGCGTACTTCCGCATCAATGCCGAAAACATGGGCCAGTTCGAGCGGACGCTGATCATCGCCGACGAAGGCTCGCGCGTTCACTACATCGAAGGCTGCACCGCGCCGGTCTATTCGTCGGACTCGCTGCACTCGGCCGTCGTGGAGCTGATCGCCAAGCCTGGCGCACATATCCGCTACACGACCATTCAGAACTGGTCGAACAACGTCTACAACCTGGTCACCAAGCGCGCCGTGGCGTACGAAGACGCCACGGTCGAGTGGGTCGACGGCAACCTCGGTTCCAAGGTGACCATGAAGTACCCGGCGGTGTATCTGCTCGGACCTCGCGCGCGGGCCGAAATTCTTTCGGTGGCCTTCGCGGGTCAGGGTCAGCTGCAGGACGCCGGCGGCAAGGTCATCCACGCGGCGCCGGATACGACCAGCACCATCACCTCGAAGTCCATCACCAAGGATGGCGGGCGGGCTGCGTACCGCGGTCTGCTGAGGGTAGCCAAGGGCGCCGTGAACTCCAAGGCGTTCGTGCGCTGTGATGCTCTGCTACTGGACGAAAAGAGCCGCAGTGACACGTACCCGTCGATCGAGATCGACGAGGAGCGGGTTGATATCGGCCACGAAGCGACCGTCAGCAAGGTCTCCGACGAGCAGCTGTTCTATCTGCAGAGCCGCGGGCTGACCGAGGCCGAAGCCAAGACGATGATCGTCAACGGCTTCTTCGAAGCGTTTACGAAAGAGCTACCGATGGAGTACGCGGTCGAGCTGAACCGGCTGCTCGCGCTCCAGATGGAAGGCTCCATCGGCTAGCGCACCGTGGTTCCCGAAATACGTGCAGGTACCCGCCTCGCCCTGTCGCGCGAGGCGGCCGAGGAATTGTCGCGGCGCCGCAACGAGCCTGATTGGCTGACGGCGGTGCGTCTGCGGGCGTTTGAAGCGTTCGAGCGGCTGCCGATGCCCGATCAGCGCACCGAGGGTTGGCGCCGCACCAGCCTGCGCGGGCTCGACCTGGCGCAGCTCGATCCGCTCGGCAGCAACATCCGAGTGTCCGTGCGCGGTGATTCGCGCGGCGTCGTGAAGCCTCTCGAGGAGGCGGTCCACGATCCACGCGTCCAGCGCTATTTCGGCCAGGTCGTGGCGCCCGAGTCCGACACGTTCACGGCGCTGCACTACGCCTTCTTCAATGCTGGCGTGGCGATCGTCGTGCCGCGCGGCACGGCCGTCGAGGCACCCATCTGGATCGAGTACACCGCCGATGGTGCGGCGCTGCTGCACACGCTTCTCATTGCCGAGGACGAGTCCGACCTGAAGCTCGTCGAGGACTTCCGAGGCGGCTCGGCCTTCGCCAGCGGCGTGGTGGAGCAGGTCGTCGGCGCAAACGCCCACGCGCGCTACGTTCACCTGCAGCGCTGGGGCTCCGATGTGTGGAATTTCTCATGGCAGCGGGCGCTGCTGGGTCAGGACGCGTCGCTGCGGACGTTGAACGTGGCCGTGGGCGCGCGGATGGCGCGCAATAGTGTCCAGGTCGAGCTCGATGGGCGCGGCAGCCAGGCGGACCTGCTCGGCGTTGTCGATATCACCGATCGCCAGCACGTCGACTTCGAGACGCTGCAAGAGCACTTCGGCGACGCGACGCGCAGCGACCTGGTCATTCATGACGCGCTGCGGGAGCGATCGAGCGCCAACTTCACCGGTCTGATCCGCATCAACAAGTCGGCCCACCAGACAGAATCGAGCCAGGAGCAGAAGAACATCCTGCTTTCAGATCGGTCCAAGGCCGACTCGGATCCGAAGCTGGAGATCCTGAACAACGACGTCATCCGCTGTACCCACGGCGCGGCTGTCGGGCCGGTGGATGAGGAGATGATCTTCTACCTGCAAAGTCGCGGGCTGGATCGCGCGGAGGCTGAGCAGCTGATCGTGGAAGGATTTTTCCACTCGACGCTGCAGAAGCTCCAGCTACCCGCACTCGAAGAGGCGGTCTGGTCGGCGATCACTGAGGGCTGGTCGAGCCGATGACGACCTGGCAACCAGTGGCCAAAGCGTCGGACATCCCGCCCGAGCGCGTCGCGGTCTTTCAGGTGGGCGACCACGAGGTGGCGGTATGCAACGTTGATGGGGAGTTCTACGCCATCGACGACCTGTGTACCCACGATGGCGGCTCTCTGGATCAGGGCGAGCTGGAAGGGGATGAGATCGAGTGCCCGCGGCACGGCGCGCGCTTCGACGTGCGCACAGGCGCGGCGATCCAGTTGCCGGCCTTCGAGCCCGTCGAAACACACGAAGTGCGCCTCGAGGGCGACACTGTGCAGGTGGGTGTGGAGCACCAGTGAGCTGATGGCTACAGAAGACCTGTCGCGAGAGATCATCCTCGACCACTACCAGAACCCGCGCAATCACGGTCGGCTGGAGCACCCGACGGTGGCCAATCGCGGGCACAACCCGTTGTGTGGTGATGAGATCGAATTGTCAGTGGCGATCGATGAGCAGGGCGAGCGCATCGAGGAGATCGCCTTTACCGGGCGCGGCTGCTCGATCAGCCAAGCGTCGGCGTCGATGATGACCGACGTCGTCAAGGGCAAGCGGTTGACCGAGGCCGAGGCCGCCGTCCAGCAATTCACCCAGCGCATGGCCGATCGCCAGCCGCCGCCGACTGACCTGGAAGAGGAGCTGGATGCGCTGCAGGGGGTGAAGCGCTACCCGGCGCGGGTCAAGTGCGCCCTGCTGCCGTGGACAACGCTGCGCGAAACGGTGGAGATCTACCGGCGCCGCGGGCCAGCGCCCGATCCCAGCGAGCAAGACGTGCTGGTGATGGATTGCGCGGATTCCCCATAGAGCGCAGACCGCATGGGATACTTGGAGCCATGACCGAGACAGTCGAAGAAGAGACCCTCCCCAACGAGGAGGACGTTCGCCAGGCGCTCAAGTCCGTGTACGACCCCGAGATCGGCATCAGCATCGTCGATCTCGGACTGGTCTACGGCGTCCAGGTCGACGACGACACAAAGAACGTCATCATCGATATGACGTTGACCACGCCGGCCTGTCCACTCGGGCCGATCATCAAGACCCAGGCGCACTCGGTGCTCACCAATCGCTTCCCCGCCGTTCGTGACGTGGACATCAATCTGGTGTGGACGCCGCGCTGGGATCCGCGCATCATGGCCTCGGAGGAGGCCAAGGCCGAGCTCGGCATTTGGTAGGCGACGAAGGGAGGAGCATCACTCCGCCCATCCATCCATACCCGACGACCCGCGCGGAGATCGTCGGGCTGTTCCGTCAGCCGCTGGGGCGGCTGTGGCTGCGGGTTCTCGCGCGGCTGATGGAATGGCTAACCGACCTGCAGCCGAAGCAGCTGAATTACTCCGACGTCACGCCACAGCTTGCCGTAGGTGGGGCCTTCAGGAAGCGCCAGATCAAGCGCCTCAGACAACGTGGCGTTACGGCTGTGGTCGACTGCCGGCTCGAGGCGCGCGACGATCCCGACGCGTTGGCTCGGGCTGGCATCGACTTTTTGCACGTGCCGACGCCGGACCGCTACGGCTTCACCTTCGAGCAGATGAGCGAGGGTGTCGAGTGGGTGCTCGACCATCTCGCCGACGGCGGCCGCGCCTTCCTGCACTGCGAGCATGGGGTCGGCCGCGGGCCTCTGATGGCCTGCGCCGTCCTGGTGGGTCAGGGCTACGGCGCTCCCGAAGCGCTGCGCATCGTGCGCACAAAGCGTTGGCAGGCATTGCCGAATGATCGGCAGCTGGAGGCGCTCCTGCAGTTTGAACAGGATTGGCGTCGGCGAGGGTCAGCCGGCGCGGTGGACGATGCGGCCGCCCTGAATCACGATGCGCACGTTGTCCGGCTCACACAGCCTGGCGACGTCGTCAGCGATGTTTCCTCGACATAACACCAGATCCGCGAGCTTACCCACCTCGATCGTCCCCAGCTCATCCAGCTTGCCGAGTAGCTCCGCGCCGTTGCGAGTGCCTGCCCGCAGCGCGTCCCGCGCGTCGGCGCCGAGCTTGACCATCAGCGCCATCTCGCGCGCATTGTCGCCGTGGCGGTTGAACGGTGTGCCCGCGTCCGTGCCGAGCACCAGCCGAACGCCAGCCTGGTAGGCGCGTCGGAAGCTGTCGTCCAACGCGGCGCGCACCCGCATGGCCTTGTCCATGGCCCACTCGGCCACGCTGTTCGGCGGAGCATTAAAGAACCCCTCGGCCGAGCACAGCGTCACCGAGAAGAAGGTGCCGCGCTGCTTCATCAGCGCGATGGTCTCGTCGGTCATAAACGAGCCGTGCTCGATCGAGTCCACCCCGGCAAGGACGGCCGCCTTGATGCCGTCCGATCCGTGGGCGTGGGCGGCGGCCTTGCATCCAGCCTTGTGGGCTTCATCGACACCAGCGCGAAGCTCCTCATCGGTGAGCTGTTGCGCGCCCGGCTGGACCCCAGGCGTCATCACACCCCCGGTGGCGATCAGTTTGACGCAGTCGGCGCCTGCCTTGAGCTGCTCGCGCACGGCTCTACGCACGTCGTCTGGCCCGTCTGCCTCGCGACCAAGCCAATTGCCGTGGCCGCCGGTCATGCAGACCACCAGGTTCGTCGCGACGATACGCGGTGCAGCTATGAGCCCGGCCGCCTGCGCGTCGCGCATGGCCGGGTCCGCGCCGTCGCGACCGCCGAGGGTGCGCACCGTCGTGAACCCCGCCTTCAGCGTCTTGTGGGCGTGGGCTGCCGCACGCCAGCACGTGGTGGCGTACGGCTCCTTCAGCTCGGCCAGCCAATCCGGCCCGCCGCTGATCGCGAAGTGGACGTGACAATCGATCAGGCCCGGCAGCAGCGTGGCATCCGGCGCGTCGATCCTGATTGCGCCCGATGCGGCTCTCGGCTCACCCGAGGTGATCTCGGCGATGCGCTCATCTTCGACACGTACCCACGCGTCCTGCAGCAGGGCGTCGCGATCGGCGGCGGTGAAGACGTGGCCAGCGCGGATGAGAAGCTCGGGCATCTGGCCATGCTACCCTCGGGCAGGGGCATGCCTGGCAGTCACTGGCTCATCTCGCTGAGTCCCGAGAATTACGCGATCACGCATGGCATGCACTTCTCGCTGCTCGGGCTGCGCACACGCCATCGCAAGAAGGCTGAGCGCGTCGCGGTGGGCGACCGCGTGCTGTACTACGTGCTCTACGAGCGGATCTTCCCGGCCACGGCCACCGTGACGTCGGCGTACTTCGAGGACCGCCATCCCACGTGGATCAATCAGGAGCGCCGCGACGACCCCTTTCCGTATCGCGTCCATACGCAGCCGAACCTGGTGCTCGAGCCTGGCGAAGGGCTGGACGCGGAAGCTATCGCGCCGCGGCTGCTGTACCTGAAGCGCTGGGCGCCCGAGCAGTGGTTTCTGGCGTTGCAGGGCGAGGTCCACCTGCTTTCGGCGCAGGATTTTCTGCTCGTCGAGCGCGAGCTGCAGCGCATCGCCGAGACGCGCCAGTCGCGTCGCGAGCGCGTGCCGCATGCGGGCCTGCGGCGCGAGATCGCGTGATTCAGGGCCCAGGCGCGTAAGGCCGACTATGGCGCCCAGGCATCGTAGACGGCCTTCGAGATCGCGGCCACGAGCTGGTTGCCGGTCTCGGCATCGGGCAAGTTTTCGCTGAAGACGGCGATCACCCAGCGCGTCGGCACGCGGTCGACGGTGACGATGCCAGCGTCGTTGGCGACCCCTTCGTACCAGCCGCTCTTGTGTTCGACGCGGGCGTCTGGCGGCAGCAGCCGAACGAGCTTGCTGCGATCCACGTTGCGCCCGAGCAGCGTGCGAATGTCCGCGCTGACCTGTGGACTGACGATCTGGTCGGTGGCGATCAGCTCCAGCAGGTGAGCCATGTTGGCGGGTGTGGTCTGGTTCAGCCCGGGGCTGGCCGCGCTGCGAGCGTCGCTGAACAGGTTCATGAAGTGCGTTCCGCCCAGGCCGAGACGGCCCAGCGTGTCGTTCACCGCCTGAGGATGGATCGCATCGACGATCTGATTGGCCGCGCTGTTGTCAGAGACGGCGATCATGGCGCCCACTTCGGCGCGCAGGCTCTCGGTCCACGAGAGCGCGCCTGCCGCGACCTGCCGCTCGAGCTCGACCAGGATCGGCAGCTTCATCACGCTCGCCGACGGGAAGGACTCGTCGGCGTGGAAGTTGACCTTCTCGCCGCTGACCAGGTTGGTCGCGGCCACGCCGACGTGGACGTTCGGCCCACCGACGCGCGCCGCCTCCGACGCGACGCGCTGTTGAAGCGGGCTGACGGTTGGCGCCGGAGTTGGTGTGGGAGTCGCTGTGGCTTTGGGTGGCGTCGGCGTGCGGGTGGCCTTGGGTTTGGGGTCGCTGCTGGCGGCTCGCTGCAGGGGCGCCGCCGTTGTTGAGAGCCGCAGAACCTGGCCGACGCTGAGCTGGTCGGCGTTCGTCAAGCCGTTCAGCTGGATCAGACCGTCGAGTGAGGCACCGTTTGCCTGCGCTATCTGCCACAACGTGTCGCCCGATTTGACCGTGTAGCGCGTTCCGTTTCCCTGATCAGAGGTGGGTGGCGGTGGCCCGTTGAGCGACAGCGTCTGTCCGGCGATGATCAGGTCGGGGTTCTTGATGGCGTTCAGCGCCACCAGTTTATCGAGCGAAATGCCCGTGTTGACGGCGATCGCCGAAAGGGTATCGCCAGGCTGGATGAGGTAGCTGGTCACCGCTTCACGCGCTGACGCGAACGACTGCGCCGAGAGGATGGCGGCGATGATGGCAATCGCGACCCCGGCCAGCTGCAGGCGCCAGCTGCGCAGGGGCAGGAACAGACTCGCCCGATGCCGCAGACTGGGCGCTTGCCGCGTGCGGCGGCCTGGACGTGTTCGCCTCGACACGCCTCCAGGCTAGGCCCGCGGGTGTCACAGCCACGTTTCGGCGCGGCCCTTGCGCATCACGTTCAGCTATCAGCTGACGGCTCTTTTCAATCCGCCGCCGAGCGCTCGCGCGTACTTTTGTATAGGAGCGTGACAACTCAAATCCTGGCCATTCCGCTTGCCTCGCACAGCGGCTATACTGCGGTCGCAGTGGAACTGGGGCTCACATTTGGGGGAGGTGGGCCGCTAACTTCTGCGCCGCGCGTTCTGGACGGCGTTGTCGACGACGACGTGTCACTCGTGAACGCTGTGGCGAAGGGCGACGCGCGCGCCCTGGAAGTGATCTACGACCGTTACAGCCGCGGTTTGTACTCGCTCGCGCTGCGCCTGTTGAACGATGGTCCTGCCGCCGAGGAGGTGGTCCAGGAGACGTTCTTGAAGCTGTGGCGTCAGCCCTCGGCGTATCAGCCGAGCCGTGGCAAGCTGCTTCCCTGGCTGCTGGGTGTGGGGCACCACCAGGCCGTGGACGTGCTGCGACGGCGTCAGCTGGAGCAGCGCCATCGAGTGCCGCCGTCGCCACACGCGAACGGCGACGCGCTGGTCGACATGGTGGACAACCTGGGTCTCACGTCCAGCGACGGTGATCCGCAGCTGCGCGCCGGTGCGTTCGAGCAGCGCGCCGCGGTCAGCCGCGCGCTGGCGAGCTTGTCCATCGAGCAACGCGTGCCCTTGCAGCTTGCGTATTACCGAGGGATGACGCAGTTCGAGGTCGCCACGCTGCTGGAGCTGCCGCTCGGTACGGTCAAGACGCGCATGCGCCTTGGCCTGCAACAACTGCGCAAAGCGCCGGATCTGTCGCGATTGTGGAGTGACACGTGACCGCCGAGCACGCCACGATGACGTGCGCTGAGTTCCTCGATGCCGCGGCGGGCGTGGTGCTCGACGCCGCGGATGCCGAGGAGGTTCAGCGGGTCGAAGAGCACGCCACGACGTGCCCCGAGTGCGCGGGGCTTCTGGACGACTTCAAGCGGATCGCAGCCGCGCTGGGTGCCTCAGCGCCACAGGTGGAGCCGCCGTCGGAGTTGCGCGGGCGCGTGCTTGGGGCGGTGGCGCAAGAGCCGCGCAAGCTGGCCATTCCGCGACGATTGTGGCCGCGTGAGCTTCGGCGGCCGCGAATATCGGCGGCGTGGCTCGTCGCGGCGGCGTCCATCTTGCTTTCGTTTGGTGCGCTGGCGTGGGCGTACACGCTGCAGACGCAGATCACCGCTTTACAGAATCAGGCGACGGTCGCCAGCGACCGAGCGGCGCGGGCTGACAACCTCGTCCAGGTGCTGGCGTCGGACAGGCTGGCGATCCGGCCACTGCGGCCAGTGGTGCAGAGCTTGCCTTCGCGCGGCATGGTGTACCTGGATCCTTCGTCAGGCACCGGGATGCTGACGTGCCACAACATGCCGGCTCTCGAGCAAGGGCACGCGTATCAGGTGTGGTTCGTGCGCGGCAGCGAGCGCATCAGCGCGGGTTTGCTCTGGCCCGATCGCGACGGCAATGGGTACACGCTGATCCACGTGCCTGTCGACCTGCAGAGCTTCGACTCGATCGGTCTGACCGACGAGCCCGGCACCGGTTCCGCCTGGCCCACGACCCCGAGGGTCATCGGCACGCCGCTCAACCAGAGCGACCAGTAAGGGACTCGTCTTTCCCGCCACGGGCTGCATCGCGTCTTCGAGACGTAGCACCTCGGTCACCAGCCGGGTCAGCTGTGTAGCCCGTGCTTGCTTCGTGGTGGGCATCCAGCACCCGGCGCCGCGGCTATAGTGTCCTGTTCACGCCCGCCGCGGTGTTTGGCTAAAGAAGCTGGACACGTCTGGCCGTGCTGGCAATCGGCCGCGCACAGCCTCGTAGTCCTGGGCGCTCTCACACACTGCCATGCTCGCGCTCACACGCCTTTCGGTCGCCAAGCCGCTTGCCGTCATTGCGATCTTTGTCGCGGTGACTGTTTTGACTCCGACTGCCTTCCAGCTGGGTGAAGGAGCCGACTTGCGGGCGCCGCTGGCAGCGACGGTACTGGGCGGCGTCATCTCGTCAACGGCGCTGACGCTTGTGGTGGTACCCGTGGTGTACACGCTGCTCGACGGCCTCACGTCGCGAGCCGCCAGGCTTGGTCACCTTCGACTCACTGGCGTCCGACGGGGCACCGCTCGCGGCACCTCGCTGCCGCTCGGCCAGCAGATAGCCGAACGCATGTGGCGAGGCGATTCCACGAACGGTCGCGCTCAAAGAAATGGCCGGCCCCGAGATCGCGCAGCCGTTCCTCCGAGCACTCGTGATCGTCGCGACGCCTAGACCTCCGCGCACCAGCTCGTACCGAGTTGCAGGTGCATCACAGCCGTCGAGGGTCGATTTGGAAACGGTTTCATTCCGAATAAGACGTGAGAGCCACCGTCGCGTTGATCTTGTCGACGGGCAGGTCGGTACGTATAGTGGCCCCGCCGCAGGGAGCCGCGCTGATGATGAACCCGAATCCTGGATCCTCCGTCCGTAGACCGAATGACGCTGCTCATGGGGTGGAGTCGCTGCTGTGGCTGGCTGCTGGCGCCGCCTGGGCGATCGTGGCCCTCAAAGCCTGGAGTCAAACCAAGAAGCTCGAAGCACGTCGCAGGACCTTCCACGTCTCCGAGCGGCTGCTCAGGCAGGTATTTCACGAAAAACACCCCTAGGAAGGCGGCCGAAAACCTCGATTAGGAAGTTGTGTGCCTGCCGCCTTCCTAGGGCAAGTCTGTCACAAGAAGTTCGGCCGACTGCGACTCTCGCCTGAAACCGGCTTGTCGGCCGAACTTCTCTAACGACCGGCGAAGTTCGGCGGGCGGCGCGCGTTGAACGCGGCGATGCCTTCGCCACGATCCTCGGAGGCGATGGCGCGCATATAGGCTTCGTGCTCGCGCTCGACGCCGTCTTCGAACGGCAGGTCGGCCCCGCGATCGATTGCCCATTTCACCTGGCGCACCGCGAAGGGACTGTTCTTCAAGATCTCCTCGGCAAGCGCAGTCGCTTTCGGCAGCAGCTCCGTCCGCGGCACGACGTGGTTCACCAGCCCGAGCGCAAGGGCCTCAGAAGCGCTGATGCGCCGCGCCGAGAAGATCAGCTCCTTGGCGCGATTACGCCCGATCAGGCGCGGCAGGCTCTGGGTCCCACCTCCACCGGGAATGATGCCCAGACTGACCTCGGTCAACCCGAACACCGCGTCGTCGGAGGCGACAATGAAGTCGGCCAGCATCGCCAGCTCGGTGCCACCGCCGAGGGCGAAGCCGTGGACGGCGGCGATCATCGGCTGCGGCACGTCGCGCAGCTGCCTGAACATGCGCCTGAACAGCTCGCGCTGAGCAACCCACTGTTCGGGCGTGAAGTCGCGTCGGGCCTTCAGGTCAGCCCCAGCGCAGAACGCGCGCTCGCCCGCGCCACGCAGAACGATCGCCCAGACGGAATCGTCCGCCGCCAGGCGCTCGCACGCCTCTCCGAGCTCTTGACCCAGGGCGTTGTCAATAGCGTTGAGCACCTCGGGTCGATTCAGGATCACGTGCGCGAGATGACCTTCGCGCTCGACCAGAACCGTCGGGCTCATTCCTGAACCCTGGAGTTCGTGCTGAGCGCCTGCTGTTCGGCGATGGCGAGATCGCGCAGCTTACAAATGCCCGGGCTGATGTGCACCGCATACGGCTTTGGATTTACCAGCTGGCGGTAGTCGTCAGGCAAACGGCGCAGGTTGCTCTGCGCGAACTCCCAGATCTCGCTGAGGGGTGGTAGCGAGCCTGGCACCACCTCGCCGCCAAGCACCACCGGCTTGAGCAGTCGCTCGCTGCCAGGTGGCTTCGGCTCGTCGGCCAACTGGATCACGTCTGATGCGAACTGACCCAGGCGGTACACCTCTTTGATGCCCGGCCAGGTGCTCTTGTCGCCCGCCACTTTGATCTTGGGATGGGGCCCGCGCTCGTCGACCGCGAACACTTCCTTGTACACGCCGCCGAGCGCGGCGCCTTCGACGTCACGCTGCACCGAGCCGGCGCCCACACCCAGGCTGGTGCCCACGCCAAACGAGTCGATCGGCGCGCCATTTTCCAGCAGCTCGGTGATCGAAAACTCGTCGAGGTCGCCCGAGGCGGCGATCCTGACCTCATGGAGGCCTGCCTCGTCGAGCACGCGTCGAACGTAGCGCGCGTCGTTGGCGATATCGCCGCTGTCGAGTCTCACCGCGGCGAGGATGTGGCCCAGACGATCGCGCGCCGAGTGCGCCACCTCGGTCGCGGTATGGATCGCCGTACGCACGTCGTAGGTATCGAGCAGCAGCGTGTAACGGTTGTAGGTGGCGGCGATCGCCTCGAACGCTTCACGTTCCGTGTCGAAGAACTGGATCAGGGCGTGCGGCACGGTACCCGTGGACGGCAAGCGGAAGCGGAAGGCCGCTCCCAAAAAAGACGTGCTGAAGCAGCCGCCGATGCGTGACGAACGCGTGGCCACGTAGGGATCCTGGGCGCGGCGGAGCGAGAACTCGGCCACTGGCCGACCGCGCGCGGCCCACACCACGCGACTCGCCTTGGTGGCGATCAGCGTGGCCAGGTTGATGGCCTGCAGCAGCCCGGATTCGAGCAGCAGCGCTTCGGCGAACGGTGCCGTCGCGCGCAGCAAGGGCTCGTTGGGGAAGGCGATCGATCCCTCGGGCATGGCCAGGATCTCGCCGCTGAAGCGCAGCGTTTGCAGGTAGCTCAGAAAGCCCGGATCGTAGTCGCGGATCTGCTGCAGAAACTCGATGTCCTCCTGGTTGTAGTGGAACAGGCGCACAAACTCGAGCGCCATCTCGAGCCCGGCCACCAGCAGGTAGGCGCCGCCGAAGGGGGCACGACGCGCGTAGAGGTCGAACGTGGTCTGTGCGGACCGACCCGTCCGCCAGGCGACGTAGGCCGAATCAGGGTGGTAGAGGTCGGTCAGCAGGCCCGGGTGGTACGGCGTGTACGAACGGGCCATCACCATGATCCGGATGGTACCGCTCGAAATGTCTCGGTCCTGGGCATACCAACTGCGTATACTCCTCTCGGAACATGACCACGCTGACTCTTACCGACGAAGCCATTGAGCGCCTGCGCAGCGTTCTCGATACCCAGCAGGTGCCTGAGGGCGCGCTGCGTGTGTTCGTCTCGCCTGGCGGCTGCTCGGGGTTCTCCTACGGCATGTCGCTGGAAAGCGAGCCGGCCGAAGACGACGAGGTCGTTGAGCAGGGTGGCGTCCGAGTGGTCGTCGATCCGTTCTCACTGCAGTACCTGGGCGGTGCGCAGATCGACTTCATCGATAGCCTGATGGGCGGCGGCTTCACCGTCGTCAACCCGAACGCGGTCAAGAGCTGCGCCTGCGGCCAGAGCTTCGATACCACCTTCGGCGGCGGCGCTGCCAAGCCCTGTCACTGAGTAGCAGCTAGCCCTGAAGGGGACCGCGGGCGGGGGCTTCCGCGGGTTTGCTACCGTTCGGTGGGCGACCGCGGCAGGTGCGTTGGAGGCGCGGTCGGACAACGGAATACGAGAGGGGGTCATCTATGGTCACCACCAGGGGCACGGGCGAGAAGCTGACATCACCGACTATGGGTGAGCTGTACGTGAGGGCGATGGCACGCACCAGCGCGATTAT
>VBGG01000164.1 GCA_005883405.1 Chloroflexota bacterium | reverse complement strand
GAGGTCTCCGCTTGCGGCTGGCGACTGGAGAACCCCACGCGAGTTCCCATGTCGCAAACATTACCCGTCCGAAGAGCGCAGCCGACCCGAGCAATTTGAGCAAGCCCAGAGCAACGCCACGAACAAACTCGGTCACGCATTTCGACCAGCTCTATACGTTGGCCGACCCCCAGAAACGCTCGTCCGCGTACACCTCGCGGCCGGCGCCGTCGCGGATTGCGATGCGGTGTCCGAGATGCGGTAGCCACAATACCTCGGCCCATACCAGCATCGACGTGGGAGAGTCGTCTGGACGCACAGTGTTAGTCCGACGACATCCTGATCGACGTACGCCGTCATTGGTGCGACATGTCAATCGAGGACTGAGGACGTGCGCTCCGCGCCCGGCCCGGCACCATTCTCGGGCACGCCAGCGCCTATCTCCGCCAACACGGACGGCGTCTCGGGCCCGAGGCGGGGAGCGCCGGCGGCGTGAGCCTCCATGTCCTCGTAGAAGCGGGGTACCCCCGGGCCCTCCCGAATTGGTCCGGAGTCACGTTAGTTGAGCACCGGCTAGAGCCTCGCCCGCTGGACCCTGGTGATCAACCGCTCCCAGGGCCAGCATCGCCGCACGCTGCGCCGCGGTGATTCCGGTCACGCCAGTGATGTTCATGCGTTCGTAGCGGCGATCGCTCCGCAGGGTGCGCACACAGGTGCCGCTGCTCACATCCCACAGCCGGACCGTCCCGTCCAGCCCGCCGCTGGCCAGCAGCTTCCCGTCCGCCGATAGCGCCACACCATAGACCGGGCCCGTGTGCCCTGTCAGCGTGGCCAAAGGCTGCCCGTCGGGCACCTGCCATAACTCCACCGTCCCGTCGAAGTTGCCGCTGGCCAGCAACCGCCCGTCCGCGCTCAGTGCCACGCCACAGACCAGGCCGGCGTGGCTCTGTAGGGTCGCCAGCAGGCGTCCGCTGGACGCGTCCCACAGCCGCACCGTCCTGTCCAGCCCGCCGCTGGCCAGCAGCCGACCGTCCACACTCAATGCCACGTCATAAACCGGGCCCGTGTGGCCGCTCAACGTGGCCCGCAACCGCTCGCCACTCGAAGAAGCAGCCGGAGAGCGCCCAGAATCTGCCGTTCGCCCAGCAGACGCCTTATCGCCTTCAACGTCAGCGAACGGCGCCTGCCATAGGCGTACCGTCCCATCCTGGCCACCGCTGGCCAGCAACCGCCCATCCGCGCTCAATGCCACGCCCCAGACCCCACTGGTATGACCGTGTAAAGTGGCCAGCAGCCGCCCGCCATTCGAAGCCGTAGCCCGAGAATCTCCAGTGTCAGCTCTTCGCGCTGCCAACTTCTCACCACGCTCGGGCGAAATCCCACTCGGAGAGGCAGCCGGAGACTGTCCAGAATCTGCTGTTCCGCCTGCAGATGCCTCATCGCCTGCAACGTCGGCGAACGACGCCTCCCATAGACGCACCATCCCATCCTCGCTCCCGCTGGCCAGCAGGCGCCCCTCTGCATTCATTGCCACCCCCCAAACCCCGCTCGTGTGGCCCCGCAACGTGCCCAACGGCCGCCCACTCCGCGCCTCCCACAGCCGGCTGGTTCCATCCCAGCTGCCGCTAGCGAGCAGCCGACCGTCCGCACTTAGCGTCACCCCCCGGACTCCGCCGGTGTGGCCCTGCATCGTGGCAAGCGGCCGCCCCTCACTCGAAGGCGCAGCCGGAGAGTCGCCGGCGGTTCGCTCCGCAAACTGCTGACCATGGTCAGGCGGCGCAGCCGAGTGTGCAGAATCTGCCGCTCGCTCGGCCGATGACTCATCCGCTCTAAGCTCAGCGGATGGCGTCTCCCAAAGCCGCACAGTCCCGTCCAACCCGCCGCTGGCCAGCAGCCGACCGTCCGCGCTCAGCGCCGCGCCCCAGACCCACCGGTGTGCCCCTCAAGGCTGGCGAGCGCTCGCCCACTCGGTGTCCCGTGCCCCGCGGAGCTTGCGGAGTGTGGGTCCCACAGCCGTACCGTCGCGTCCCAGCTGCCGCTGGCCAGCAACCGACCGTCCGCAGTCATAGCCACGCACCGGACCCCACTCATGTGGCCCTGCAACGTGGCCAGCACACGCCCGCTAGGCGTCTCCCATAGCCGAACCGTCCCGTCCAGGCCGCCGCTGGCCAGCAGCCGACCGTCCGCACTCATTGCCAAGCACCGGACCCCACCGCTGTGCCCCTCAAGGGTGGCCAGCGGTCGCCCACTCGGTGCCTCCCAAAGCCGTACTGTGCCGTCAAAGCTGCCACTGGCCAGCAGCCGTCCATCCCCACTCATTGCCACACCCCCGACCCCGCTGGCGTGGCCCTGCAACGTGGCCAGCAGCCGCCCAACCGGTGCCTCCCACAACCGCACCGTTCCATCCTCGCTGCCGGTGGCCAGCAGCCGCGCATCCGCCGAGAGCGCTACGCCATGGACCGGGCCAGTGTGCCCCCGCACCGCGAATAGCGGCGTACGGTCCGCCACCCGCCACAGCCAGACCTCGCCCGCGGACGTCCCCGCGACAAGGGACGCGCCGTCGCTAGTCAGCGCCACACAGATTGGGAAATTGAAGGCTTCAGCCAGCACCATCTCGGAGAGGTGGGCCCCCGCCAGGCTGGCGTCCTGCGCCTCGACCCCAGCGAGGTAGACCTGACGCAGGTGCAGTCGCGACAGGTCCAGGCCTTTCAGGCCATTGCGCAACAGGCGCAACAGGTTGACTAGACTACCTGGCCCATAGCCCTGGTTAGCCTTCCAGGAGTCCCGCCACTCGTCGAGCAGCATCACCAGCTTTTGCTCCGCTCCGCGATAGCCACCTTCGGCTTGCAGTTGTTGGAGGATGGGCTCGCCAATGAGACGCTCCTGACTGTCCCGCACGTAGTCTTTGGCCAGAGCCTTGATGAGTGGCTGATCCACGAGCTGCACCGGCCGTCCACGTGCGATTTCTTCGCTCACGTCTTCCACCGGCCGGTCGGTCACGTACTGGAGCACCACGGATTGAAGCGTGAACGCGGCAGCCCCAGTTGTTTGCGAGCGCTCCACCAGCGAGCGCCGGCGCAGCGCCTCGACTGCCTCCAGGACTTCTCCACGGGCGGCGCGTGTGCCCAGATCGGCGACCAGCTGGGCGACCGTCACCGACTCGCGCTCAACCGCCAACACTCGCAGGACCTTTTGCTCGACGACGGAGCTGCGCTCGAACTGCCCGGCCAGCAGCCGCCGGATGCCACCAAAGACCGTAGCGGAGCCAGACTCCGCCAGGAACGCACCGATGTCGCCGCCGAACACCTCCTTGATGCTCTCGCCGACCATTTGGAGCGCCAGCCCATTCCCACCGAATCGGTCGATCAAATTGGCCCAATCCTCCGGGTTGCCCGAGAGGTGCTTGTGGGCTAACAGGACTTGGCCTTCCTGAACCCCCAGACCGCCCAGCTGGAATCTGCGTACCGCCGGACCGACGAGGAACGCCATCTCAGGTGGCGATTCTCGGCTCGTCAGCACCAGGCAGCTCTCATGTCTGGCCTCGCCAAGAGCTTGGAGCAGTGCACCATAGCCACCAAAGCCGTCTCGATAGCCACCCTCGCGCTGACCGGCCTCGAGCACTGTCTCGAAGTTGTCGAGCACCAGCAGGCAAGGGCTACCCCGCAGCAGTTCCAACAACACTGTGAGCCGCGCGCCTTCGCCCTCAGGCGCCACAACCCGCTGGTCAGACAGAAAGCCGATGGCGCCTGCAACCCACTCGCTGATGGGAGGTGCATCGCGCAGGCTGCGCCAGTACGCACGTTGGAAAGTCGGCGCTACGCCATGGGCCAACCGTGCAACAAGTATCGTCTTGCCGATGCCGCCCATCCCTAACACAGCAACCAGTCGGCAGCGCTCCGCAAGCACCCACTCTCGGAGCGTCGCCAGCTCCGCGGCGCGGCCCACAAAGCCGGACACGTCCGGCGCCTCGCCCCAGTTCTGGCGCCGCTCTGACGCACTGCTCGCAGACGCTTCAGTTACCACGAGGTCTTCATAGGGTGGGCCTTCACGCCCGGAGGATTCTGCTCGCCGCGCGATCAGACCGGCCCACCAGACTGCATCGAAAGGCGCTTGCATCCGCGGCGCCTGGCGCAACGCCGCTGCCCACAAGGCCTCGGCCTCGGTCGCTTCTCCCCGGACCGTCAGGCCGCCTGCTTGCAGGAACACGCCTATGAGCGCCTGCAGATGCCGGGCATCGGGGTAGTTCAGGCCCGCTTCCCAGTCCTGGACCGACCCGCGGCCGACCCCCACCCGAACAGCGAGCTCACGTTGCGTCAGCCCGGTGCGCCCGCGGTGGCGGAGCAGCAGTCCTTGAAAAGACTCCTCGGAACGATCTCCCGCCTGCTCTGTTGCCATGGCGCGCGGTTCACTCAGGATAGACCGCCATTCAGGTCAACGGCTGTCCGGTTCAGGATGTGTCGAGCCATCGGCGACCCTACTGGACGCATGGAGACACCTGTGGGCGCCACGAAGACGCCTGGCGCCAATGGCATCGCCACACTCGCCAATGGCATGCGCCCGGTCGTCGAACCGCCGGTGCTCGGAAGCCTGGCGCACACGGATTACTACATGCTCGACGAGCTGCTTACGGACGATCAGCGGGCGCTGAAAGCACGAATCCGCTCCTTCATGGATACGCAGGTCGCACCGATCATCAACCCCTACTGGGAGCGCGCAGAGTTCCCGTTCGAGCTCGTTCCAAAGCTGGCTGGTCTCAACATCACCGGCTTCCAGATTCCAGGATTCGGCTGCCCGGGCATGGGCAACCTCACGGCAGGACTGGCCATTCTGGAGCTTGCTCGAGGTGATCTGAGTTTGGCCACGTTCATGGGGGTACAGTCAGCACTGGCCATGACCTCGATCAGCCTGCTTGGATCGAACGAAC
>VBGG01000163.1 GCA_005883405.1 Chloroflexota bacterium | reverse complement strand
CCTCGTGGGCGATCTGGCTGACGTACCAGGTCTACCCGGAGGAAGCCGCGATCCCGTGGTACATCCGCCACGGCGAGAACTTTCCGCTCGCGGCATGGCAGGTGCTGTTCGTCACGGGCAATGTCCTGGGGTTTTATCGTGGCGCGCTGACGCAATGGCTCCAACGTTTTCGCCGGCTCCGCGTGGTGGCGGTCTCGCTGGGTCTGGCGGTCACCCTGGCCTTGATCTCGTTGGCGTGGGGCACCGAGAACGGCGCGCAGTTCGCCTTTTTCGATATCGACCCGAACGTGCTCAACGAGTCGTTCTTCAAGGTCCCGCTCCGACCGTGGCGGATCGTGGCGTTCGTGTCGGTGGCCATCGTCGCCTACACCAGCGCGACGTACTTCTGGGTGCCCATCCGCCGTGTGCTGGGCTGGTTGATGCTGCCGCTGGGCCAGGCGGCGCTATACAGCTACATCGTCCACTTCTTTCTGATTCTGCTTGTGTACAACCTGGCGCCGCTGCTCAACGCCCTCCCCGGCGAGCCATCAGAGGTCATCTCCGCGCCGATCCTCCAGATCGCCGTGGTGCTGCTCTTGTGGGCGCTCGTTCGAAAACGCGTCCTCTTCGGGATCGTCCCGAATTGAGCGACCCGTTCGCTCGCGACAGGCAAAATCATTCAAGGAGGTGACATCCGCCCGCGAAGTGCGGCATCGCGCGGTTTCCGCTCAGCCGCTAGCGCTACGTGCGGCTTAGCAGTGCAGTCCGCCCGAGCGTACGCGTCACATCACCGCCGGCGCGCTCGCCGAGCGGTACGCCCGGCGAGTGTAGGGAGCGGTATGTCAGAATTTCGCGCTGCTCATGCGTGCCCCTCTCTGGGTGATCGTCCTGCTCATCCTGGCCATCATCGGTATCGGCGTCTACGGCTACTTCACGACCCCGCTGCCATTCGGGCTGTCGGCGGTCATTCCAACGCCCGGCGGAGGCAACACGGGAACGCCGTCCGCGACGACCCCTGGCGCACCCGCGGGTATTCGGACCGCGGCGGGTCAGCCGCTCGTGCTAGGCGCGACCAACGTGGTGGTCCAGGCGGTTCAGCGCAATCAGGACCTGGCGTCCAGCGGTCGCAGCGGGCCGGCTGGCTCGTTCACCGTGGTCGACGTCGAGGTGCAGAACGGCGGTAGCCAGCCGTTGACGCCCGAGATGAAGGATTTCCGACTCGTCGACGACCGGGGGCGAGTCTACGCCGTCGATCCCGAAGCGACCCGGTCGGTGAATGCCTCCAACCGCCGCCGGGTGATCTTCGAAGCCACCGTGCCGCCCGCTGGCCGCGTGGACACGTTACTGGCGTTCGAGACGGCCGCCGACGCCAACGCGTTGACGTTGCGCGTGTCCTTGGGCTACGGCGAGGTGGAGCTCCCGCGCTAGCGATACACTGGCCCGAGTATGCCTCCACTCGGTTATATGGGCGCCATCCTGGACGTCGATCTGACGACTGGCACACACCGCGTTCGAGAGCTCACGCAGGAGATGGCGGACCGCTGGCTGGGTGGCACCGGCCTCGGCGCCCATCTGTTGTGGGAGGAGCGCACGTATGCCGCCGACCCGCTCGGACCGGACAACGTCATGGTCTGGGCGCCCGGCCCGTTCGCGGGCACCACCGTGCCTCTGTCGAATCGCTTCGGGGTGTGCGCGCGCAGTCCGTTGACGGGCGTTTGGGGCGAGGCCGAATGCGGCGGCCACTGGGCCAACGATCTGAAGAAGGCCGGCTTCGACGCGCTGATGGTCCGCGGTCGTGCCGATCACCCCGTGTACCTGTGGATCCACGACGGTGAGCTCGAGCTTCGCGACGCCTCGCATCTCTGGGGCAAGGACACCTTCGAGACGCATGACCAGGTGCGCGAACAGGTCGGCAGCTCTGGACGGCGCGGACAGGAGGCCGGCGTGGCGTGCATCGGCCCGGCTGGTGAGCAGCTGGTGCGTTTCGGCGCGATCATGGTCGACGGAAAGGACGGGCGAGCCGTCGGCCGTGCCGGATTGGGCGCAGTCATGGGCTCGAAGAACCTCAAGGCGATCGCCGTGCGCGGAACGCGCACCTTCCCGATTGCCAATGAGCCCGGCCTGAACCAGTACCTGAAGGATCTGCGCAAAGAGATCGTCAGCACGGCGAAGGGCTTTGGCGCGCTGGGCACCGCCTGCGGCATCCCTACCCACGACAAGATGGGCAACTGGCCGATCAAGAACTGGCAGCAGGACCACTGGCCGGAAGGGCCCGACAAGATCTCCGGCGCGGCGATGCGCGACAGCATCCTCACTGGCCGCTACTACTGTGGCAACTGCATCATCGGCTGCGGTCGGACCGTCCAGGTCAAGCAGGGGCCATACGCCGGGATCGAGCAGGGTGGGCTGGAGTACGAAACCACCAGCCTGAACGGCTCCAATCTGCTCATCGACAACATCGAGGCGGTGCAGAAGCTGAATGAGATCTGCAATCGCCTCGGCATGGACACCATCTCGGCGGGCGCCACGATCGGCTTCGCGATGGAGGCATTCGATCGCGGCCTGCTGGGCGTTTCGGACACCGACGGTCTGGAGCTGACGTGGGGAAATCACGCGGCGGCCACCGAGCTGATGTCGCGCATCGGCCGGCGCGATGGCCAGTTCGCGCGAAGGCTGGGCGAAGGTACGCTGCGGTTTGCCCGCGAGATCGGCGGCGAGGCGTTCGCGGTGCATGTACGCGGCCTGGACTTTCCAGCCCACGACCCGCGCGCGTTTTACGCCAATGCGGTGGCGTACGCCACCAGCCACCGCGGCGCGGATCACCTGAGCAGCTTCGCCCACGTGTTTCAGCGCGTCGTCAGTCTGCCCGAGTTTGGGTACGCCGAGCCGGTGCACCGCCAGGATGCGGCGGCCTCACCGCGCCTGGTGATGATCGGCCAGAACCTGATGAGCTGGTTCGACAGCCTGAAGTGCTGCAAGTTCCTGTTCTTCGGCGGCATCAAACCGACCCACATCTGGAGCTGGTACCGCTTTGTGACCGGTCGCGATGTGTCGCTCGACGATCTGTTGGAGAGCGGCGAACGAATCTTCGTCCAGAAGCGGCTCTTCAACCTCGCGTGTGGATCGGGGCCGTGGGACGACACGATGCCGCCGCGCATGCTCGAGCTGCCGCGCGACATCGGCACCGACTCACGCAGCCTGCCGCCGTTTGAGGACATGCTGGCCGAGTACTACCGCCTGCGTCAGTGGGATCCCGACACCGGCGCGATCGCGCCAGACGTTCTGCAGCGTCTTGGCCTGCCCGAGCCCATCCTCGCGGAGCGCCGTGCAGCAGGCCTTACCTGACGACAACCGTGCGCATACGGCGTAACAACTCCTTCGAGACGTCAGCCCCACCCGCGATGGGCGGCAACAGCTCGAGACAGTCGCCGTCGTGGAGGCGCTGGTCGAGTCGCACCATTTCGCCTCGGACGTGCACCAGCAGCTGGCCCCAGAGCCACTCGTCCTTCGCCGCGCCTGCAAGGGGCTCGAACTCTCGACTTCGGTCAGCCAACTGGCGCAAGACGTCGCGCAGCGTGCTGTCGTCCTGCACGTCCAGGTCTAGCGTGCCCGCTCCCAGCCCCGCGCGGTATGGCGGATACGCGACGACCTGCAGCCGCACGCCGAC
>VBGG01000162.1:10436-13885 GCA_005883405.1 Chloroflexota bacterium | reverse complement strand
CGATGTGGTCGGCTCGCAGGGTGTCGTGGCGCACTCCTACCAGGCCAACGCCGCCGACGACGCCGTCGACCAGTGTGGCAGCGTCGCCGACCCGATCTTCAACGTGCATGGCGCCAACGTCCGCCAGGTGAGCCCCCGCCAGGCGCCGAGCGTCATCAATTCCATCTTCTACACCCGCACCTTCTGGGACGGCCGCGCTGACGCCTCGCAGCCGCACCAGACGTTCCTCGGGCTGGATCCCTACCAGCCCTAGGAAGGTGGCCGAAAACCTCGATCAGGAAGTTGTGTGCCTGCCGCCTTCCCAGGGCCAGTCTGTCACAGAAGTTCGGCCGACTGCGTCTTGTGCCGAAAAGCGGCTTGTCGGCCGAACTTCTAGTCGCCGCGCGGCTGCCGCCGAAAGAGTATCGCCGCCTCGAAACGCTTGCCGGCAGCCTCCCGGACTCTGTGGCGCGAACACGCTTCGGCCGCGAAGAGCGTTGCGAGGCCCAGCTTCTTTCAGCCGACCTGCCGGACTGCAACGCAAAAAGAAACCAGACCTCGACCGCCGCGCCATCGGCCGGCCAAGAGCTGAGGCTTAGGCTTCGCCTCGCAATGCTGCTCAGTAACTCCTTCGCGCAGCAGCGCCGTGTGATCCTGCTGGGTCTGGCCGGCGCGCTGGTATTGTCCGCACTTTTCGTCCTGCCGCAGGGGCAGGCACTCGCTTCAGCGTTGGTCCTGTTCTTCCGTGGTCAGGCGATCCAACCCATCCCGACCGACTACGCGCACCTCCAGAACGCCTACCGAACTCTCGAGGAGTTGGAGCACCTCGGGACGTTGCGGGGCACGCTGCCTAAACAGCTGACGACGGTGTCCAGCACCGCGGCGGCTGGCGCGATCGCTGGGTTCAGCGTGGCGCAACCGGCGACTTTGCCGAAGGGCATCAATCCCAAACCCAGCGCGATCACTGCGCTCGCCCCGACCCAGGTCACACTGACGCTGAGCGCATCGCAAGCCAATGCGTACTTCAAGGGCATGGGCTCGCCGCAGACACTGCCTGCCGCGTACGACGGTGAGCAGCTGATCGTCGGCTTCCCCGGTGTTGCAGTGCTGGAGTACGCAGGCCGGACTGCAGACAAGCTGTACGTCGGACAGGCTGGTCAGCTGGTGGTCAACGTCGCGGGGAGCGCCAGCGTTGCTGAGCTGCGCGCGTATCTGCTTACGCTGCCCGGGCTGTCGCGAGATACCGCCGCGGCGCTGCAGAACATATCGGCCTGGCAGACCACGATCCCGCTCGGCATCCCGGCCGATCGAGTCGGCTGGACTTCCACCACCGTCGCCGGTGCGCTGGGCGGAAGCGGCGTGCTGCTCGACGATGACTCGGGCATCGCCAGCGCCGTGTTGTGGGAGCGCGGCAACCACGTGCAGTCGCTCGGTGTCGGCGGCTGGGGCATCAAGGCGAGTGAGGTGCAGGCCGTTGCAAGCAGTCTCCACTAGAAGTTTGGCCGACCGGCCGACCGACCTCGTTACCGTGGCCGCGCGCGAATCGGCGCTGGCGATCGAGGTGTCGGGCCTGCGCAAGGCGTACGGCCAGCATGTCGCTCTGCACGATCTCAATCTGACGGTTGAACCCGGCGAAGTCTTCGGCTTCCTCGGACCGAACGGGGCTGGCAAGACGACCACCATCAAGATCCTGCTGGGCCTGGTGCGACCGACCAGCGGTCAGGCGCGTGTGTTCGGTCTGCCGGCGAGCGATCCTGGCGCGCGGCGGCTGGTCGGCTATCTACCCGAAAACTTCCGTCTCCAGGACTGGCTGACCGGAAACGAGCTGCTCGAGCTGCACGCCGATCTGGCCAATCTCACTCGAGAGGAGCGCGCGTGGCGCATCCCCGAAGTCCTTCGGCTGGTCGGGCTCGGCGATCGCGGCCACGAGCGCCTACAAAGCTATTCCAAAGGCATGCTGCAGCGCATCGGCCTGGCCCAGGCGATCGTCCATAATCCACGCCTGCTCCTGCTCGACGAGCCGACGTCCGCGCTCGATCCGATCGGCCGGCGTGAGGTGCGTGATCTGATCCGCGCCCTCAGCTCGCGCGGCACGACGGTGTTCTTGAACTCGCACCTGCTCAGCGAGGTCGAGATGCTGTGCGATCGGGTCGCGATCATCGATCGCGGTCGTGTGGTCAAGAGCGGTCGCCTCGACGATCTGGTCCGAGGCGCGCCTGAGTTGATGATCACGCTCGATTGCGTCGACGCGGACGTGCTGGCGGTGCTGGGTCGCTTTGGGCGTGTGTTGTCGCACGACCTGACCAGCGTGCGTCTGGGCGTGACGGATGCCTCGGTGGCGTCGGTGATCGCCGAAGTCCTGCCGCGCAGCGGCTATCGGGTGTATTCGCTGGTGCCCGTACAGCGGTCGCTCGAGGACGTCTTTATGGGCCTCGTCGAGGGCAGCCGGCTATGAGCAAGACGCTGCGCATCACGCGTCTCACGCTCAAGGAGGCCATGAGTCGGCGACTCATCCCTGCCGGCATCATGGTGAGCTTCCTGTATATCGTCCTGTTCGCGGTTGCGTACAACTTTGCACAGGATCGCGGGGTTCAGGTCATCACCGGCCAGCGTAGTCGGGCGCTCGTCAGCATCGCCATGGCGAGCTTGACGTTATCCGGACTCTACATCGTCAATCTGCTTGCGGGGTTCCTGGCACTGTTCCTGTCGGTAGGCGCGGTGTCGACCGAAACCGATTCGGGCAGCCTGCACGCGCTACTCGCTCGACCGATGCGGCGATCGCAGCTGCTGCTCGGCCGCTGGCTGGCGTACGCGCTCATCTGCTCGGTCTACGTGAGCGTCATGGCCGGTCTGGTGATGATCGTCGCGGCCTTGATCAACGGTTACACTGTTTCTGGTTACCCTCAGCGTCTTCGGCAGCACGTTCCTGCCGACGGCGACCAACGGCGCGGTGGCCTTCAGCCTGTTTGGTCTCGGCTGGTTGAGCGGGGTGATTCAAGTGCTGGGCGATACGCTCAACAACGCATCCCTGTTGAACCTTGGGGTGACGGTGGGGATGTTCATTCCGAGCGACATGCTGTGGCGCAGCGCCTCGTACTACGTCCAGTCGGCCAGCGTCCTCGCTGCCACGAACGTGTTCAGGGGCGCGCTGCCGATCCTGGCCAATGCGCCGCCGACGCCCGGGCTGGTGATGTGGGGCATGCTGTACCCGCTGCTGCTGCTCGGCGGGGCCACGTTCATCTTCTCGCGGCGCGACATCTAAACCAGCGGCGTGTTGGCGTCGTAGCGCATACGTGACGTGCGCGGCGCCGGCCCGGGTCTATTGTGGAAAGAGGAACGACTAGACCTACTCCCAGCCGACGCGGCGGCGCACGTTAGCTCCCTCCCCTGACGTGCCTCGCCGCGTCCGGCGTTCTCCGCGTTCGCGGGTTCTCGCGTTCGCGCGTTCCGCTTCTGGTTCCGGCGTTCTG
>VBGG01000162.1:0-10428 GCA_005883405.1 Chloroflexota bacterium | reverse complement strand
CCGCCGATGGCCGCGCCCGCCAGCGTCGCGAGGGCGTTGACGGTGGCGTTGGTGATCCAACGGTAGCCACGCACCAGCCGCGTCGGCTGGCCGCATGGGCGGTGGACCGGCTCCTCCGTCTCGGCAGAGCAGCGCGGGCAGTGATACAGCGCCTGCACGGTAGCGCCGAGCACCGAGTCGGCGAGTGAGCCGCCCAGGCCAGCGCTCGCAGCGACAAGAAGATCGCACTGCCATGACTGTTGCCGCCGCCGACTATCGCGCCGCCCACCGCCCAGCAGCGACCACGCCAGACCGACGACCAGTGCCCCGCCGAGGCTTGCCGCCAGCCCCTCGGGGGTAATGCCTCCAGACGTACCCGCGGGCACCCGCCGCAGCGTGGTGATGAGCCGCGCTTGGCGCCCGCCGAGCATGCCCACCTCGGTCGCCCACGTATCAGCGCTCGCCGCGGCGAGTGCGCCGACGAACGCCCGACGCTGACCGAGCGCGACGCACAGGGTCGCCCAGCCTCCGTTTGCGAGCACCTGCCAGGCGTCACGCCGCACGCCCTTGGCCTGAGCTATTGGACGGGACGCCTTGCGTCGCTGGCCGAGACGCGAAAGGGCGCTGGAGCTGATGAAGAACGCGAGCAGACTGCCCGCGGCCGGGATCCCGCCTCTGAACAGCACCATGCCGCCCAGGGCCGCGGCGGCGAGCGCGCCGTCGAGCGTCAGCGCCCGCTGCCGGTAGGCGATCGCGGCCACGCCGCCGCCGAGCAGCAGCGCCCCGAGTCCGCGCCGCGCCGTCAGTCCGTCCAGCGCGGCAGTCGCCCCGACTCGACCAGCTCGAGCAGCGCCGCGCGCCCTTCTTCGGCGGCTTCGGCTAACTCGGCGTGCTGCTGGACCAGTCCATCGAACTCCTCCTGGTCGAGCACGACAAAATCCCCGTTCGGATTGGTCCACACGTCGAGCGCCAGATCCACGTACTGCAGCTCACCCGTCTCAGCCGTGAGCTCCGCCGGCAGCCCGACGTTCGCATACCAGCCTTTTAGCGTCCCATCGGGTTCGCTGATCTGGAAGACGTTGTAGCCGCGGTCGAAGTAATAGAACTCGACGAACACGTCACCCCGCCGGAAGGTGGCAAAGTCGCGCTCGACCAGGTCCACATTGAAGTCCGCCCGGAGCACGATGCCTGACGCGTCGCACCGCAGGACCGTGCCGTGCCACGCGTAATCCAGCGCGCCGTCGGGCTTGAGCTTGCGAACATGCACAGGACTGCCCGCAGAGAGCATCAGCGCAGCTCCGCGTAGCGCGGACAGGTGGTCACATGGTCATTGACGAGGCCAGCTGATTGCATGAAGGCATAGATGATGGTCGGGCCGACGAAGCCGAAGCCGCGCTGACGCAGGGCTTTGCTCAGGGCGACGCTCTCGGGCGTCTGCGACGGGAGATCGGCCAGGGTTTCGAACTGGTGGACCAGCGGCCCGCCTCCCACGAAAGACCACACGAACGAGTCGAACGAGCCGCACTCGCGCTGGATGTCGAGGACTCGCCGCGCATTGTTGATCGTGGAGAGGATCTTTGCGCGGTTGCGGATGATGGCCGTATTGGCGAGCAGTGCCTGCATGTCGGCATCGCCGAAGACCGCGACGCGCGCGGGGTCGAACTCGGCGAACGCGGCGCGGTAGCCCTCCCGCCGCCGCAGGATGGTGCTCCAGCTGAGGCCGGCCTGCGCGCCTTCGAGCGTCAGCAGCTCGAACAGCGCCCGATCGTCGTGCAGAGGCACGCCCCATTCTTCGTCGTGGTACGCCTCCATCGCGGGATCACCTTGCGCCCACGGACACCGTTCAGGCGTGAGACTTCTCCTCTAGCAGTGCCTCGAAGCCCGCCTCGTCGAGGATCGGCGTCCCCAGCTTCTGCGCTTTGGCCAGCTTGGAGCCGGCGTCCTCGCCAGCGATCAGATAGCTCGTCTTCTTCGAGACCGAATCGCCGACGATGCCGCCCAGGTCCTTGATGCGCTGCTCGATCTGGGTGCGCGTCTGGTGCTCGAGGCGACCCGTGACCACCACCGTCAGCCCCGCCAGCGGTCCGCCGCGCGTCGCCGACTCTTCCGACATGTTCACGCCCGCGGCGACGAGCTTGTCGACCACCCGCAGGTTGTCGGGCTCGCGAAACCAGGCGTGCACGCTCTCGGCGATCTTGGGCCCGATGCCTTCAACCGCCACGATCTGCTCGTACGTGGCCTGACGCAGCTGATCCATCGAGCCGAAGGCGCGCGCCAGCAGCTCGGCCGTCTGATAGCCGACGTAACGGATCCCCAGGGCGTACAGCACACGCGTCAGGCTGCGGTGCTTGCTGGCCTCGATGTTGTCGAGCACGTTCTGCGCGCTCTTGTCGCCCATCCGTTCGAGCGCAATCAGCTGCTCCTTCGTGAGCGGGTACAGATCGCTCGGGTCGTACACCAGTCCCTTCTCGATCAGCGACCAGGCGAGCTTCTCGCCGACGGTTTCGATGTCCATCGAGCCACGCCCAACGAAGTGCTTGAGCAACTCGAAGCGCTGGGCGATACACCTGGCGAAACCGCCGGTACAGCGGGACATCGCCTCGCCTTCCGGCCGTACCACAGGCGAGCCGCACACCGGACATGTCGTCGGCAGCTCATACGGCCTGGTGTCAGGCGGCCGCTTGCTGAGGATCGGTCCGATCACCTGCGGAATGACCTCGCCCGCGCGGTGTACCAGGACGGTGTCGCCCACGCGGATGTCTTTGCGCCTGATGTCATCCTCGTTGTGCAGCGTGGCCTGCGAGATGGTGACGCCGCCGACCTGCACCGGCCTCAACACGGCGAATGGGTTCAAGCTGCCCGTGCGGCCGACATTGACCGCGATCCTCTCGAGCAGCGTCGTTGCCTGAACGGGTGGGAACTTGAAGGCGATGGCCCAGCGCGGCTCGCGGCCGACAGCCCCGAGCTCGCTCTGCACATGCAGATCGTTGACTTTGACTACCACGCCGTCGATCTCGTAGTCGAGCGACTCGCGACGGTGCTCCCACTCGGCGCACGCCGCCATCACTTCGTCGATGGAGCCGACACGCCTGTTGTTGGGGTTGGTCTTAAAGCCCCACTCGCCAAACGCTTCGAGGATCTCCCACTGCGTCCGCGGCTGCCAACCCTGAGCCTCGCCCAGGGCATAGATGAACACGTCCAATGGCCGTTTCGCGGTAATGCGCGAGTCGAGCTGGCGGACCGATCCCGCGGCGCAGTTGCGCGGGTTGGCGAACAGTGGCTGCCCGGCGGCAGCGCGTTCGTCATTGATCTTCTTGAACGCCGCCTGCGACAGATACACCTCACCCCGCACCTCGAGATACGCCGGCGGACTGTCGTTCAGCGTGAGCGGCACGCTGCGAACCGTCCTCAGGTTGGCGGTGATGTCCTCGCCCTGCGAGCCATCGCCGCGCGTGGCGCCAACGCCGAAGCGGCCCCGCTCGTAGCGCAGCATGATCGCCAGCCCGTCGATCTTCGGCTCGATGGCGAAGTCCTTGATGTCGCCACCCAGCAGCCGCGTGATCCGTTCGTGCCAGGCGCGCAGCGTGTCGGCCGAAAACGCGTTGGCCAGACTCAGCATCGGCACCCGATGCTGAACCACCGCGAACTGCGCGGCCGGACCAGCGCCGACGCGCTGGGTGGGTGAATCCGGCGACTGCAGCTCGGCGTGATCGGTTTCGATCTCGCGCAGCTGCTGCATGAGCCGGTCGTACTCAGCGTCGGCAATCTCGGGCGAGTCCAGCACGTAGTAGCGGTAGTTGTGGTGGTTAAGCTGAGATCGCAGCTCCTCCACGCGCTCCTGCAGGCTCTGGAGATCTTCGACTCGAGATGGCATGACTGGCTGGGCAGAGAGTGTAATGTGCATGTGCCGTGACCCGTCCTGAGATCCAGCCGCACGACGAAGACACCGCTGCTGATTCCCTGCGAGGCCTGCGCGCGCGGATCGATGAGCTCGATACGCAGATCGCCCGGCTGCTGCAGGAGCGCGCCGCCGCGTCACTTCGCGTTGGGCAGACCATGAGCGGCAGCGAGTCCGCGCCGATCTTCGTGCCACACCGCGAAGCCGAGGTGCTCGCCAACGTTCAGGGCGTGCCAGGACCGCTCGACGGACAGGCGGTGGCCAGCATCTACCGCGAGATCCTGTCCACCTCGAGGGCGCTGCAGCGGCCGACGCGGGTGGCGCACCTGGGTCCCATGGCGACGTTCGGCCATCAGGCCGCCGTTGACCGCTTCGGCAGCGCCGCCGACCTGGAGCCGTGCCAGACGCACGCCGAGGTGTTCTCGGCGGTGGAAAAGGGCGCGGCCGACTACGGCCTGGTTGCCTTCGAGAACTCGACCGAGGGGCCGGTCAACGAAGTCCTCGATCGATTGGTGGACACGCCGCTGCAGATCTGCGCCGAGGTCAGCCTGCCCATCGCGCACACGCTGCTGTCGCGCTCGACGTCGCTCACGTCGATCAAGCGCGTGCTGTGCCACCCGCAGACGGCTGGGCAGACGCGTCTGTGGCTGGCCGAGCACCTGCCAGGGGTCGCCGTGCTGCCGGCGACGAGCAACGGCAAGGCGGCTGAATTGGCGGCGCAAGACACCACCGGCACCGTCGCGGCGGTCGGCCCGCGTATCGCGGGTGAGGTGTACCGGCTGAACGTGCTGGCCGACAATATCCAGGACATCGCCGGTAACGTGACCCGCTTTCTGGTGCTGGCGCGCTCGGCCAGCGAGGGTGCCACGGGTCATGACAAGACCGCGGTGGTCTTTTCGATACGCGATCGGGTGGGCGCTTTGCGTGACCTGGCGGAAGCGTTCGCCACGAACGCGGTGAACCTGTCGAGCATCCAGTCGCGACCGTCGAAACGGCGCGCGTGGGATTACGTATTCTTCATCGAGATGGACGGGCACGTCTCGGAGGCCGCGGTGCAGCGGGCGCTGGGCAAGGCTCAGGAGCACACGGTGTTTCTGAAGGTGCTGGGCTCCTGGCCCGTGCCAGCCGATTGACCTTTCGTCGGCCATCGGGCGCTGCCGTGTGAGCCGTTTCGTCCGCGTGACGCTGGCATGACGCCCGCGTGACGCGTCTGCCCATTTTTGTGACATCCGCATGACGCCCGCGTGACGCTTTTCGTCTCCCGCGTGACGCTGGCGTGACGCCTCCCGTGACGCCCCTCACGCCAGACTGGGGCTGTGGAATCGTTCGGAAGTGGGTCCGGGGCGGGGCGGACGGCGGCACGGACAACGGCAGGCAGAGCGGCGACTCATATCGGAGGAGGCGCTGGCCGACGCCTGGGAGCAGCGCTGGTACTCGGCGCAGGAACTGGTGGACTGTTGCGGGCGTCAGCTGCGGGTGGTGTTTCCTGGTCGGCGCTGGGGTGGGCCGGGGCCAGACTTCCTGGGCGCGGTGCTGGCACAGGCCGATGGCACGCTGGTGCGTGGCGATGTCGAAGTGCACCCGCGTGCGAGCAGCTGGGCCGCTCACCGCCACGCGCAGGACCGCGAGTACGGCCGGGTGGTGCTGCACGTGGTGCAGGTTGCCGACGCGGTCGCGTTGGACGGGCACCGCCGGCATGTGCCGACGGTCGAGCTGCAGCCCGACTTCGACGCGGCCGAGCCCGGGCGCGGGCCGCCGCGCGGGTGGACGGCGCCGTGCATGCGCCACGCGCCGGCGTTGCTTCAGATCGTCGAGGCGGCTGGCCGCGAGCGCTTCCGGGCGCGGGCGGCGCGCTTCGAGGGCGACCTGAGCGCCGCGCCGGCCGACCAGGTGCTGTGGCGGGGGGTGTGTGAAGCGCTGGGCTTTCAGCGCAACACGCGCACCTTCGGGCAGCTGGCCGAGGCGGTGCCCTGGTCGCAAGCGGCGCTGGCGCTGGCCGACCGCGGGCCGGTCGGTCTGGCGGGGCTGCTGCTGGGAACGGCCGGGTTGCTGGCCGAGGCCACGCTGCCCGAGGCGCACGCCTGGCGCGGGCTGCAGCGCACGTACGGCGTCCGCGCGGCGCTGTCGGCCGCCGCCTGGGATCGGCGCCAGCTGCGGGCGGGCAATGCGCCTGAGCAGCGCTGCCGTGGCCTGGCCGAGGTGGCGGCGGGCTGGGCAGGCCGACGCTGGCAGGGGCCGGCCGAGCAGGTGCTCGAGGCGGTGCAGCAGGCGGCCGCCGCGTCGCGGCCCAGACTGTGGCAGCTGGTCAGAGCGTCGCCGTGGATCGGCCGCGGACGGGCACAGGTCATCGTCATCAACGTGCTGCTGCCGTTCGCGGCCGCGGCCGGCGTGTCCGAAGCCGCGGCGCTGTTCGGGCGCTTACCGGGCGAGCCGCCGAATCGGGTCGTGCGCTACATGGCCGGGCTGCTGGGTGAGCCGGCGGTGCGCTTCAGAGGCGCGTGCCACCAGCAAGGCCTGCTGCAGTTGTTCAAACTGACCTGCGCCGCGCGAATGTGCGAAACCTGCCCGGCGCGCCAGGACGGCGCGGGCGCAACAAGCCAGGCGTGCCAGCCGTCTAATGAGTACTAGACAAAGTGAACCCGTTCACCCTGATCGGCCGGCGACAGACTCCCGCCGCATCGACCACACACCACCCGCGCCCCATTCACCCGCACGCTGGTGGGGGTACGCGGACGCAGCGTGCTGCCTTCGAGCGTCGCCGCTGCCTCGCCACACAGCAGGCACGACAACTCGACCCATTTCGTTCGGCGGATTCGCGCACCGCGCTCGATCAGCTTTGTCGACATTCCCGTCAAGGTAGCCCCCGCGTCCTCGCTCTGACAGTCAGGCATCTCCCCTACTGTCACCCGGACCTTGGTACCGGGTCAAAAACTCGCAATTCCTGGAATAGCCCCACAGTCAGGCGTGTTTAACAAACTGTCGAAAGGACCTTCCGCACAACTATGTCTTCCGAAACCTTCAGCAAACCTCAGCGGCGTTCGTTTTTCGTGGCCGACCTGAAGTGCTACATGTGCGGCAGCGTGTATGGGTCCATTGAGAGTGAACAGTCGCTCACGGCGGCGCCTGGGATTGTCCGCCCCGTACTCCTGCGCCAGCCAGGGCACGACCAGCCAGTCCAGGCGGTGAATTGGAAACACTTGCGCTGCGATCGCTGCAACGGACCACTGTTCCTCGACGAGACGGACGTCGTCACCCGCCGCTACGACAACTACAACTGGCTCGACGAGCGACCGCGTCGCGGGCGACCACCCAAGCGGTTGATCGAAGAGCGACGCCGCGAGCGCGATCTTCTCGAATCGCAGGCGGCGTAATCGCAAGTCAGGGGCGGCCGTTGCGCCGCCCCGCCAGCGCCTCTGTAACCAGCGACCGTACGAAGAACCCGATGTTTGCCGGCCGCTCGGCCAGGCGGCGCACGAGGTACGGATACCACTCTTTGCCATACGGCAGGTAGACGCGCACGCGATACCCTTCGCGCACCAGGCGGAGCTGCAGGTCGCGCCGTACCCCGAACAGCATCTCGAAGTCGAAGCGCTCTCGTGAGATCTTCTCGTTCTCGACGATCTCCTGGGAGCGAAGGATCAGTCGATCGTCGTGTGTCGCGATCGCCGGATGATTGCCGTGGATGAGCAGACGCTCCATCAGCCGCGCATAGTTGGCGTCCACATCGGCCTTGTCGGGATAGGCGACCCTGGCCGGCTCGAGATACGCGCCTTTGCACAGGCGCACCTGGACGCCCATCTCGATGGCTCGCTCGACGTCGGCGGCGGTGCGGTACAGGTAGGCCTGCAGGACGATCCCGACGTTGTGGAAGCCTTCGTTCCACAGCTCCTTGTGCACGTCGAGCGTCCGCTGGGTGTACGCGGATGACTCCATGTCGATGCGCACGAAGGTGTCCAGCTGCCGGGCTCGTTCCAGGATCTTGCGCAGGTGCGCCACGCACATCTCGTGTGACAGATCCAGCCCCAGCTGGGTGAGCTTCAACGAGATGCTCGCCTCGCACTGTTCTTCGGCGATGGCCTCCAGCGCGTCCAGGTAGGCTGCCGTCGCGCGGCGCGCTTCAGCCCCGTTGGTGACGCTTTCACCCAGATGATCCAGGCTGACCAGGAGACCCTGCGTGTTCAGCGTCTGGGCCACGACGATGCCGTCGGCGAGCTCCTCGCCCGCCACGTAGCGCTGCGTCAGGCCCCGAAGCAGGTCATGCTGCATGATCAGGCGGTAAACCGGCCGCCTGTTGGCCAGGTACATCAGCGTACCTTTGAGCACGGCGCTCACGTTGTACGCCCTGGCCGGCGTCGCATGCCAGCCGCAACGAAGGCGCCCCCGAGGGCCAGCAGCGCCACGATGCTGATCATCAGCCCGAGCTTGACGCTGACGGGCTCGAAGCGGAGCTCCACCTCGTGTTCGCCGGCTGGCACTGCCACAACACGGAACAGCACATCGCCGCGGAGCACGGTTGAGGGCTGGCCGTCGACCGAAGCCAACCAGCCCGGGTAGAAAGTGTCGCTGAGCACCAGCCACGCGTCGGCCGAAGCTGTCGTGTGAATCTTGATGCTGCCCGCGGAGTAGTCCGTCACGCGGGCACTTCCTTCGCCGCCGCGATCGGGCGACACCACCGTCGCCTGGGTCGTCGTGTCGTCTGCCAGGATCACCTCCTGGTCGGGGTGAAACGGCTGGTGAATCATCTCGCTCAAGGCGGTGCCCAGGCTCGGCGCCACGCGTGCGCGGGGTACGACAAACGCTCGCGGAAAGGCAGCGGTGTCCTCGAGGACGCGGATCTCGTTGTCGACGTAGACCTGGTGATACTTGGCCTTGGTTTTGCCGAAGAGCTGGTCGGCAGAATTGTCGGCGCCAATGGCGGTTCCACCAAACAGCGCGAACTCGCCCACGGGCGGCGTAGCCCGTACGAGCATCGTTGTCGCGCTCACTGGTCGCGGGAACTCCAGGTCGGCAAACGACAGCTGCCGTTCACGTGGCTCGCTGCCGCCCTCAAAAATGACCCCGGCGCTTTCGACCCGCTGGTGGCGTATGAACGGCTGCACGCTGCTCAGGTCCCAGGCCCACTCCATCGCGTCGCGGCCGGCTTGCAGCTCGGCGGTGCCAACGATCTGATCGGACGCATCGCGCAGCTCGATCTGCGCTACCGGTGCACCCTGCGGCACGTCGACCGCGCCGAGAAGTGCCGTCACGAACCGCAGCTCGACAATTGGCGAAGCGCTGTCCAACTGGAAGCGCTGCTCGGCCAGCGCGCTGCCGGCGGGCGCGTGTAGCAACGCCTGCGGCGGGAGGAAGCTCACGTCCTTGTAGCTGGAGAGGGCGCCGTACTGGGCGGGGTCGAGGACATACCGCACGTTCCACAGGTCGAGCAGGCCGTCGTCGACGTAGAGCACGCGGCCCAGGTAGTCGCGATGCCAGATGAACTGCAACGAGCTGTAGCCGCTGGCTTCCTGAACGGTGCCGAACGACGCGAGGCGGTCGGCAGCCGCCTGGTTGAGCGCGGGCGAGACCAGGACGCGATTGGGGGTCGCGTCCCGGGTCGGCAGCTGCTCGACCGCCTGGACAGCCGCGGGCTCGGCCGCGATGTTCGCCAGCGGCTCGCGGGGATGGATGCCCCAGGTGAAGATCAAAAGATCCGCCGCGGCCAGGCCGGCCAACGTGGCTGGCCAGCCCCGCCATCTGCCCAGTCTCGAGCGTTGCCAGACCCACAGCAGGCCGACGATCAGCGCCAGCCCAAGCAGCGCTCCAGCAACACGCGGATTGCGGACGTCGGTCGACCAGAGCAGGCCGCTATAGACGTCGGAGTCGCTGAGCGGGTAGCTGTCGTGCGGCAGCGACAGATACCACGCCAGGATCGCGTCTCGGGCGGCGATTGGCCGTGCCGACAACGCCGCGTGCAGGCCGACCAGCGCGATGGACATCGCCCCAACAAGCAGCGATGCGCCGATGAGCGCACGCCGAACCGCGATGCGGCAGCGTGAGGCGTCGATCAGCCAGGCCAGACCGTACGCCGAGAGCATCGCGCCAGCGAGCACGACGACCACGGTGAAGCGGCCAGGTGCGCGCAAGCCCGACAGGCCGGGCAACAGCCACAGCAGGTAGTGCAGGTTCAGGGGGCTGTACTGGCCAAGCGCCAGCAGCAGGCCGACCGCGCCTGTCAATCCCCACGCGGCGACTTCTCGACGGCGTGCGCATACCAGCGCCGCCGTCGCCAGCACCAGCGGCGTCAGGCCGATGTACACGTACGACTCCCAGTGCGTCCAGAGGCCCCACTGGACGTTGCCCGGGCCTCGGAAGAGGTACGGGAAGATCACCTGCGCCAGTCCGACGGGAGTCAGCGAGTAGGCCGCCGACTCGGCGTACGGGATGCCGCTCCCGCGGGCGGAGAAGCCCGCGAGCTCGATCAGCGGCATGAGCTGCACTGCCGCCAGACCGAGACCAAGGACGACGACTGGCGCGAAGACGCGCGTGACCCCCAGAAGCCGGCCTTTTGCCGT
>VBGG01000161.1:4576-5445 GCA_005883405.1 Chloroflexota bacterium | reverse complement strand
GCCTCGGGGAGCGGCCGTTACCTCCAGCGATTTCCAGCCGCAACGAGTCGCCTTACCGGACGCGATGGCCTCAGCCAGCGTGCCCGCGAGCGCACTGTCGCGGGTTGTTGCGCAGCGCGTGGCAGAGCCAGTACACGCGGGCATCCCGCTGCTGGAAGCACAGGTGGCCGGGCCTACGGAAGTCGTACCCGGCTTCCAGCGCGTGGCCCTTCCGGTTGGTCCCGAGCACGCCGCGGGCGGTCGGATGAACGTCGGTGACACCGTCCGCATCTACGTCACGACCAATCGCGGCAAGGCTGACGCGCGCACGGTCGTCGGGCTTGAGCAGGCCGTGGTGTCAGCCGTCGGATACCAGGATGTGGGACTTGCTTCATCCGGCACCGGCACCGCCGAGAACGCCCAACGCTCCCGCGGCAAGCTGGTCTGGATCGAGGTGCTCGTCGATGACGCGTATGCAGGCGGATTCCTTCAGGTCCTCGCGGCAGGTGATCCAGACGTAGCTGTTCTGCCCCCGTCTCCGACGACGCCGACTCAGGCTGGCGTGGTTCGATGAGCTCGCCACGACTTGGGGTTCTGATCAGCACGCACCTCTACGCGCAGGGGCTTCTGCCAGAACTCCAGCGCTCTCATTTTGCTGTGGAGCGGCATTGCCTCGCGGCAGGGCAGCTTCATGATGCGATCGAGTCCGGCGACGTCGATATTGCCCTGGTTTCGACGGGCCCGCGAGGTCTTGATCACGCGACGTTGGTTACTCTGGCCAAGCGCCGGCTTCCACTGGTCGTGCTCGACTCGCAACCGCATCACCAGCGGTGGGCGTCGTTCGAGGGCATTGTGCTCCGCTCGGACGCTTCGCCCGAAACGGTGCTTCG
>VBGG01000161.1:0-4525 GCA_005883405.1 Chloroflexota bacterium | reverse complement strand
AGATCAACTTGTCGAGGTTCGCTCGGGAGACGGATCGGTCGGCCGTGTTTTCGCCGTCGTGGGCGGCCACGGTGCACCGGGCCGCTCGACCGTAGCGCTCAATCTTGCGGTACTGCTGGGGCGCGTAGCGTCTACCGTCCTCGTCGATGTTGACCTTGGAGCCCCAATCCTGTCGGCTCGCCTCGGCGCGAACACCAACAAGAACCTGGTCACGGTGGCGCACATGGCACCAACGACGTCGATCGAGTGGACGCTGGCGCTGAGCCGCGACCTGCAACCGATTCGAGCAGGGGATTGCCCCCACGGGCTATTTCTCGCCGGTCTGCCCAAGACGGAGACGAAGATCGAAGCCGCTTTCCTGGTCGCCCTGCTGGATGCGCTGCGCGCGCGCTTCGATTACGTGGTGTGCGACACGGGCGTGCAGTGGCTGGACGGCGACCGCGCCGGCCGCGTGCCAGCTCAACAAGCGGACCAGGTCCTGCTCGTGGCGACTCCCGACACAGGCGGGATCAGTGGGTGCTGTCATCAATCAGCATCGCGCGCACAAGGACTACGAACGCGGGCAGCTCGAGTATGCGCTGGCAGAGCAGCTCAGCGCGGTCTTGCCGTTTGATCCGAACGCCTGCTGGCGGGCTGTCGAAGACCAGCGCCCCGTTGTGTTCGACCTGCGCTCGACGCTTGGTCGCTCGCTGCTGCAGTTCGCTGAGCGGTTGCACGGCGGCCAACTGGAGCTGCCCCGACCTGCTGTGGCGCCTCGACGACAACCGTGGTGGGCGGCGCTGAGGCGGTGGCCCACACGCCGGAGTGCCGCTGGTTCAACTCCCGCCCGGACCCAAGTTGCGGCCCGTCATCAAAGAGCGAATGGTCGTCGGGAGCTCTTTGAGCCGACAGATATTCCGGCTCAGGGAGCCAAAGCGTGATCCCGCTGGAGCGCACCGCGGAACGCGAGATCCTGACCGCGGTGCGCAAGGAGATGGACAGCCTGTTCGGGCAGCGCGACGGACCCACGGCGGCCAACGAAGAGCGCCTAGCGGAGCTGGTACGGGTAGAGATCGCACGCTGGCAGCGAGCGCGCGTCAATGGCAATCTGCCCGTTCTGCCCGACGTCGCCGCAATGGAGATTCGGGTCATGAACTGGCTGGTCGGGCTTGGCCCGCTGGAGCCGCTGATCCGCAACCCCGGTTACGAGGAGATCTTTGTCGACAGTCCACGCGAAGTAGGCGTCATCGAGCGGACTGGCCGCACGATCATGCTGCCGGATGTCTACTTCGACAGCGACGAGGAAGTGCGTGAGCTGGCAAAGCGTGCTCTTGCCGCGGTTGGCCGACGCGTCGACGAGGTCTCGCCGATGGTCGACGCACGTCTGGCGGACGGCTCACGCCTGAACGTGGTGATTCCGCCCGTGTCTCAGCAGCACACCGTGCTGACCATCCGGACGTTTCGCCCGGACGTTGACACTCTTGAGCGCCTGGTCGAGTTGGGCACGATCACTCAGGAGCTCGCGACGTTCCTGCGGGCAGCTGTCCACGCGTACCTGAACATCGTCGTGAGCGGCCCGACTGGCTCGGGCAAGACCACTCTCTTGAACGCGTTGGGAAATGAAACCGACGGGACTGGGCGCATGATTGTGATCGAGCAGACCCGAGAGCTGAAGCTGCCAGACCTGGTGCCACTGTGCGTGAGCCTGGAAGCGCAGGAGGAAAACGCTGAAGGCGTAGGTGAGATCGAACAGCGCGAGCTGGTCCGCAATGCACTTCGCATGCGACCGCGCCGCATCATCGTCGGCGAGACCCGCGGCGCGGAGACCTGGGACATGCTCCGCGCAATGAACACGGGCCATGGTGGCTGCCTATCCAGCGTGCATGCCAACAGCCCCAGGGACGCGCTCGACGCACTTATCACGCTGGGCATGATGGCTCCTGAGCGGCCGCCTGAGGCGGTAATGGCGCGGCTTATTGCGCGGTCAATCTCGCTGGTGATTCAGATGGCCGAAGAGCCCGGCACCGGTCGTCGCCTGTTGACCGACGTCCTCGAGATCAGCGGGCTCGAGGGCAACACGATCCAGGGCCACGACCTCTGGCTGCGCGACGAAGTGTCCGGCCGTCTGGAGTGGACCGGTACGCCTCCCAGGTGCATGGCCGAGTTCGTGAGGAAGGGCGTGCCATACGCAGTGCCGTCGGCACCGGCGCTCAGCAGGACGAACGGGGCCCTCGCGTGATTCCGCTCGTGCTTGTCGGACTGTTTGCGCTGGGCGCCTGGTTTACTCACGAGGCCTGGAGCAGCCCAGTCAATGAAGAGGCCGCACTTCCACCGCGGCGGTGGCGAATGGTCCAGGAGTTTCTGCATCGCGCGGGCCTTCACGACGTGACCCCACGTGACTTCGTGTTGTTCTCCGTTGCCGCGGGCGGGCTGGCGGGATTGGCAAGCCAGCTGATTACGGGCTGGCCGCTCGTCAGCATTGTCGTCGCCGGGCTCGGCGCTGGACTGCCATTTCTCTGGTACGCGAGTTTAGAGGAGGGGCGGCGAGCCCACGTCCAGGCGGAGCTAGCCGACGCCATGGGTCTGCTGCGCGACAGCATCCGCGCCGGCGGCGACGTCGCGCAAGGCCTGGTCTCTTTGGCCACGTACGGCCCAGCCCTGCTGAAACCGGAATTCCAGCGCGCCGTGCAGTTGATGGCGCATGGGAGCACACTGCGTGACGCGCTACTGGGAATGCGCGAGCGGCTCGCCGATCCCGTATTCGACACGTGCGTGGCGACCCTCCTGCTGAACGAGAGGCTCGGGTCTCCCCAGCTCACACCCGTATTGTCCGAGCTCGCGCAGGCGGTCCGCGACGAGCTGCGGGTCCAGGCAGACCTTCGTGCACAGCGCACTCGGGTCGTGGCCTCCGCGCGGCTGATCGCAGCGATTCCGCTGGTCCTGCTCGTGGCTGTTCGGGCCATCTCGCCGCACTACCTGGACCTGTTCGATTCGGTGGAGGGGCAGCTGATCCTGGGTGCCTGCGCCGCGAGTGTGGTTATCGGATATCAGGCAATGCGATTCACATCTCGGCTACCAGTAGAGCAACGGGTGCTGGTCCAATGACCGGGGTGCTGAGTCTCTGGCCGTATGCCTGTCTCGGGCTTCTGGCTCTGGGCCTGTTTGGCTTTGTGGAGACGTTGCCCTTCGGCGCACCTCGCGAGTCGCTGGTGAATCGCCTGCGTCGACTCGAGCCGGACTACTGGGCTCATCGGGCGCAACAACAACAAAATGCAGCGCTGCGGCCGATTGCTGTCGGGCACTCCATCGTCCGCCCAGCCGTGGACGAGGTTGGACGTCAGCTTCAGGAGCTGTTGGCTCGGCTCGGGCTCGTTCGTCTTGGGGATCTCGAGCAGTCGCTGGAGTTGGTGCGTCCTGGCGTGACACCAGCGCATCACTTCGGGGAAAAGTTCCTACTGGCACTGCTCGGGGTCGGGTTTCTGCCTGCCACCGAGATGATCGGAATCCACCCGTTTGGCGCTTCACCGATCTGGTTGTGGGCAGCTCTGGGCCTGGTGGGCTTCGCTGTACCGGACTGGTATCTCGCCCAGAAGGGCAAGGGACGGCGGACGCGGATGGTCACAGCTTTACCTGCCGTGTTGTCGATGCTGGCCATCGCTCTGGCTGCCGGGCGCTCAATAGAGGAGGCGGTAGCGCGGGTATCCGAGGGCAGCGATGGAGAGCTGGCCAAAGAGCTTCAGCGTGTCCACCGCGAGCTGCGATTTGGCCAGCGCTATCTCGTCCCTGCGCTATTGGCGATGGCCGATCGGAACCGCATCCCCGAGCTTCAGACGGTCGTAGGCCATATCGAGGCCGCGAGCAATCTGGGGCTCACGTTGACCGAGGTGCTGCGAACACAGGCGGCCGCGCTCCGCGAACGCAAGCGGCTCTCCATTGTCGAAGAAGGCGGTAAAGGGAGCATTCGCATGGTGATCCCTGTCGCAGTGTTCATCCTGCCTGTCTTATTCGTGATCCTTCTGGCGCCCGCCGCAGCAAGCGTGGCGACCTGGGGCCAGTGATTGTGTGAGCAAACGATTCGCTGCATCAGACCTGCCCGCCAACTGGGCACTAGCCGTCTGTCGCAACGCGTGCGCAGACGTGAGGATTCGAGGTGCGCGTCATGTCGCAAACGGTTGCTCGGCTCATGAGCTTCGCGCGGATTGTGGGAATCCAATCTCGGCGTGGCGCTTCAGCCGTATCGAGGTCGCGCGATCGAGCACAGGACCTCGTCGAATATGGGGTGGCGATCGCGGTGGTAGCAGTGGTGGTGCTGGTTGCCATGCAGGCTCTGGGCACGGGACTCGCGGGGGTCTTCACACGGTTGCTCGCTCACTTCTCGGGACTGGGCTGAACAGAGACCGAAGTGTGAAGGCGCTGGCGTGGTGAGCCGGAGCACGAGCGTCATAAAAGATCTGAGGCCTGCGCGGCGACGAGTGCGAGCTCAATCGATCGTCGAGGTCGCCGTGACCTTTCCCTTGCTGATTCTGGCTGGAGTCGGCGTGATCCA
>VBGG01000657.1 GCA_005883405.1 Chloroflexota bacterium | reverse complement strand
CGGAAGCCTGATTGCGCTGGGGCTGATCCTCTCGATGCGCCGCGACCTGATCCAGGTAGCACTCGTGACCGCGTTGATTGGGACGGCGTTGGCGATTCCGGTGTACTTCATCATGGAAGCGGTCTTTCCAGGTTGGATCGCGGCCACGTGGGACCTGCGGCGGCTGTCTGGCATCGTGGTCGTGGGCATCCCCGTGGAAGACCTGATCTGGTACCTCTACACGTCAGCCCTGTGGAGCACGTACTACAAGTTCGCCACGGGTGTCCGGTTGGAGCGGGGGTTGGCACTCGTCAGCGGGACGCCGCTGCGCGTCACACGAGCGGGTCATCACGAGGCCAGGTAGGCTCGCCGCCCCGGCTGTCAAGCGCCGATTTAGCCAGTCGTCCGTATGGCGGCTTCCTGGCACAACCTGCTGCATCGGCGCGCACGAAAGACGTAGCTTAGTAGGACAAAAGCTGTGCTCGAGTCGCTCGACGCCCACGCCAGCGGTACTGGCGCGTCGCCTACCGATGTGCTGGTGCTGGGCGCCGGAGTGTCCGGGCTGGCTGCAGCCGCGCGGCTGACGCAGGCCGGTTGCACGGTACGCGTCCTGGAGGCACGCGACCGCATCGGCGGACGGGTGCTCACGCTGCGTGGCGAGGGGTGGCCCGTGCCCGTAGAGCTCGGCGCGGAGTTCGTACAGGGCCGCGTGTCGGTGCTGTTCAAATTAGCCGAGCAGGGCGGGCTGCCCGTCGTCGAGCTGAATGGGTCCCGCGTGCAGTCGCATGCTGGCCAGCTCGCCCGCTTTGACGGGCGGTTCCCCGGCTTGGAGGAGATCCTCTCGCAACTCCCGGAGCTCGGCGCCGAGGAAGACCAGAGCTTCGCCCAATTCCTGGCCACCTGCTGCGCCGATGAATCGCTCGCCGATGCCCGAGACCTGGCCAGGACCTGGGTGGAAACGTACGACGCTGCCGATCCCGATCGGCTAAGCGTCCGCTCCCTCCTGCGCGAGCGCAGGGCCGAGCGTGAGATCGCAGCCGATCGCGCGTTTCGGCTGGTGACCGGCTATGACGCGGTTCCGAAGGCGCTGCACCAGGGCATCGCGGCGGAACGCGGCCGCGTAGAGTTGGAGACGATTGCGACCGAGGTCCGCTGGTCGCCGGGTGCAGTCAGCGTTGAAGCATCTGATTCGCGCGGCGCTGTACGCGGCTCGTTCACTGCACGCCGCCTGGTGGTGGCGCTGCCACTCGGCGTACTTCAAGCGCCTCCGACTGAGCCGTTCGCGATCCGATTCACTCCGCCGCTCGCCCAGAAAGACGCCGCGCTGCGAGGGCTGGAGATGGGCCACGTGGTCAAGCTCGTCTTCGCGTTCAAGGAGCGGTTCTGGGAGCGGCTCTTTCCTGACGAGGTCGGCTTTCTGATCGCCTCCGACGAACCACTCCAGGGGTGGTGGACCGGCTATCCGGTGTATGCGCCGGTTCTGGTCGGGTGGGCGGGCGGCCCGGCCGCCGATGCGTTTGCAGGCCTGGCCACCGAGCAGCGCCTGGATCGCGCCCTGGATTCTCTGGGGCGGACTCTGCGCGTAGGCCGCGCGGAGATCGATCGCGAGATTGTCACCTGCAGCACACACGACTGGGCAGCGGATCCCTTTGCTCGTGGCGCCTACAGCTACGTGCGTGTCGGCGGGATCGAGGCGCAGGCGGCTCTCGCCAGCCCGGTCGAGAACACGCTGTTCTTCGCCGGCGAAGCGACCGAGCTTGACGGGCTTCAGGCAACCGTGCATGGAGCGCTGGCTGCCGGCCAGCGTGCGGCCGATGAGGTCCTCCAGGGCCTGAAAGCCGAATCCGTACGCTAGTCCCGGGCCAGGTCCACGGTGTTGCCGCGGTAGCCCAAGCGACTCAGCATCTTCCAAGGCGGAGCTCACGGGCGTCCAAGGTTGCCTCGTTAGATTGACCTCATCGCTCATCCGAACGACGGTCAACGTTCGTCAGATGGCTTTGAGGAGAACTCCCGATGCCCAAGAAAATGTCCCGGCGGCTGGTCGCGCTGAGCGCCTCCGCCGTCGCAAGCGTCTACCTCGCCGGCCTGCTGTCAACGCGCACGGCCGCGGATAGCATCTCCGCTTCGGTTGGCGGTGACACCGCGACGGTGTCCACGCCGGTTCCGACTATCGCGACCAGCGGAGCGGACGCAACCAGCGTGCCCGCGGTCGTCGTTGGAGCCTCGGCGACCGCTACCCCGGCGTCGACCGCTACGCCAACGACACCTTCGACCGCCACGCCTGCTGCCACGCCAACCTCTGCTGCTAGCACGGCGACGCCTGCTGCCGGCCCTTCGAGCACCAGCTATGCGGATGGCGCCTACACCGCAACAGGCTCCTCCCGGTTCGGCAATGTGACCGTGTCTGTCACCACTTCCGGAGGCAAGATCGGCAACGTTCAGATCACGAAGGTCACGACGACATTTCCCGTTTCGCGCATTGCCTCGCTGCCGGCTCAGGTGGTGCAGACGCAGACCGCCAGCGTCAACGCCGTCACTGGCGCCACCGCAAGCTCGCAGGCATTCAAGCAAGCGGTCCAACAGGCACTGGCGCAGGCGCTCGACGCGCGCTCCACCGCGGCTGCCGGATAACGCACAAAGAAATCCACCAGACCGCGACTCTCACTCGCTTCAGCGACTCTTCGCATGGCTGCCGGCCCTTCGAGCGCCGGCAACCGTGCGGGAAAACTGGGGTCCGCTCTGATTTCGAAAGGGTGACAGACATCCATGCACACCACCACCACCACCCGCGCCCAGGCAGCGCCGGCCCATCGCTCCGCCGCGCGTCCTGCGCTCCCGCGTTTGCGTCAGTTCCTCCGCACGCCGAAGGGTTCGCTGCTGGCCATTTTCGTGGGCCTGTTCGGCCTTGGCGCCACGGCCGTCGGATGGCAGCTTGCCTTGCCACACATGCTCGCGGCGGTGCTGGGCGCCAGCTTGACAGACGTCGCGATCAATCGGTTCGATCGGCGCACGCCGAGTTGGCCCACCTCGGCACTCCTCTCCGGACTCATCGTCGGTTTCGTGCTCGGTCCAGCTACTCCGTGGGCCGTAACCGTCGCGGTTGGCATCCTGGCGACCGTGTCGAAGCACCTGCTCACCACGAATCGCTGGCACATCTTCAATCCGGCCGGACTGGCGCTGCTTGCATCAGTGCTTCTGTTTGGCACAGGCCAGAGCTGGTGGGGCGCGCTGCCGGACCTCAGCCGGCCGTTCGCGCTGCTGCTCCTGGCTGGCGGCGCCTTCATCGTCGATCGCATCAACAAGTTCCCGCTGGTGCTGTCGTTCCTGGGCGTGTCCTACGGGCTGCTGTTGGCGCTCGGCCGGATCGATCCGTTGACGGCCGCCGAGTTGTTCCGCACTCCGTTCCTGCAGGCCACGCTGTTTCTCGCGTTGTTTATGCTGACCGACCCGCCCACCTCGCGCAGCCGTTACACCGACCAGGTGGCGATCGGTGTCCTCGTCGCCTGCTCGAGTGTCGCGGCCAAGCTACTGGGCGCCGGCCAGGCCTACCTGCTGGTTGGTTTGCTGGTGGGCAACGGCGCGCTGGCGGTGCGACGCTGGCTCAACGAACGCCGCGCAGTGCGGCGCTCGGTACGCCCTGCGCTGAAACTGAGTGCGGAAACCACCATGCCGCTCGCGTGAGCCGACGCCCTCTCGCGCCGCCGCACTGACCAATCGAGTGAGGCGCTTGCAAAAAGGCTACGATCAAGAAGGCTCGGACCGAGGACGGGAGGTGAGCTATACTCGCTGCGACTGGCCTGACGTCCCGCTTCGTTGCGCTTTCGACCGCACGTTGATCGGCTCACGTATCTGATCGCTCGGCACTGCCAGTCCGCCGAGCTATTCTCCACTCACCCGAAGGGAGCCGTCACGATGTCGGCCGATACCACTTTGACCTGCCGCGATTGCGGTCAGGCGTTCACATTCACCAGCGGCGAGCAGGACTTCTACGCCAGCCGGGGTTTTTCAGAACCCAGCCGCTGCCCGGATTGTCGGGCTGCGCGCAAATCTCAGCGCGATAGCGGATCCTCTTACGATAGCTATGGCTCATCGTCGTACGGCGGCGGCTATGGCTCGGGCGGACGCGGGCCGCGCGAGATGTTCAGCGCCACGTGTTCGAGCTGCGGTAAGGAAGCGCAGGTACCGTTTCAGCCTAGCGGCGATAAGCCTGTGTATTGCTCGGATTGCTTCCAGCAACGCGGCGGAAACAGCCGCGGCGGGTACGGCGGCCGATCAGGCGGCCGGAGTCGGTACTGAGGTGCCTCGGCGACAGCAACGCCGACCCACGTACAGGAAAGGCGCCCCCAAAGCGCCACGGGAAGACTCGGGCGCATTGGACGCGAGCGCACGCCGCGTGCTGGCCGCTCACGGCGGTGACCCTCGGCGTCTGGAGGCGCTCGTCCGCGACCTCCAGCAGGTACGCGACGAAGCCGATCGACTCGCGTTTCAGGACCCGTCGCCTGACGCGCTTCGCGAATATCGTCGAACGAGTCGCGAGCTCGCCGAAGCGCAGCGTGCGTTCGCGATGGCATCGAGCAGCTGATGCACGTCGAGCCGCGCGACGGAGAGTCCTTCGACCAGATGCTGCGTCGCTTCAAGACGAGCATGGACAAGTCGGGCATCCTGCGCGAGTACAAGCGCAGGCGCTACTTCAAGACGAACGGCGAGCTTCAGCGCGACAAGGCCAAGGCCGCCGCGCGTCGGCGTACGCGGCGAGCCCGCGTGCCGCGGCGCCCACGGCCGCAGCGTTAAAAGCGCGAAGCTGACCAGTTCATCTGCGACGCGCTGCCGCCACCGTCACAGGGTCTTCGTGTCGCCTGGAAAGGCGGCAGCAGCTCGCGTTCGATGCGCTCGCGAATGGCGTCGCGCACGCTGCGATACACCTGCAGCGGCCGAACACCCGCTGCCTGCCAGTTACCCGTCCGCGGGTGGAGGTGGGTCGGTCGTCTGTGTAATAACTGGCACGCGCTCAGACGGCGGCTCGGGATCGCTCGACATCGCGCATCGAGGGCACGTGTCATCTACCAGACAGTGACCATCCGGGTCGCCACCCGCGGCTAACAGCAGTTGTCCTTGCGGACAATGTGAGCTTTGACGCGCCGGGTCGGCGCACTCGACGAGATGCCACGCCATCGGCCGGGAGGCGCGCGACGGATCAAGCGTTCCGGATGACTGCACTACAACGCGCCAATGGAGGCGCTTGCCACCGCGCGACTGAAACCTGCTCACCGCTTACTTCTTTTTGGGCCCCTTATTGACCATCGGCGCCTTGGGGGGCGTTTTCGTTTTGTTGCCGCCTTTTTTAGACATCGCACACCTCCATTGGGATCTGGCGAATAGCTCGCCTCACGGTGCGGCTAGTAGCGGTTGCGACCGCCGTAGCGACCGCCGCCGGATCGATTCGCGCCGCCTCGCTGTTTCTCGAAGCAGGTCGAGCAGTAGACGGGTTTGTCTCCGCTGGGTTGGAACGGAACCTGTGCTTCCTGACCGCAGCTCGAGCACGTCGCGCTGAACATCTCGCGCGGCCCGCGGCTTCCGCCGTAGGACGATCCGTACCCACCACTGCCATACGACGAGCCGCCTTCGCGTCGTGATTTGTGCGCTGCGCGACAGTCTGGGCAGCGACTCGGCTCGCTGAAGCCCCGACTGGCATAGAAATCCTGCTCGCCGCTGCTGAACGTGAATGCCTGGCCGCAATCACGGCAGGTAAGAGTGGTGTCAGCCGACATAACAGACGGCTCCCTTCGAAAAGACGAAACAGCTCGGCAACTGGCCAGGCCGAGCGAACAATACAGGGGTCCGTCAGAACGTCCTATGCGAACCGATGGCGCGGGATAAGCTGGACCAGCGCGACAAGTATGACACACGGTGCGTCGCAGCGAAAGCCGTCGCTCGAGTTCGCTCAGCGCGGGCGTTCGCCTCGGCGGCGGCCCTCGATGGGGAACCCGTCTGTGCTCTAGCGCTCGCGTAGACTGGCGGGCCGCCGCCGGCGAGCCAGGGACCGCCACACACGCCGACGACGGTCATTTCTCGCGTCCGCGGCGGGGAGCGACGGCGTTGCCGTCACCGACGCTGCGCTCAGCGGCCTGGCTACCTCCGCTGGTACCGTGTGCGCCCAGCGCCGGCGCTCGAGTCTGCGGCCGAGGACCTTTTCGATCTGGCGCCATTTGCTGGAATCCTCGGGGGTCAACAACGTGATCGCCTGACCAGTGCGGCCCATCCGTCCGGTTCGACCCACGCGGTGGGTGAACCACGCGGCTGATTCGGGAAGTTCGTAGTTGATCACCTGACCGACGCCCGGCACATCCAGGCCACGCGCTGCAACGTTGGTCGCGAGCAGAATCGGCACAGCTCCCGAGCGGAAGCCTGCCATGACTCGCTCACGGGCGGCCTGGCTCAGGTTGCCTTGCAGAGCGGCGGCGGGATATCCGAGGCTCTCGAGCCGCTGCGCAAGCTTCTTCACACCATGTTTGGTGCGGCCGAAGACGATGACCGGATGCGTTCCACGGCGGTCGAGAAGTGTGCGTAGAGCGTGCAGCTTGGCGTCGGGATCAACGTCGTACACCACGTGCTCGATCTCGGCGAGCGCCGGGCTTTCGCTATCCACCCGAATTGTGACGGCGTCCCGCACGTGGCGCGCCGCGATTTTCGCCACCCATGGAGGGAGGGTTGCCGAAAACAACGCCGTCTGGCGCTCGCGTGGCGCATGGCTGAGGATCCGTTCGACATCAGGTGCGAAGCCTCTGTCGAGCATTTCGTCAGCCTCATCCAGGACGAAATAGCGCAAGTCCTTGAGCGACAGGTTGCCCTGGCGCAGATGATCGAGCGTGCGGCCAGGGGTACCGATGACGATGCGTGCATTGGCCAGTGCACGCCGCTCGGGCACGAGCGAACGACCGCCATACAGCAACGTGTGAGGCAGCCGCAGTGGCGCCGCCAGGGGGGCGAGCACGGAGCCGACCTGGATGGCCAGCTCGCGTGTTGGCACCAGGACCAGGGCTTGGACCCCGCGTCCGTGCGCATCGAGACTCTCGAGCAGCGGCAAGACGAACGCAAGCGTTTTGCCCGAACCGGTTCGGGCCTGACCGATGACATCCTGGCCGGCCAGGAGAACGGGGATAGCTTCCGCCTGGATTGGCGTTGGCTGACGGATCGCCTGCGAATGGAGAACGCGGCGAAGAGCGGACTGCAGAGGAAAATCGGCGAACGACGTCGCACGTGCACTGCTTGACATGGGGTTAAGCGCTGACTCCGTGGGCACGGCGCACGGCCGGGCCAAGAAAATAACACTGGTCGAGACGGTCAGCGCGACGTGTACAGGCAACAAAGTGCAGCTGCGCTCTGCGAAGCTCCTGCCGCGAAGGCAGGCATGACGGGCCGCCGATTCGTACTGGTCAGCGCAGTATACAGTCAGCTTCCATCGATCGGGTATAGTTGCGTCGGTTTCGTCTAGCACGGGATACCGGCGCCTCTGCAGTAGGCAAGATTGATGACGGGCCCAGCCAGCGGCTGGTGCGGACTGCTCATTCCCGCGGAGCCTGACTCGAGTCGAGTCGTCGCGCAGACGCCGAGTGCGACCGGGAGAAGCACGCACATGCTGATAGCTGGCCGCCGCCCGTGAACCTGAAAGGGCCGCGCTTTCGACCACCCGAATCCCGCGTGCGCCGCGCGCTGCTCCTGACGTTGATGCTGTTCTTGATTGGCGGGAGCATCGGATACTTCGTCTTCGGTTCGAATCGCTCCAGTGCGCCGCGCACGATTTCGCTGACAGCGCTCACGCAGCGGATCAAGAGCAACGACATCAGGGAAATTCGAGCAGGCGACGGCGACGGGGTTGCAACCGCCAGGTCGGGCGAGATGGTCAGCTTTACGATCCAGCGTGGCGAATCCATCCTCAAGGTACTGGCAAACCTCGGCGCCACACCTGACGAGTTGTCCAGAATCACGTACACCGTGGCTGACCCGCCCGCGGTGTGGCTGAGCGCGCTGGCCGGCCTCGTGCCGCTGGTTTTGTTTGTGGCATTCGTGCTGTTTGCCTTCCGCCGCTTCTCGAACCGCGGTGGAAACCCGATGCAGTCGTTCGGTCAGACCCGCGCGCGGGTGGCGGACGGTGCACAGTCGGGCATCACCTTCCTCGATGTCGCCGGCGTCGACGAACCCCTCCAGGAGCTGCAGGAAGTCGTCGAATTCCTGAAGGAACCCGCGAAATTTGCCGCGCTCGGCGCGCGCATTCCACGTGGCGTGCTGCTGGTCGGTCCACCCGGGACAGGCAAGACGCTGCTGGCACGTGCGGTGGCAGGCGAAGCGGGGGTGCCGTTTTTCAGCATCTCCGGGTCCGAGTTCGTCGAAATGTTCGTCGGAGTTGGCGCCAGTCGTGTGCGCGATCTGTTCGACAAAGCCGCCAAAAGTGCCCCGTGCATCGTCTTTGTGGATGAAATTGACGCCGTCGGTCGCCAGCGCGGAGCCGGACTTGGTAATGCTAACGACGAGCGCGAGCAGACACTCAACCAGATCCTGGTTGAAATGGACGGTTTCGCAGATCACGCGGGAGTCATCGTCATTGCTGCCACGAACCGGCCGGATGTGCTCGACCCAGCACTACTTCGGCCGGGTCGCTTCGACCGCGTGGTCGTCGTGCCCACACCAGACGTTCGGGGCCGGCAGGCAATCCTGAACGTCCATGCACGTGGCAAGCCATTCGAGCAAAACGTGGCGGTCGCGACGCTAGCCAGGCAGACGCCGGGCTTCTCGGGAGCTGACCTGGCCAATGTCTTGAACGAGGCGGCGATTCTCGCTGCTCGCCGCGACAAGAAAAGCATCGCCATGGCCGAGATCGAGGAAGCCATCGATCGCGTGAGTGCCGGGCCCGAGCGCAGGAGTCATCTGATGTCGGCGCGCGAGAGAGAGCTCACGGCCTATCACGAGAGTGGGCATGCGGTGGTGAGCCGTTTCCTGGCGCATCACGACCCGGTGCACAAGATCACCATCATTCCACGCGGGCTGCGTACCGGCTACACACGTTTCTTGCCGACTGAAGATCGGCTGTACATGACCCGCGCTGACTTTCGCGACGCGGTCGCCGCCGCGCTGGGCGGGCATGCGGCAGAAACCGTCGTCTTCGGCGAAGTGAGCACTGGCGCGGGAGATGACATCGAACGCGCGACGCTGATTGTGCGTCGCATGGTCACCGAGTTCGGCATGAGCGATCGCCTCGGACCGGTCGCGTTCGGTCGCAAACAGCAGATGATTTTCCTGGGCCGCGATATCGGTGAACAAAGAGATTACTCTGAGCGCGTTGGCGAAATGATCGATGAGGAAATTCGCCGGCTGCTGGGGGAAGCTCACGCACGAGCAGTCGCCATTCTCCACGAACATCGCGGTATGCTGGACCGCCTGGCACGTGAGCTGATCGGCAGTGAGAGTCTGGATGCGCCCGCGCTCGAGCTCATCTTCCAGGCGGGGTAAACGCTGGTGCTGGGAAATATCGTCGGCTGGGTGATGGCACGTGAGTCCTGAAGCATTCTGTCTCAGGACTCGAGACGAGCTCGCCGTCGAGCGCTCAGACGATGGCTGGGTGCGCGGTGCTCGCGCCGTGTGTGAGCTGTACGCAGATGTTGAGCCCGTCCGTTTCGAAGCAATACTGACGAACCTGGCCACGGGCCGCACGGGGTCAGCAATCGCCGATGGTGCACGTTGGCTCTTGCCGCGCTGGCACACCTCCTTGTAAGACGCCAAAATCGCACTTCGGACTGATCCGACGGCGTATACTGTTAACAGTTCTCGCCAGGAGAGACCGGCGCCTTCGCAGAAGGCAAGCACATCAGGACACGCCGCCTCGCGGCTCCCCCTGCTGCATACTCTCCGGGAACCCGATACGCGCTTAGTTGTCGCAGGAGACGCCGCCCGCGACCACTGGAAGGGTACGTCCGTCCATGGTCGAAAGATTCGCGCGTGATGGCTGAGCCGGTGATGGATGAGTTCCAGGTTGGGGTTGGGGCACGCAGATCGCGCCGAACGTCGCTCGACTGGATCGATGAGCCATCGGCGGAAGTACGCGCCGCGGAGCGAAAGACCGCGCGCGTCCGCTATCGCACCTACTGCATCGCGTGCGGACGGTGTAGTGAAAGCGCCACGGTGCCACCGCGGCTGGGGCGCTGCACCCACTGCGCGGGAACCATGCTCGTGGAGCCCGTCACAACTTGAAGTCGACTGATCCTGGCGCGTCGGGCACTCGCTGCCGTCTATGCCGCAAACCCATTATCTGGCCAGGCCTGTGCTACACGTGCGCGACCGGCTTGCCGCGTCAGGTGATTGAACGCCAGCGTGCCGTGGATCAACTACCAGAGCCTGCGCCGCCAACGCCGGATCAGCCGCGCGGATCTGATTAGACCCGTGCCGCGCCACTACATCGACGAAGAGTCCGATCGCGACGCACTATTTGCCAGTCGCAACCTGGTCAGTCTGGAATTCGCTGCTGACCAGTTGAAGGTCGCCCCCCACACGCTGGAAAAGGCGGCCAGTCGCAGCCAGGGTGCACTCCTCATCTGGATCTTCGGCAGTCACGGGCACCTCATGCGCAAGTACCTCGACGCCTACGTCGACATGGGGCCATTGCCCGGTCCCGATCTCCCGCACGAATGGCAGGCCCACTCGCCGGAGGAGTTGCTGGGTGAAGCCCGCCAGCGGCACGCGGACCCCAAAGGACGCGACGGACTCACGCATGCCAGGAGATGACGATACCTATTGCCGACGTGCGGCGATGGATCCGCCTGTCGAGGCGGCGCTCGGCTCGTCCGAGGCCGCGGACTGAGGTTCCAAACCAGGCCGTCGGCAATATCGCAAGCCCGCGGTGTCACTGCTCTGGTCTGATCGACTCCGCTTTCCCGGTTCCAGCGGCACTTTGGGGAGGGACAACCACTGATGGTTCAGATCACCGAACGAGCCAGCACGGAGCTCCGCCGGCTGCTGACCGACCACTTCGCGCGACCGCAGCAAGGCGTGCGTCTACGCCTGAACGACGCTGGAGATCTGGCCATGACCATCGACGTGCCGCACGCGGGAGACTCGATCATTCGTCGCGACAACCTGCCGGTCCTGATCGTTGACGGGCGGCTCGCCGCCCGGCTTGCGCAGAGAGTGCTGGATTACCCCGCCGAGTCTGGTACCGGCGGAGGCTTCAGCCTTCGCTGGCGGACCTCGGAGCAGCCCCAGCAGTAGCCATTTCGCTGGCGCATTGGATTGTGGCGCCAGCGCTGATGGCGCCGGTCGTGGTCGAATGCCCGCATGATTCAGGTCGACCTGACGGGACGGCGGGCCGTCGTCACAGGCGGTGGTCGCGGCATTGGCCGGGCACTGGCGCTCGGACCGCCCATATTCATGCAGCCAGTTTGGCCGCCAACGCGTCTTTGATGGGCTCCTCGCCCGCCTCCCGGAGGATGCCTCTTGACACCGATCACCGACAGAACCAATCATGCCCCGGCCCGAACGCTGCGCCACGTCAAACCTGACCGTAACCCGCGACGCAACCAGGGAGTACGAGTGCGGGAGCAATGATCTTCAGCGACGTGCCCGACCTGAGGCTCGTCACGATCCGTCGCGGCGGCACCCTCGCGGATGCCGATCACCACCTTCTCGCCGTGTGGGCCGCCGATTGCGCGGAGCACGTGCTGCACTATTTCGAGCAAGCGCGACCGGGCGACGAGCGTCCGCGGCGAGCGATCGAACTGGCGCGCGCCTGGG
>VBGG01000166.1 GCA_005883405.1 Chloroflexota bacterium | reverse complement strand
CGCGAGTACGCCGCATTGCTGGAAGTCAGCCTCGCACAGGAGCCTGGGAAGGCGGCCGAGAACCTTCAGGGAGACTCTGAGAGCGCCTGCCGCCTTCCTAGGCCAAACGTCACAGAAGTTCGGCCGACTGCGTCTCGTACCGAAAACCGGCTTGTCGGCCGAACTTCTACGTCCAGTGACTTGCGCCAGGTCGCCCGCGAGGTTCGCATCCAGGCCGAACTCGCAGCGCGCCTGATCGACGACGCACTCCAGCACGAGGGGCCTTGACCCTCGCGTATCGCATGCTCGCTCGACTGTTTCCGCCACGAGACGGCGCATCTCTTCATGCGCTGGTACGAGCGGCTGTTGGCACTGGTGCCATTCCACCCGACCTGCTCGAATACCTGGAAGCGACCCTGAGCTTGCCCGAGCTGACGCTGCGCGATGTGATGGTTCCTCGCGTGGACGTCGTGGCTGTCTCTGAAAACTGCTCCGCCCGGGAAGCAGCGCGGCAGATGGCAGCATACGGCCACACACGCGCACTGGTGTACCGTGATAGCCCGGATCGGCCGATCGGCATTTTGCACGCGCTGGACCTTCTGCGCGAGCTGGCAACGCGGACCACGTCATCGCGCGGTTTGCCAAGGGCAGGCAAGTTGGCACGTCCGGCGCTGTCTCTGCCCGACACCCTGTCGGTACTCGAGGCGGTGCGGGCGATGCGTAGTCAAGCCGCCCACATCGCGCTCGTCGTGGACGAGCGCGGCGGGTTTGCCGGTCTCGTGACGCTCGAGGATCTGCTCGAGCAGTTCGTCGGCCCCGTTCCAGATGAATACTCGGACGACAGCCGGGCTGCAATCCGTCGAATCGACAACGGCATCGCGGTTGTGGGGGCCACGGCCAGGTTGCATCAGCTCGAACGGGTACTCGACGTGCGATTCCCCAAAACTCGTTTCGCGACGATTGGTGGGCTGGTGTACGACCACCTCAGGCGCGTGCCGAAACCTGGCGACGTGGTCCAGCTGCCAGGCATATGTATCGAAGTGCTCTCGGTCGACGGACCGCGTCTGCGCGACCTGCGCATTCAAACAACAACAGCAACCACACACCGCGCAGCGTTCGTGGAGCTAGGCATTGGAAAAGAGGTGATTTGCGGCGGCGATGTTGTAGGCCAGGTTGAACGATTGATTGCCGATCCGGGCAGCCCTCGTGTACGGCAGGTCGTTGTTCGGCGCGGTAATCGGTCCGTGGTGATTCCGCTCGAGGTCATCGAACGCACCGACGAGGATGTCGCGTACCTCCGCGCGGACGCGTGCGACCTCGACCGTTTTCCCGACTACGTGCCGCCGAACGTCTCAGTCGGAACAGAAGTAATGTGCACCGATGGCCCGGCGGGCAGGGTACGCCGCGTCGTGCTCGATCGGCAGAGTGGCGCAGTGACGCACCTCGTTGTCCGCATCTCGAGCGCGTTGCTCCTTCCGCGCGACGTGGTGATTCCCCTCAGCTGGGCACGCTCCATCACCCCGGAACGTATCGAGCTTGTAGCAAGCCGCGATGATCTCCTGGACCTGCCAGAGTTTCGCTCAGACGACGACATGCGCATCGAGCTGTTACGGCGTCTGAACGAGGATCCGCGGTTTCAGGGCATCGATCGTTACACGCAGAAGATCGAGGTGTACGGAGGGTTTGTCCGCCTGAGCGGACGCGTGCGCACCTGCGACCTGAAACAAGCCGCCGAGGAGCTGGCACGCAGCACTCCCGGCGTTCTGTCGGTCGACAACCAGCTGATTGCAGATGAAGAGCTTGTCGTCGGTGTCGAGCGGGCGCTGCGTGGAGAAGGTCTGGATATCCAGGACCTCGAGGTGTCAGCCCTTCTGGGTAGGGTGACACTGCGCGGTCGAGCCGCAACACCTGAGGTGAGCGCAGCGGCCGAGCGCCTGGCGCGTGGCCTTCCGGGCGTGGAGTCCGTCGTCAATAAGCTTTTCACGCGCGCGCCATACGCGTTTTTTAACTCGGCCGGCCGAAACTGGAAACAGATGAAATGAAGATCGAAATTGGCGCCCGCGTCCGCACGCGGCACGGCCGCGATGTCGGCCATGTGCACCGCGTACTCGTTGACCTGGATGACAACTCGGTCACCGGAATTGTCGTTCTGAAGGGACACTTGCTGAGTCGCGACGTCCTCGTCCCACTGGACTTCATCGAGCGAGCCGTCGGTGACGAAGTCGTTCTGACGCTGGACGAGAATGAACTCGACCAGCTCCCGGAGTTCGCCTACAACGAGCTCCTCGCTCCGCCGCCAGCATGGACCGCGGCCGGACCGTACCCCGACGGAACTTTCTATATTCCCGTCTGGCAGAGAAAAAGACTCGGCCAGCACCATGTCGACATCACCAGTGGTGCGCGAGTGCACGCGATTGATGGTGACATCGGGCGCGTGGACCAGGTCGAGCTCGATCCGGTAACAGGCGAGCTGGACGCCTTCTGGATACGGGCCGACGGAATTTTCGGCCACGACATTCGCATCCCGGCCGAATGGATCGAGCGAGCAGACGAATCCGGCGTGTATGTGAAGGCATCGAAGGTCGACATCGAGACGCGCCTCGGTCCCCAGAGCCGCGCGCTGGCACGAAAAACGACATGACGCGCCTGAGACAACCCGCGTGTTCATTGTGCGGCGCCATCCGACGATTCGAGCGTAGTGGCGAGATCGTGCAGCGGGCGAACTACGGGTGCCAACTCCGCCTGACCTGCTGTCCAGTCCTACGTTATGTCGTGCGCTCCGGCTACACCCTCGATAGGCACGGGTATTCCTGTGAGCACGCCTCGCAACGCCCGGAATGGCGGCCCGAGACGCAGACCATTGGAGTCGATGACCAGCACGCGATTGGCGAGCGGTGCCGAACCGATCTGCACATGTCGCATCAGCCTGTCATGGTGCACTCCGACGGCGTAGTCTGCTGCCTGGGCCGTTTTCTGATAGCTTTTCCTACGCGCCTCTTATGCGCCGTGGAGCACACTGTACCTGGAGTCACCATGCGCCCTGACATGCAGCCCGGGTCGCTATTCCCGGATTACGAATTGGCGGATCACACTGGCCGCAAGCGCCGGCTGTCCGAGCTACAGCGGGACGATCCAATGATCCTGCATCTCTCGCGCGGCCATTTTTGACCAAAAGAGCGTCGCCAGGTGCGCGACATGGTTCATTTCTATCCTGAGGTGAAGGTGGGCTACACACGGATTGTGACTATTTCCACCGACAACCTGCTCAGAACCAACGAATTCCGGGATGGCGAGGGCGCCCAGTGGCCCTTCCTATCGGACCCGGAACGGGTGGTCCAACGCGACCTGGACATCCAGGAATATACTGACCCGACGAACGACCCGATGATCCCGCACACGCTGGTCCTGGAGCCGGCGCTCAAGATCTACAAGATCTACTACGGCTACTGGTTCTGGGGACGCCCGTCGATCGCCGAGCTGTGGTCGGACCTGCGTGAGGTGACGCGCCGGATCCGCCCGGATTGGGACATCAGCGCACCGGAAATGCGCGCCGCCTGGGAACGTGGCGAACGCGACCGGTTTTTTCCATACGGCAAGAAGTTCCATGAGGTCTGGGCAGACCAGTAAGCGGTTCAGGCCGTAGCCTCACTCCTTACGCGGCCCTTACACCGGGTGGGCGTCTGCTCGTGCAATGTACGAGCTGACACATGACCACTACTGACATGCGCCGGGTGACGCTTCCCGATGGCGAGGCAGTGCCGGTACTTGGCCAGGGAACCTGGCATATGGCCGAGGATCCGAAGTCACGCACGCGTGAAATCGCGGCTTTGCGTCTTGGGCTCGAGCTCGGGCTGACGCTCATCGACACCGCCGAGATGTATGCCGGCGGCGCCACGGAAGAGCTCGTCGGGGAGGCAATCCACGGCCGTCGGGACGACGTGTTCCTGGTCAGCAAGGTCCTGCCCCATCACGCGACTCGGCGCGGCACCATTGTCGCCTGTGAGCGTAGCTTGAGACGTTTGGGGACGGACCGCCTGGACCTGTACCTGTTGCACTGGCGTGGCGGCATACCGCTCCAGGAGACACTGGATGCCTTTCACGTGCTCAAGCACACCGGTCTGATTCGCCGTTGGGGCGTCAGCAACTTCGATCTGGCAAGCATGCAGGAGCTGGTCAGCCTGCCGGGTGGAGTGGAGGTGACCACCGACCAGGTGCTGTACAACCTGGCCCGGCGCGGCATCGAGTACGACCTGCTGCCGTGGTGCCGCGGCCGAGGGCTGCCGATTATGGCGTACTCACCAATCGAGCAGGGGCGCCTGTCCAGTCACACCATTCTCGAGGCTGTCGCCGCTGGACACGCCGCGACGCCGGCCCAGGTGGTGCTCGCCTGGGTCCTGCGGCAGCCGGGAGTGATTGCCATACCCAAATCAAGCGATCCTGAGCACGTTATTGAGAATCGCGCGGCCTTCGAGGTGCCCTTGACGAGCGGCGACCTCGCCTGGCTGGATCTGGCCTTTCCACCCCCAACGGGTCCGCAACCGCTCGAGATCGTGTAGCCCGCGCTTCCGGCGGGAGTTCTTTCAGGAGCGCCACACCATGCGGAGCCTCGGTACCCGAGTCTCCAACTGGTCAAACATCCGACTGTACGCGTCGCGGCTATGACGATAGTCTTCGCATGCCACCGCCTCGAGTCCGATGCGGTTGGTAATCGTCAATTGTCCACGGTGATAATCGATCAGCCTTCGCGACGGAGCCCGGTCTGCGAAGCGTGCCGGCTCCAGCGCCCAGTATTCCACGTCACAGCCGCCTCGTTCGTCCGCTGGCGTACATCGCCTGCGTTTTGATTGACCTCCCGCGGGCCGCGTGGCGGTCTAGAGTGCCTCGAGAATCTGACGGTGGACTTCTTCTATCGGCCGTGCGCCATCGACGACCTGCAGCAAGCCACGGTCCGCATAGTGCTGCACGACCAGCGGTAGGCGATCTTCGAAGACGGCCAAACGCCTCGCGGCCACAGTCGCGCGATCATCGCCACGACCACTCTCCTGCCCACGAGCTACAAGGCGGCGGACGAGCTCGTCGGCGGGAACATCGAGGTACAGCGCCCGGCGAATCGCGCCCCCATGTTCGTCCAGCCACCGGTCGAGCGCTTGCGCTTGAGTCAACGTGCGTGGGAACCCCTCGAGAATCGCTCCCTGGGCAGCATCCGGTTGCTCGAGGCGCGTGAACACAAGCTCAGTCACCACGTCGTCCGGCACCAGCTCCCCGCGGCTCATGAGCTCCCGGTGCACCCCAAGTGCGCGCAGCAGCTCGCCGCTCGAGATGTGGGGAATACCCAGCTCTTCGCTCAGCAGTCGCGCCTGGGTGCCTTTGCCTGCGCCGGGGCCGCCGAATAACAAGACCAGCTGTGGGCCACGCGTCGGCTCTGAGTCATGCAGCGGCGATGCGCGGCGCTCCAAACGACGGCCCCAGCTTGCGAGCGCGCGGAATGACCTCGCGGCCGATCGCCTCGATGGTCCGGATCGGGGTCTCGACGTCTCGCAGCGAGACGACCACGGTGTGAAAGCCGGCATCCTCGACGGCCTGACCGATGTCGCCCAGCCGCCGCTCGATTCCTTCACCACCCCAGCTGAAGCGAGTGACCGGTAGGTCGAGCCGCATACTTGCTCATCACCTCCTCACGACGCAACGCACAGCGGAGTCTAACTGGCGTGAACCAGCGGTACGTCCACCAGGCGCTCGGCCTGCAAGGGTGCTTCTTGTGCTGAGTCTCACGGCCCGACAGTAACTGAGTTGGCGTTTCTCAGGCGGCCGGGCCGGCCTCCAGGCACGTGCAGCCGGTGTTATCGGCACAGCCGCGACAGCAGTAGCGCTGCTCCAGCTTCGGGTAGCCCTCGCCAACGCCGCCCCATTCGGCGCGGGGCAGGCGGCACCGCGCGCAGACTTCCTCAGACTCGACCGGCAAGCTCATATCTCGCGGCGATTCTAGACATGGACGCGTAAGATTGCGGTTTGTTCCGCGTGAGCACGTAGGTACGGCAGGCGGTCGGCCAGCCCGCGGAAGTCGCCCACGCCATCACCATTGCCATCGGCAAATGTTCGCACCCCGATGGCGTAGATGATTGCGTTCTTGTACCAGAGATCGATCAAGGCATCGCGCTCTCCTGCGCGCGCTCAACGTGCCGCGCGCTGTGCTGACGCAATATTTGCTCTGCCTCATCGAGACGATCTCCGGCGTGCACCAGTACGAGTGTATCGCCGCTGTGCTGGTCCTTGCCGTCCCGATCTCCGCGTGAGCGGACGCCAACGTAACGCGTTTCTTACGTGCGCCTTGCGCGCTCCCTACTGCCGGCATGGAGACTGGAGTTGACCTGGAGGAAGAAGGAATATGAGTGTTATCGCCTGGATTGTGCTGGGATTGATCGCGGGCTGGTTGGCCGGCTTGCTGGTTCGGGGTGCTGGATACGGCATTGTCGGAGACATCATTCTGGGCATCCTCGGCGCACTCGTGGGTGGTTGGATCACGAGCGCGTTACTGGGCATCGACGTTTCCGGCTTCAACCTGGAGAGCCTGCTGATCGCCGTATTTGGCGCGATTGTCATCATCGTCATCGGCCGCCTCGTGACCGGTCGCACCGTGGCAGTGTAAAACGTTCCGCTTGGCTGCTGGTGCGCTCAGCAGCGCGCCAGCAGCGTGCTGAAGAACGGACGCCGTCAGCTCGCGCCAACCTCCACATCGCGTACTTTCTGGACGAACGCCAGAAGATCACCCAGACCGAAGACGCTGCCGTGGTGGGGTAGCGACGGCGCCACCTGGCATCAGCCAAGCGGTACGACTCAGCGCGAGGTCGGGGAACATGCGGCCGTACCGGCCAGCATGCGTCGACGGCGCACTCCCGCGCGGGACGGAGCCAGGCAGTGATCGCGCGCGGGCATGTGCTGGCGCAGCGTTGCGCGATCAACTTGGAGAGTCACGGTGCGGCCAGTGTAGCCTCGACCGCGCTCGGAGACGTCAAGCCGCGCGCGAGCCGCTTCAGTCGGAGGGAGACTGGCGCGCGAGCGCCTGGGCCTGCTCGCGGAGTCTGCGGATTTCGCCGACGGTCGCGTAGACCTGCTCGAAGAACTCGCGATTGGCTTCGATGCCGGAGCGGATCAGCCACGCAGCGGCGTCGCTGCGCGTCGAGCGGATGCCGGCCGCGACCAGTGCGTCGATGGCCTCCACAGCACGGTCGTCCACTCGACAGCTGACAACGTTGTCTTTCGGGCCGGGCGCCAGTTCACCTTGGCGCTGGCTCCGGGTGGCCGACGATGTGACGCTGATAGAGGTGGCGACCAGCACGTCCGCGGCGATCGCTTCTGGATCGACACCCAGGCTCTGGAGCAACGAGAGCGCCATGCCGTGGTCCTCGTGCAGCACGGCCAGAAGCAGGTGCTCGGTGCCGACAAACTTGTGACCAAGCTCCTGCGCCTCGTGGCGCGCGCGGTCGACAGCCCGTTCAACCGCGGCGGCCAGCGGCGGCCCGGGATCAGACGTGTCCGTGCTGGCGGCGGCCAGGCGGACAGCCTCGAGCTCGACGCCGTAGCGCGCGAGCACGCGTGTCGCGACGCCTTCGCCTTCCCGCACCAGGCCCAGCAACAGGTGCTGCGTCCCCAGGGGCGATTGGTGGAGGCGTTGGGCCTCCTGCTGGGCGAGGTGCATCGCCTTTTTGGCGCGAGCGGTGAACTTGTCGGTGCGCCAGGTGGCGCTGGCGTCTGGTCGTCGCAACGGCATGCTCCCGCCACTGTAGCAGAATTACACGTAAATAGTTTACACTGATGAGATGATGGGCGTGGATGACGTCGTGCTGCACTTGCTCAAGAGCGGTCAATGGACCGCCAGCCGCTCGAGCGGCCCGGGCGGCCAGCACCGCGACAAGGCCTCGACGCGCGCCGAGCTGACCATCGATCGCGACAGCCTGGCCGCGCTCGAGCCAGCCCTCGCTGATAGGCTGGCCGCCGCGCTGGATCTCGACCAGCGTCCACTACGTATCTCCGTGCAGGACGAGCGTTCCCTCAGCCGCAACCAGGAGATCGCCGTCGAGCGTCTCGCCGAGCTGGTCGCCGAAGCGCTCGCTCCGCCCCCGCCTGCCCGTCGGCCCACCCGCCCGAGCCGCGCCAGGCGCGAAGCCCGACTGGCCAGCAAGGCGCGCCGCGGCGCCGACAAGCGTCTGCGTCGCCCGCCGAACGACGAGCCATAGGCCGAAGCGCGAGCGAGCGTGCGGTTTTTACGTTGGCTGCGCCGGGCAGTGATGGACACACGAAATGGCGTGGAAATTGCCGCCGCCAACCCAAAAAAAGGAGCTGCCATCGCCGATGAAGATCACCCAGCTCGAGACCATCCAGCTCGCCGAATTCCCCAACATCCTGTTCGTCCAGCTGCACACCGATGAGGGCCTCGTCGGACTGGGCGAAACGTTCTTCGGTGCGCCCGAAGTCAGCACCTACCTGCATGACTCGGCCGCCCACCTCCTGCTCGGCCAGGACCCTTCGGCCATCGATGCGCTACGCGTCAAGCTGAAGGGCTACGTTGGAACGCAGGGCACCGGTGTCGAGGCCCGCGGCGCCTCCGCCATCGACATCGCCTTATGGGACCTGCTCGGCAAGGCAACCAACCGGCCGGTGCACCAGCTGCTCGGCGGCGCCAGTCGACCAGCCATCCGCGCGTACAACACCTGTGCTGGTTACCGCTACATTCGGGCGGCCGAAGGCCAGGTGCTCGACAACTGGGGGGTGCCCGGCGATGGACGTGGGGTGAGCGGCCCGTACGAGGACCTGGATGCCTGGATGCACGGCAACGCCGGCGAGCTCGCGTCGAGCCTGCTGGAGCAGGGCATCAGCGGCATGAAGATGTGGCCCTTCGACGCGTACGCCTACGCCAGCGGCGGCACCAATATCACCGCGGCTGAGCTCGATCGCGCGTTGGAGCCGTTTCGCCAGGTGCGTCGCGCGGTCGGCGAGCGTATGGAGCTGATGGTGGAGCTGCACGGGCTGTGGAACCTCCCCACGGCGCTGAAGATCGCGCGCGCTTTCGAATCGGAGGGGTTACGGCCGTACTGGATCGAGGACCCGCTGCGACCGGACGATATCGCCAGCCTGGCTCGGTTCGCCCAGGCAACGCAGATTCCGACCACCGCGAGCGAGCAGCTGGGCGGCCGAAAGGCGTTCCGCGAGCTGCTCGAGGCGCGCGCCGCGAGCGTGGTGATGCTGGACCTCGGCTGGTGCAGCGGTATCTCAGAAGGCAAGGCGATCGCCAGCATGGCCGAAGCGTTCGGCCTGCCGATCGCGCCGCACGATTGCACCGGGCCTGTCGTCTGGACCGCTGGCGTCCACCTGTCGCTCAACGCCCCAAACACTTTGATTCAGGAGACCGTGCGGGCGTTCTACACCGGCTGGTACCGCGAGTTGGTGACGGACCTGCCGCGCGTGGCCGACGGCATGGTGACGCCACCGCCTGGCGCGGGCCTCGGTCTCGAGCTGCGGCCAGAGATTGGCAAGCGGCGCGACGCGCGCGTGCGCACTTCGATCGCGGAACCCAGCCATGCGGCGATGAGCGCATGAGAATCGTTGTCGCCGACTCCAACCTCCATCGCTATCGCTCCGAGCTGACCGGTGGCGCACCCCCGAACACCACGTTCGTGTTCCACAAGCGATTCGACGACGACAGCGTGCTGGACAGCCTCGCCGATGCCGACGTGTTCATCGGGCCGGTGCTCACCGCCCCAATGGCGGAACGAGCGCCGCGGCTCAGGCTCGTGCAGGTGGCCGGGGCAGGCACTGACGACATCGATGCCTCCGCGTTACCTGCTGGCGCGGTGGTGGCCAACACCTTTCACCATGGGCGGTCCATCGCCGAATACGTCGTCATGGCGCTGGGCGTGCTGACCCGACGGATCCTGGCCGCCGATACGGCACTGCGTGGCGGGCGGTGGGCCTCGCCGGTCTACGATGCGGAACTCACCCAGCCCCCGATTCTGCGCGGCTCCACCGCTGGATTCATCGGTTTCGGCACCATCGGCGCCGAGACATGGCGCGTCTTGCGCTGCCTCGGTCTGCGGGGCATCGCCGTCACCAGAAGCGGGCGGTCCATCCCTGAACACGAGGGTCTCGAGTGGAGCGCGGGACCCGAGCGGCTCGAGGACCTCTTGTCAGCAGCCGATCACGTCGTCGTGTGTCTGCCGCTGAGCAGCGAAACCAGGGGCCTCATCGGCGCGCCACAGTTTGCGCGAATGAAGACGACCGCGGTGCTGGTGAACGTCGCTCGGGGCGCCGTAGTCGACGAGCAGGCGCTGTTCGAGGCACTTCGCACTCACCGCATCGCTGGCGCCGCGATCGACGTGTGGTACCAGTACCCAACCGAAGCGGGGCAGGGCGAACCCAGCCAGCTGGCCTTTTCGTCGCTGGACAACGTTTTGATGACTCCGCATCTGTCTGGAGTCACCAGCGATACCTTCCGTGGCCGGGTTGGCGACATCTTGCGGAATCTGCACGCGCTGTCCGAAGGCCGTGAGTTGATCAACGTGGTGAGCCGGCGCGTGGATCGGCCCACAGCTGTAAAGAATTAGCAGAGGAGATACGCCCGTGGCGCGGTTCAGGTTGGACGACAGGGTGGCAGTGGTGACTGGCGGTGGCAGTGGCATCGGCGCGGCGATCTGCCGAGCGTATGCGGAGCAAGGCGAGCGGGTGGTCGTGGCGGATGTCAATCCGGCCGGCGGGCAGCGCGTTGCGGATGAGCTTGGCGAGGCGGGCTGGTTTCACGCGGTGGACGTGACCGACCCGGCGAGCGTCGAGGCCGGTGTGGCGGCGGCCGTGGAGCGCTTCGGCCGGCTGGATGTCTTCGTCAACAACGCGGGACTGGGGCTGGTCGGCACGGTCCAGGAAACGCAGCGCGCCGATTGGGACCGACTGCTGAACGTGAACGTCACCGGGGTCTTCAACGGCTGTCGCGCCGCCGTGAACCAGATGCTGCGCCAGCAGCCGCGCGGTGGGGTGATTGTCAACATCGCATCGGTTGCTGGCCAGATCGGGGTAGCGCGACGCTTCGCCTACTGCGCGACGAAGGGGGCCGTGATCGCCATGACCAGAGAGCTCTCGGTGGACTACGTCAAAGACGGCATCCGCTGCAACGCGATCTGCCCGGGCACGGTGTATACGCCGTTCGTCGAAGGCTACGTCGAGCGATTCCATGCCGACACAAAGGAGCAGACGATCCAGGAGCTGCACGCCCGCCAGCCCATCGGTCGGATGGGCCGCCCGGAGGAGGTGGCGGACCTTGCCGTGTACCTGGCCACGGACGAGGCCGGCTTCATGACCGGCTCGGCTGTCGTCCTCGACGGCGGCTGGACGGCACAATAACGCTGCTATGACGACCGTCGAGCTGGCTTATGGCCGCACCGGGCTGGTGGTGGATCTGCCCGTCGAAGCGGAAGCGGACACCATCGAGCCCCAGTATCTGCCCGGCCTGACGGACGAGGCAGCCACCTTGCGCCAGGCGCTGCGACAGCCGATCGCCAGTCCGCCCCTGCACGATGTCGTTCCTCGCGGCGCGACGGTCGGCATTTCCGTGTGCGACGTCACCCGTCCCTTCCCAGCCCGGCGTGTCTTGCCCGTCCTGCTCGAAGAGCTCGACTATCTGCACCCCGCGGCGATCACGATTTTCGTCGCCACGGGCACCCACCGCCGCTGCAGCGACGCAGAGCTGCTACAGATGTTTGGCCCCGAGCTCCTGGGCCAGCTGCAGGTCCAGCAACACGACGCCTTCGACATTGGTCGGCACCGCAGTCTCGGCACGATTCCGGAAACGAGGGTTGCCGGCCCGAAGATGGTGGCGCCCGGCCTGGCGGCGCTCGAGACGGTGCTGGAGCTGCACTCGGCGGCGCGCATCGGACACCCGCGGGCGACGTGGGGCATCACCCAGGGCAATCCGGTCCACGATGGCGTGCGAGCGATCGCCGAATTGGCGGGCGTCAGCTTCAACCTGGACGTGACGCTCAACCGCGACCACGCCATCACCAACGTCTTTGCCGGTGAGCTGTTCGCCAGCCACGCCGCCGGCTGCGCCTTCGCGCGCGCGACCGCCATGGTTCGCGTCGAGGACCCATACGACGTCGTCGTCACCACCAACAGCGGCTACCCGCTGGACCAGAATCTCTATCAGAGCGTCAAGGGCATGAGTGCCGCGGCGCAGATCGTCAAGCCAGGTGGAACCATCGTCATCGCCAGCGAGTGCTCGGATGGCCTGCCAGAGCACGGCGGCTATCAGCAGCTACTGCGCCAGGCGGACGGTCCGGAGGCGTTTCTGGCCAGGCTGGCCCAACCCGGCCTTGCCACCCACGACCAGTGGCAGGTGCAGGTGCAGGCCTTGATCCAGCGCCGAGCGCGCGTCTTCGTCAAGGCCACCGGGCTCACTGCGCAACAACTCCGAACCGCCTGGTTCGAGCCGGTCGACGATGTTGCGGCGGCGGTGCGCGCCGCGCTCACCTCGGCCGGTCCGAAGGCCACGCTGGCCGTCCTGCCGCAGGGGCCACAGACGATCCCCTACGTCACGCGCCAGTGACGACTGCCCTACACTGGCCAGCGACTTTGCTTCGGGAGGAACCGCCCCATGCGTGAGGTCGTCACCCGCTCCGATATGCCTTCACCATCTCTACCGTTTTCGGCTGGCATGCGTGCCAATGGATTCGTCTTCACCTCGGGACAGGTCGGCACCGATCCGCGCAGCGGCCAGGTGGCCGGTCCAGACGTGGCGAGCCAGACACGCCAGGCGATCGACAATCTGCGCGCGGTGCTGGAGGCCGGCGGCTCGTCTCTCGACCGGCTGGTCAAGACCACCGTGTTTCTGGCCGACATTCGTCTGTTCGAGGCGATGAACGCGGTCTATCGCGAGCTGATACCTGAGCCCCGGCCAGGACGGTCGACGGTCGAAGCCCGACTAGCGCGGCCCGAGCTGCTGGTAGAGATCGAGGGCATCGGCGTGGTCAATTGACCATCACGCTCGCGCGAATGCCGCACGGACGGTCGTGACGTAGGTCGCCAACTGGGCATCGAGCTGCTCCAGCTCAGTCTCGACGACATACAGGCCAGGTGTCAGGCAGGTGGCACCGAGCTCCACCAGTAATGGACGGAGGTGAACGTCCAGCGCGAGAAAATGCTGCAGCGAGCCGCCCATCATCAGTGGCACGGCCAGTTTGCCGGACAACTGGCCCGCAGCGATGTGGTCGCAGAACGCCTTGAGCACCCCGGTGTAGCTTGCCTTGTACACCGGGCTGCCGACCACCAGGATGTCCGCCTGCATGACCTGCTCAAGGGCACTCGTGACGCTGGCGGCTCCGGCACGGAACAGATCGCCGCCGAGCTCGACCAGGTCGATCGAGCTCGACTGACGGCCGCCGGCGGCGGCGGCGATTACCTGCGCGGCGGTATCGACGACGTGCAGCGTGCGTGACCCAGCATGCGGGTTGCCGCACACGCCGACCACAGTCGGGTACTCATTCAGCACGTGCCAAAGGGTAGTCGCCGTGCGTCGGTCCGGCTATGCTGACCCGTTGCATGGCGCGGCAGATGGTGCTGGTGGGCTTCCTTCAGGCCCAAAACTGCACCAACTTACCGGCTTCCTGGCGTCATCCTGAATCGCGCATCGACTTTCTCTCCGCCGATTATTACGCCGAGATCGCCCGCATCCTCGAAGCGGGCAAGTTCCATCTGGCCTTCTTCGACGATCGACTGGCGATGCCAGATCGCTACGGTAACGATCACCAGCACGCCGTCGAGCACGGGATTCGCTGCGTCAAACTCGACCCCATCGTCACGCTGATGGTCATGGGTATGGCGAGCGAGCGCCTTGGACTGGGGGCCACATGCTCCACGACCTACTACGAGCCGTTTCATGTCGCCCGCCTGTTCGCGACTGTCGACCTGATGAGCGGGGGTCGTGCTGCCTGGAACGTGGTCACCTCGTTGAACGACGGCGAGGCGTTCAACATGGGCCACGCGGAGGTGATGGAGCACGATCTGCGCTACGAGCGCGCCGACGAGTTCATGGAAGTGGTGCTCGGCCACTGGAACGCGTGGGAGGACGACGCGCTGATCGTGGATAAGCAGAGCGGTCGCTTCGCCGACGGTAGCCGCGTCCACCGTCTGGACCATGCAGGTCGGTTCTTCCGCTCGCGGGGACCGTTCACCGTGCCGCGGTCGGCCCAGGGCCACCCGGTGATCATTCAGGCCGGGCAGAGTGGTCGTGGCAGACGATTCGCGGCTCGTTGGGGCGAGGTCATCTTCAGCACCGCGGCCGACCTCGCATCAGGCAAGCGCAGCTACGCCGCCTTGAAGCAGGAAGCGGAGCATGCGGGGCGCGACCCGCGGCAGATGAAGATCTGCACGCTGGTCATGCCGGTGTGCGGTGCAACCAGAGCACAGGCTGAGGACCGGATGGCCATCATCAAGCAGCTGCCGGTCGAGATCGACGCTCTGTCGCTGCTGGCGGAGGCAATCAACTTCGACGTCGCCAGCAAGGGTCTGGACGAGCCGTTCACCCAGGCCGAGCTCGAGAGCATTTCGGGCTTGCAGGGCATCCGCGACCGTGTCCTTGCCGCGAGCGGCAAGTCGAACCCGACCGTGCGAGACTTCGTCCAATTCAGCGCTCGCGGCACCGTCGAAGGCGCGGTGGTCGGCGGCCCGCGCGAGGTTGCGGACTTCCTCGAGGAGCAGTTTGCGGAAGGTGCGTGCGATGGTTTCGTCGTGGCCGCGACCCACGTGCCTGGCGCGTACGCCGACTTCGTCCGCTGGGTGGTCCCGGAGCTCCAACGGCGTGGTCTGTACCACCTCGAGTACGAGGGCCCGACGCTGCGGGAGAACCTGGGCCTATCGCTGCCGCCACGCCCGTAATCGCCGCGCGTGTGCGGCTGATCTCACTCACTCTGTCTGTCGGCGGAGGATCAGCGCCTGGTACGGTTTGGCTGGCAGCTCGACCCAGCTGCCACGGACCACCGGTTCCGCCACCGGGCTGGCCGTCATCTCCCAGGTATCGATGATCTCGGCGCGGTACTGCTCGCCCTCGGGCACGTCAAACCTCATGCGCGACGGCCGGTGCACGCCAAAATACGTTAGATAGTACTGATGCTCCTGGCCGGCGCAGGGAAACCAGTAGGGCATGATGCCGGTGTTCTTGAGCGGCTCGAGACCGGCGGCCGGACTCTCCTCCAGGATGCGTCGTAAGAAGGCCAGCCGCGGCGCGCTCTGGCCCCGCAGGACGCCGCCCTTGGCCCACCACAGGATGTCCTGTGGATCCAGGAACGTATCGCCGTGGCCGACGTAGCCACCGTGCACCGTGCCTTCCCAGAAACGGCGCACCATCTCCTCGCCGGTAATGTTGCCCCAGCGGTGGGGGATGTTGCCCTCGTAGCAGCACTCGTCGACCACCACCGGCTTCTTGTGCTGCTCGCGCCAGACGGCGACCTGCGCCAGATCTGAATGCTGGACGCTCTGGTGGGTCACCCAGCTCTTCGAGTGGTCATACATCACGAAGCAGTGGTGGATCGAGCGCAGGTGGTCATACGGATCGCTCTCCTGCACGATGCGGAAGTAACGATCCCAGTCGGCCAAGGTCTTGTTTCTGGCCAGATCCCACTCGTTAGCCATCGACCACCAGACGTTGCGGTAGGCAGCCAGCCGCGCAACGACGTAGCGGAGGTAGCGGTCGTCGGTCTCCGCGTCCATCCTGATAAAGCCCCAGCGGTCGTAAGGGTGGAACAGGATGATGTCTGCCTCGATGCCGAGCTTTTGCAAATCGCCAACCCGCTGCTCAAGGTGCCGAAAGAACGCCGGCTCGAAGCGGCTCCAGTCGAACTCCCAGCCTGCGGGCTCCCAGAAATGCGGTGGGTCGGAGGATCCCCGAACCAGCAGCGGAAAGGGATAGAACTCCGGCTCGTTGTGGTTGAAGTCGTAGCTCTTTGGAAAGACGCACATGCGCATCTTGTTGAACGGCGCTTCTTGCAATGTCGCCAGCGTCTGTTCCTCGAGCTCGTCGCCCTGATGCGTCCAGGCGTAACACGTGGTGCCGATCTGCTTGTACGGCGTGCCATCGGCATAGGCGAAGTGGTACGTGTTGGCGACGCGCACTGGCCCGTGGTTACACGCCGACGCCGCTGCGGTGCAGTTGAACGTGCCTTCTCTTTCGCTCAGTGCCCGGGCATTGCTCTGCGTCTTGTAGCTCCACGTGCCGGGCGTATCCGGCATGAAGCGCACGCGATAGATCCCGTCGCCGTCATAGAAGCCATCCACTTCGATGGCGCGGTGTTTGTGCGTAAAGACAGCGCTGAGCTCAACGTCCTGGAACGGATTGCCGCCGTCAGGTCCGGCCAGCTCCAGCTCAAAGATGCCCCACTGCTCAACGTCAGTTCCGACTTGCATCGATTGCGATCTCCTCGGTCCACTTGTGGTCCAATGACGGAATGGAGTCAAGCAGCAGCCGCGTGTACTCGTGCCGCGGATTCTGCAACACCTGCTTGGCTTCGCCGAATTCGACCACGGTGCCGTGGTTCATCACCACGGTGTAGTCGCTGATGTAGTAGGCCGTGGCGAGATCGTGGGTGATGTACACCAGACTGGTCTTGTACTCCTGCTTGAGCGCCAGGAACAGGTTGATGATGATCAAGCGCCGTGACGCGTCGATCATGCTCACTGGCTCGTCGGCGATGATGAGGCTGGGATGCGGGATCAAGGCGCGGGCCACTGAGGCTCGCTGCAGCTCGCCGCCCGAGAATTGATTGGGGTACTTGCCGCGCACATCCTTGTATTCCAGCCCCACGACGGACAGCGCTTCTTCCATCGCCGCGATGGCCCGGTCGCGACCCAGCTGCGCCACACGCGTGGCCGTCTCGTACAGATATGCATCGACGGTGCGATAGCGGCTGAACGCCTCAAACGGGTTCTGAAAGATGGGTTGGACGGTCCGCAGGAATTCGGTTTTGTCCGGCCTGGCGCGTTTACCCGCGACCAGGTGATCGGCGACGGTGACGGCGCCGGAGCTGGGTTGCACCAGGCGCAAGATGACCTTGGCCAGCGTGGTTTTGCCGCTGCCGGACTCGCCCACGACGCTGATGATCACCGGCTCATCGCTCTCGACGGTGATGTTGATGTTGTCGAGCGCCTTGATCGTCACATTACGTGGGAAGCCGCCCAGCTGATAGTCCTTGTTGAGACCCTCGGTCTTGAGGATGGTCCTCATCGGGCTGGTTCCTCCACCTTTGTCGCCAGCTCCAGCGCCTCATCCAACTTCAGCGCACTTTCGACATCGGCGAACAGCTTCGCCGGATCCCTGGCGACGTCGCTCAGCCTCGGCGCGTGGCCGATCGTCTCCTTCAGCTGCGGAACGCTCTCGGCGTAATGACAGGCCGAGAAGCGGCCGGGTCGATGCTGGGCCAGCTGCGGCTCCACGGTGCGGCAGAGGTCGGTGGCCAGCGGGCAACGCGGCGCGAAGCGGCAACCAACCGGTGGCTCCCACAGGCTCGGCGGACTGCCAGGCAGGCCCGCCCGAGCGCGATCGTCGCCAATCGTCGGCAGCGAGTTGGTCAGCATCAGCGTGTAGGGGTGCAGCGGCTCCCTGAAAATGTCCGCGGTGTCGGCATACTCGACCGCCTTGGCGGCGTACATGATCATCATCCGGTCGGTGAGCTGGTAGTGCACGCCCATGTCGTGGGAAACGAAGATGATGGTGTTCTTCATCTCCTTTTGCAGCTCCATCAGCAGCATCAGAATGTCTTTCTGCACCACCACGTCCAGCGCTGTTGTTGGCTCGTCCGCCAGGATGATCTCCGGTTGCTGGAATGTCGCCATTGCGACCATGATGCGCTGACGCATCCCGCCCGACAGCTGGTGCGGATAGGCGTCGATCGCTTCGGGCGGCAAGCCCAGCTTCTGGATGAAGGTACGCACCTGTTCCAGCGTCTCGGCCTTGTTCTTCGACGTGGCAGGGTAGTCGGTGAACTGGTGACGGATGCGCACCACCGGGTTCAGCGAGCTCATCGAGCTTTGCGGGATGTAGGAGATGCGCTTGAACCATTCCTTCTGGATGTTCTTGCTGGTCACCGGCTGGCCGCGATCGTTGTCGAAGCCATAGTTGACGGACCCCGCCGACAAATCCAGCGGGAAGCCGGTGTCGCCGTAGATCACCTTCATCAGCGTGCTCTTGCCGCAGCCTGACTCTCCGGCGATGCCCAGAATCATGCTGTCTGGAATCTCCAGGTCGACACCGTCGACCGCGTTCACGTGGCCGCGCTGTGTGGTGTACGTTGCAACGACGTTGTCGAGCTTGATCATGCGACCCCCCGCCTCTCCGCAAACAGCTGGTTGTACCCGGTCGACGTCAGGAACAGCCCCAGGAAGAGGACCACAGACGCCGCGATTGGCGCGATGATCCAGGCGGTCTGGCCGATCATCAGCGCGTTGTAGTTCAGTGCCCAGAAGATGATCGATCCTAGTGTTGGAACCTGCACTTTCGACAGGCCGATGACTGCCAGCGCCGCCTCGGTATTGATCGCGAACAGGATGGTGTTGATGAAGCCGACGACCATGTAGGCGTAGACGTACGGAAAGATTTCGCGATAGATGATGTCCATGGTGCTGGCCCCCGAGAAGCGAGCCATGTTGACGAACTCGCGCTCGCGCAGCGACAACGCCATGGAGCGGATGGTGCGCGCGTTCCAGGCCCAACCAAAACAGATCAGGATGACGCCGACGATGGCGAACGACGTGTTCCCGCGCACCAGCGCTCCGACCACGATCAGGATGGGCAGTACCGGAATGGTGATGAACGTATCGATGAAGATGACCACGATGCGCTCGTACCAGCCACCGATGAAACCCGCGCTCAGGCCAAGAAATGTGGAGATCACCGTCACCCCCAGGCTTACCCCCACGCCAAGGAGCAGCGAGTTGCGGATGGCGGTCACCAGGAACCAGAAGATGTCCTGTCCGAGCGCGGTCGTACCGAGCAGATGTCTGCCGCTGATTGGCAGATTCTTCAGATACGTGCCTTGCTCCGCCGGGTCGACGGAGTTGAGCAACGGCAACAGAAAGCTACTCAGGATGAAGATGGCGATGATGCTGAGGCCGACGTACAGTCGGGCGTTCAGCTTCGGGCGCCGGCGTCGCGACGGAGCCCCGACACGCGGCTTGAACTGGACGCCTCGAGGCAGGGCAACACTTTGTCTCATCTCGGTCACCTCGCCAGTCGAATGCGTGGGTCTAAGAGCGGATAGCACAGATCGAGCACAAAGGCCGCGGTCGCCACCGCGATGATGGCCATGGTAATCGCACCGTACAACAGGTTGTAGTCGCCGGCTCCCGCTGCCGTGCGCATCAGCAGTCCAACCCCCGGATAGGTGAAAAGCATCTCGGTGAGCAGGGCACCGTTGAAAATCGTGCCGAGTGAAAGGACCAGCGCCGTCACCTGTGGCAGCAGCGCGTTACGGAAGACATAGCCGGTCATCCGCGTCCAGTCGGGCGTCCCTTTCAACCGCGCGAACTGAACGTACGGCTCCTCTTTGGTAGCCACGGCCAGCGCCTTCATGCTCAGGATGTTCCAGCCGAACCCGGCCAGCACCAGGGTCAGCGCCGGCAAGAAGGAGTTGTAGAGGATCGAGCCGATCCTGGCGAACGTTTCAGCGCCCGGCAGAAACGTCGGCGTCAGTGGAAAGATCGGAAAGACGAAGGCAAGCACCACAATGACGGTGAGTGCCACGATGTAATACGGAATCGGGTAGAGAACGATGCCGAAGATCTCCAGCACCGTGGCCGCCGGATGCTTGTTGAAGTAGCCAGCCACCAATCCGATCAGGTTGCCGAGCAGCCAGGATATGAGCGTCGTAGTCAGCAGCAGTCCAGCCGTCCACGGCAGAGCTGTGAGCAGGATCGTCGACACCGGCTCGGGATACGACGTGAACGACGGGCCAAAATCGAAGTGCAGGAACACGCGGCTGAGGAAGCCGAGGTACTGCGTGAAGAGATCGCCTTGCAGGCCGTACAACTGGGCCAGCGAGTCACGCAACTGCTGGGTGGCCTCCGGACTGAGTGTCTGCCCCGCGCGCGACTGCACCTGCGAGATGTAGTTATTGATCGGGTCGCCCGGCATGAGGCGGGGCAGGAAGAACGTGATCGTGATGCCGATGAAGAGGACCGCGAGATACGTCACAAACCGTTGCAGTACGTATTGAGCCAGTTTCATCTGCCCCACCTCCTCCTTTCTGATCTGTTACTGCGCCGTGGGCTTAATGTTGACCAGAATCTTCTTGAACGAGCTCCACCAGGTGTAGGGGACCGCGTAGGCGTTCTCGGCCTTCGGGAAATTCGTCCAGTACGCCCCGTTGGTCGGGATGGTGGTCGGAATGTTCATCATGTTGATGTATTCCATGTTCTGGATCATCTCCTGGATGACCTGCCGGCCGGTGTCGACGAACTCGGGCGTCGACTGGTCCATCGAAGAAGCCCTGGTGATCAGGTCGAAGACCTTCTGATCAGTAATCCGGTCGGCGTTGCCGGTGATCGCGTCGTTCGAGTCGGGCTCCTTCAGGTTTTCCTTCTGGAATGAGCGCCAGCTATTCAAATAGTTGGTATTGAAGACGCAGCTGGTGGACCAGTTGACCATCGTGGTGAGCAACGCATTGGTGTTCTGCACCTTGGTGAACTCGCCGTTGTCTACCTGGCGGGCGTTCACCTTGAAGCCAGCCTTGGTCCAGGCATCGGCGATCGAGAACCCGACGCGCTGCATGACCTTGTTCCAGTCACTGGGGATGACCAGCTCCACTTGCCACGTCGTGCCGTCCGGTCCGGCGTAGAAGCCGTCCGCGCCCTTCGTATAGCCCGCCGAAGCCATCAGCTTCTGGGCCTCGGTCGTGTCAGCCTTCCACCAGCCGAGGCCGAAGCTCTTGCTCACGTCATCGCCCTTGGGCAGTGTTGATTCGTCCATGCCCATGTCGCCCAGCTTGCTGGCCATCTGCGCGCCGAAGTTCGGGTTGTACGGCTGATAACCATCCGGCAGCTTCAGGTCGGTGAGCCACTGTTGCATCGAATCGAAGTAGGCCGGGCGGGTGATCTGCGTATCCGGCATCGGCTCCGAAGATGCCCGGAACTGGCCGCTCATTGCGTTGATGCCAACGCTCTGCAGGTCGAGCGACAGCGCCAGCGCCCAGCGAACGTTCGGGTTGTCCAACGGCGCCTTCTGCTGGTTCATGAGGATGCCGTACGAGCAGGCGTCGCCCATGTCGTGGAAGGGCAGTGTTTTCGAGAAGGTCGCAATCTTCGGGTTCTGCTTCTGCGCGGCGGCGATGCTATCCGGGCTCATGAATGTGTCGACGTCGTACTCGTTCTTGATAAACGCCAACGTGCGCGTTTGCTCATCGCCGAAGTTCTTGTAGAACACGTACTTCGCCGCCGGCTCACCCAGCGCGCCGGTAGCCGAGCGCTGCCAGTCGTCGCGCCGCTGCCAGAGATGCCACTGACCGTTTGGATCGAACGACTTGATCGTGTAGGCGCCCAGCGTCACCGGATTGGTGTTCTTGAAGGCCGCCAGGTCGGATTCCTTTTCGAAGATGTGCTTCGGGACGATGTTGAATGCCGAGCCCCAGGTGTAGACCCCCAGCGTCGTCCCGAAGTCATACGCCGGGTGTGTGGTGTCGATTTCGAGCGTGTAGTTGTCGATCTTCTTGTAGGATTTGACGTAGCCGTTGATGACGGGCACACCAAAGTAGGTCAGCTTGCCCTTGCCCGCCATGTAGGTATCGAGCGTGTAGATGACGTCGTCGGCGCTGAACTCGACCCCATCACTCCAGTAGATGCCCGGTTTCAACGAAATCTGGAATTGGGTGTGTTGGTCGTCGAGCACCTTCGGCAGCTCGGCTGCCAGTTCGGGGTAGGACTTGCCGCTGGCCGTATCCATCTCCCATAAATAACCCCAGCCCAATTCGCGGAAGCCGCGCCAGATCGAATAACTGCCGGAAAGAGGATTCATATTCGACGGGTTATCTGTCTTGCCGTCGAACGTCTGGACAATGAGCGTTTCGTTGCGCGGCGTGCCGACTTCGGTCGTCGCACTCGCCCCGCCACCAACCGGATTGGCTGCGACCGCTGCAGTAGGAGCCGCACCGCCGACCGCGGCCGCGCCGGCGGTAGGGCCCGCGGGGGTCACCTGGGGCGATTGCGCACAACCAGCAACAAGACCCACTACGACGATTGGCCCAAACAGGAGCCGTGTAAGCCGGACCATATTCACCACGATCGAATTCCCTCCCTGTACAGAGTGCTTCACGCTGCCACCGCCAGTTCGCCCAGCAGCAGCTCGTAGACAAGATTCTGGGCGGCAAGCGCGTCCTGTCGCGCTTGCGCCTCGGCCAGTACCGTCACATCCAGGCGGTCGAGCAGCCGATCCATCGCTCGCAACCGACGGATACTTGCACGCGCTGCCTCGACGGCATCTTCGCGGAATGGAAATTGATCCAGCAGCCATTCACCAGTCCAGCCGATCCGACGCAGCGCCGTGAGGAACTCCAGCGTCTCGATCAGGTGGACGGAACCAGCCGCCAGGTCATCATCCCACTCGCGCCAGTTGTCATTCATCTCGACACTGACCAACTTCCCGTGACGTGCAACCAGCTGGACGGCTTCGGCAGGCGTCTCTTTTGCAAAAAGGGAGTGGCCGAGATCGAGTACGATGCCAACGTTGTCAACGCGCATCTCCTGAATCGCCAAGAGCGTGCGCGCCGCGGTGCTGAAGAGCATGTGCGTGCGCGGCTCTTTGAACTTGTACTCAATCGCAAATTGCATCGCGGGGTCCGCCGCGGCCACTTCGCGCACGCCATTGATGGCGTAGTCCCAGATCTGCATGTAGTCGACCTGGAACGGGTAGTCGAAACCATCCTGACCCGGCCAGAACTTCACGTACGCCGCGTCGAGCGCGCGGGCGACTCCGATTGCCCGTTTGCCCAGATCGATCGCCTTTCGCCGCACCGCCGCGTCGGGGTGCGTAAAACTGCCAATGCGGAACTCGCGCATGTAGAGGTGCGGCGTAATCGCTGCGCTCCAGCGCCCTCTTTACATCTTCGACCGTGATCGACGCGTCGGTGAAGGGATAATTGACATCAAGCACGTCGAGCTCACCGACCTGGCCCGCGCGGTCGATCGCTTCCAATGTGCTGACTGGCGGACCGTAGGCGTCGGTCGCGTAGCGATCCACCATCTGTCCGAAAAGCCAGATTCCGGCCCCAAAACGCAGGTTGTCCACACTCACCCCTTTCTCTGCTGTGCACGCCGAGTGGCGTCGAACAATGTGCACGCGACGGCTTGCTGCCAGCCCGCAATACGCGCCTCGCGCTCAACCGCTGACAGCCGCGGTTCAAACCGATCGCCGGCCGGTACCAGCGTCTCGAGCTCGTCCTCCGATGACCACAGTCCGATGGCCAGACCGGCCAGCCAGGCCGCCCCGAGCGCGGACAGCTCAGCCGACGCACTGCGGATCACCGGCAACCCGACAATGTCGGCCTGGATTTGCATCAGCAGGTCGTTACGGCTGCCGCCGCCATCCGCCAGGAGGCAGCCTGGCTCGAAGCCGACATCCTGTACCAGCGCATCCAGCACGTCGCGTACCTGATACGCGATCGACTCCAGCGTGGCTCGCGCAAGGTGAGCCGGGCGGGTGCCGCCCACCAGTCCGCTGATCATCCCGCGCGCGGCGTCGTTCCAGTACGGTGCGCCGAGCCCGACCAGCGCCGGCACGAAATAGACGCTGCCCGAATCCGGTACCTGGCTCGCCAGGCGCTCGATGCCCTCGGCGGAGTCGCCACGCCCAAGGATGTCAGCGAGCCAGGCGACTGCCGCTCCGGTGGCATAGATGTTGCCTTCGAGGGCGTACGTTGCATGGTCGAGGCGGTCGCGCGCCCAGGCGATGGTCGTCGAAAGGCCGCGCTCCGACCGGACGGCGGTGGGCGTGGAAGCCATCAGCGACGAGCCGGTGCCGTAGGTCGCCTTCACCCCGCCAGGTCGGAATGCCGCGTGGCCAAACAGCGCCGCGTGCGAATCGCCGATCATGCTGGCAACCGGCACGTTGGCAGGCAGCGTATTCAGTGCAACCGTTGCGCCGAACGATGCGCTGGATGGCTTCACTTCAGGAAGCGCGGCGAGTGGCACTCCAAACAGGTCCGCGAGCTCCGTGTCCCAGCGCAAGTTGTGGATATCGAAGAGCTGCGTGCGCGATGCGTTGGTGACATCGCACGCGTGGACCCCGCCCCCGGTAAGATTCCACAGCAACCAGCTGTCGACGGTGCCCAGACACAGCTCACCGCGCGCCGCGCGCTCCGATCCATCAGCCGTGTGCGCCAGCAACCAGCGAGCTTTCGCCGCGGAGAACATCGGGTCGATGGTCAGACCGGTGCGCTCGCGGATGAACGGTTCGAGACCGCGAGCCGACAACTCCTGGCAGAATGGAGCGGAGCGGTGGCATTGCCACACAACCGCCGGTCCCAGCGGTTCGCCCGTTTGGCGGTCCCACAGGAGGATCGTTTCGCGTTGGTTGGTGATCGCCACCGCCGCCAGCCTGCCCGCTGACACTGCGACGAGGCACTCATCCATCGCTTGCTGCACGCTGGACCAGAGCACGCGCGGGTCCTGTTCAACCCAGGCAGGCTGGGGATAGCTCACGGCCACCGGCCGCGAGGCCTGAGCGACGATCGCGCCTGTGGCATCGACCAGAATCGCTTTGGTGTTGGTCGTCCCCTGGTCAATCGCCAGAATGCAGTCGGCACTCATGCCGCGAGCCGCGCCTCCACCAGCTCGAAGGCCGCGTCACGAATACCGGTGGGTGTCAGGTTGAAGTGCTCCAACAACCAGCTCACTGACCCGGTGGGAGCAAAGACACCGGGTACACCAAGGATGCGCATCGGCACCGGCAGTGTCGTGCACACCACCTCCGCCACGGCGCTGCCGAGGCCGCCGTACACGGAGTGTTCTTCGACGGTCACGATGTGGCCCGTTTCAGCCGCGGCGGCGATGATTGCCTCGCGATCGATCGGGCGGACGGTCGACATGTTCAGCACGCGCGCATCGACACCAGCGACAGCCAGGAGCTCGGCTCCGTCGAGGGCCCGACTGACCATCGTCCCGTTCGCGATCAGCGTCACATCGCGCCCAGGCCGGAGCTGATCGGCGCGACCGATCGTGAAGCGGTACCCATCTTCGTGAACCACCGGCACGGGCATGCGAGCGATGCGCAGAAAGACCGGCCCATACATCTCGGCCGCGACGCGCAGCGCCTGGTCGGTCTCGAGCGGATCGGCCGGCACAATCACGGTGAGGTTGGCGATGGCGCGGGTCCAGGCAAGATCCTCGATGGAGTGATGCGTGGGCCCCAGCTCGCCGTAGGCCATGCCTGGGCTCATCCCGCACAGCTTGACGTTGGCATCCGAGTAGGCCACGTCAGCTTTGATCTGCTCGAGCGCGCGTCCGGTGAGAAAGCACGAGGCGGCGCACACGAACGGGATCTTGCCGGCGTTGGCCAGTCCGGCGGCGAGCCCGACCATGGTCTGTTCGGCGATGCCGACGTTGATCAGGCGCTCGGGAAATCGCCTGGCGAAATCGCCGATCTTACTGGAGCCGACCGAGTCGTTGACCACCGCACAAATACGCGGATCGTGCAGCGCCACGTCTTCGAGCGCTTCGGCGAAAGCGTCGCGACAATCGAACAGGGCACTCATGCCAGCACCCGGTGCCCATTCAGCTCGCTGAGCGCATGGGCCAGCTCCGCGTCGGTGGGCACGCGGTGGTGCCAGGCCGGCCGATCGCGCATGAAGGAAACGCCCTGGCCCTTGTGCGTATGGGCGATGATGCAGTTGGGTTTGCCCCACTGGAAGGGGAGTTGATCGAAAACGTCCAGCAGCGCCGCGTGATCGTGCCCGTTGACTTCACGGACAGACCAGCCGAACGCAGTCCACTTGTCGGGCAGAGGATCGAGATGCATCGTGCGCTCCGTGAAATCACCCTGCTGGAGGCCATTGCGGTCGACAACGACGGTCAGGTTGTCCAGCTTGTAGTGCGCCGCGGACAGCGCAGCCTCCCAGTTGCTGCCTTCCTGGAGCTCACCGTCGCCGGTCAAGACAAACGTGCGCCAGGCGGCCCCGTCGATCTTGGCCCCCAGCGCGCAACCAACCGCGACGGGTAACCCATGCCCGAGTGGACCGGTGTTGGTTTCGACGCCGGGCATCTTGGTCCGGTCGGGGTGGCCGCCGAGGCGCGAGTGTGGCTGCATGTAGGTACGCAGCTCGTCGCGTTCGATGAAGCCTTTTTCGGCCAGCGTGGTGTACAGCGCTCCAGCGCAGTGGCCTTTGCTCAGGATGAAGCGGTCGCGCTCGGGCCAGTCTGGCGCTTCGGGGTCCACCTTGAGCACCGCGAAATACAGCGTGGCCAGAATGTCCGTCGCCGACAGGTCACCCCCGATGTGCCCGAGCCGCGCGCGGTGGACCATCTCCAGATCGCGTCGGCGGATGTCTGTGGCGAGCTCCCTGAGCCGCTCGAGCTGGAGTCGATCAATCACGGCGCGCTTCCGTCTCGCGCTCGTCGCGGGTCTCGCCGAGCCTGGAACGCACCAGGGTGAGTCGGGCCAGCTCGCGGGGGGTGAGGAACAGCTTGGGTCGGCCGAAGTAGTAGTCGGCATCGAGACTGGGCAGTGCACTGAGCTGAGCGTGGTCGTGATCCATGGCCGGTCACCTCATGGGTCTTGAATAATTATTCTATACTGAAAGGATATGCCGAGCTTAGCGTGGCCGCGGCGCTCTGTCAACAGCCAAAATCCCCCCGCGCCGGCGCTTGACTGGCCCCGCCAGCCGCCCCTAGACTCCGCCGACCGCATATCTCCCCACATGCGCATCTTTATGCGAGGCCGACTGTGTGGCCTCGGAGGCCGTTGAGTGCCACGCCGCGACGAACTACGCCAGATCGCCAAGGTCGCCGGCCTGTACTACCAGCGCGGCGTGCGCCAGGCTGATATCGCCGCGCAGATGAGCCTGTCGCAATCCACCGTGTCACGGCTCCTCAAACGCGCCGAGCAGGAGCGCATCGTCCGCATCACGGTCAGCGTGCCGCCCGGCGCGCACACGGAGCTGGAGAGCGAGCTGGAGGCGACGTATGGTCTGAAAGAGGCCGTTGTCGTCGATACGGTTGGCGAGGACGAACAGATCCTGCGCGACCTCGGCTCGGCGGCTGCCTTTTATGTCGAGAGCACACTCAAAGAAGGCGACGTGGTCGGCATCTCATCCTGGAGCGCGACGCTCCTGGCGATGGTCGACGCGATGCACCCGCTGCCGCGCTCGGCCAAGGCGGACGTGGTTCAGATCCTGGGCGGCGTCGGGAATCCAGCTGCTGAAGTGCACGCCGCGCACCTCACCGGTCGACTGGCTGCCTTCACCCATGGCAAAGCCGTGTTCTTGCCCACGCCCGGCGTCGCCGGGTCAGCTGACGCAGCCCGCATCTATATCGACGATCCTTTCGTGCGCTCGGCAGTCGAGAAATTCGATCATGTCACGCTCGCGCTGGTCGGCATCGGCACGCTCGAGCCGTCGACGCTGCTGGCCAGCAGTGGCAACATCTTCAGTGCCGAAGAACTGGATCTGCTGCGCGCGCGGAGCGCTGTCGGTGACATCTGCTTGCGTTTCTTCGATCGCCAGGGCCAGCGGGTGCTGACGCCCCTGGATGAACGCGTGATCGGCATACGACCGGACCAGCTGCGCAAGGTGGCCCGGTCGGTCGGTATTGCTGGTGGGCGGCGCAAGCATGATGCCATCCGCGGTGCGCTCTCAGGCGGCTGGATCAACGTGCTGATTACGGACCGCTGGACCGCCGAGGCGCTGACCAACCAGCCGTCTAACGGTCGGGCATGAGCTGGGCCCTGGAGTGATCTGTCATTGGGAGGTTCCAGATGGCGACGATCTTCAACGAAGGCACGCACACCCACGCGTATCGGAAGCTGGGCGCCCATCCCGGCGGCCCGCAAGACCCGGCCGGAACGGTCTTCGCGGTGTGGGCCCCGAACGCCGAGGAGGTAGCCGTCATCGGCGATTTCAATGGCTGGCAGCCAGGAGCGACGCCCTTACGCAGTCGCGGCAGCTCGGGCATCTGGGAAGGCTTCGTGCCGCAGCTCAGCCAGGGTGCGTTGTACAAGTACGCGCTACACCCTCGCGGCCGTAGCGACTGGCTGGAGAAGGCCGACCCGTATGGTTTTGCCGCGGAGGTTCGACCGAGATCAGCCTCCGTCGTGTGGGACCTGAACAGGTATGAGTGGAACGATGCGGCATGGCTGGCCGAGCGTGCAGCCCGCCAGGCGTTCGATGCGCCAATCAGTGTCTACGAAGTTCACCTGGGCTCGTGGAAACGCGTCCCTGAGACCAACGAGTTCCTCGGTTATCGGGATCTCGCGCACCAGTTGGCCGAGTACTGCCAGCAGATGGGCTACACGCACCTCGAGCTGATGCCCATCACTGAGCACCCGTTCGATGGATCATGGGGGTATCAGAGCCTCGGCTACTACGCGCCGACCAGCCGCTTTGGCACGCCGGACGACTTCAAATACTTCGTGGACACGCTGCACCAGTCGGGCATCGGCGTGCTCGTGGATTGGGTCCCTGGCCACTTTCCGTATGATCCGCACGGCCTGGCCATGTTTGACGGCACGGCGCTCTACGAGCACAGCGATCCGCGCCAGGCCTGGCACCCCGACTGGGGCACCAAGATCTTCAACTACGGCCGCCACGAGGTGCGCAGCTTCCTGATCTCGAACGCGCTGTTCTGGCTGGAGGAGTACCACCTGGATGGACTGCGGGTAGACGCGGTTGCCTCGATGCTGTACCTGGACTATGCCCGTCGCGAGGGGGAGTGGGTGCCAAACGAGTACGGTGGACGGGAGAACCTCGAGGCCATCGACTTCTTGCGGCGGATGAACGAGGTGGTCCACACGGAGTGCCCGGGCGTGTTGACCATCGCCGAGGAATCGACCTCCTGGCCGATGGTGAGCCGGCCACCGTATATGGGCGGGCTCGGCTTCAGCCTCAAGTGGAACATGGGCTGGATGAACGACACGCTCGGCTACATCTCCGAGGATCCTGTTCATCGACGGTGGCACCACAACGAGCTGAGCTTCAGCCTGCTGTACGCCTTCCACGAGAATTTCGTGCTGCCCCTGTCGCATGACGAAGTGGTGCATGGCAAAGGCAGCCTGCTCAGTAAGGTGCCGGGCAGCCCGTGGCAGCAGTTCGCGACGCTGCGGCTGCTGTTCGGCTACATGTGGGGTCACCCGGGCAAGAAGCTGCTGTTCATGGGCTGCGACTTCGGCCAGGGCGACGAGTGGAGCGAGGCCAAGAGTCTCGACTGGCACCTCCTCCAGTACCCGTTCCAGTCTGGCTTGCAGCGCTGGATGACTGATCTCAACCGGCTGTACCGTGCCGAACCGGCGTTGCACCAGGTGGACTTCGACTGGCCGGGCTTCGAGTGGCTGGAAGTCCACGACAACGAAAACAGCGTCTTCGCCTTCCTCCGTCGGGGCCATGATCCGGACAACCCCGTGGTGGTAGTCAGCAACTTCACGCCCGTGCCGCGACACGCCTACCGCCTGGGCGTCCCACGCGGTGGACACTGGCGGGAGCTGCTGAACAGCGACGCCGAGATGTACGGCGGGAGCAACCTGGGCAATGGCGGGCTCGTGTGGGCCACCGACGAGCAGTGGGGTAACCACGCCCACTGCCTCGAGGTCACGCTGCCGCCGCTGGGCGTACTCCTCCTCAAACCGGCGTAGCGCCTCATCACCACCAGGTTTTGCTTGGGTTTGCCGCCCGCCGACTGGCAGCCTGGCCTGAACGCGCGAGCCGCTCTCCGCGGGCGGATGTCATCACAATGAGCTCTGGTGCTCGCCTCTCGCAAGCGAACGAGTCGCGTCAGCGGCGGAGGGCGCAACGCCGTGTACACCGAACGCGTAGTTCTACGCTGGTCGAGTTGCGGCGCGGCCAGCATCCTGGGGAGCGCGACCGTTCGCACAGGGGACGGGGCTTTATCTCCCGGGAGGCGTGATGAATATCCAGGACAAAGTGGCCGTGATCACCGGCGCGGCCGGCGGCATCGGCAGGGCGCTTGCGCTCGATCTGGGCAAGCGCGGGGCCAGGGCGATCGCCCTGGTCGACCGCACCGAATGCGTGGCCTCGACGGCTGCCGCCGTGAACGAGCACGTCGGCTGGCCGCTGGCCACGCCGTTCCAGGGGGACGTGACGGAGGCGGCATTCCGGCGACGCGTGTTCGACACAATCAGCGCTCATTACGGTCTGGTCAGCATCTGCGTCCCGGCAGCCGGCATCACCCGCGATGACCTGGCGATACGCATTGACAGGACCACGGGCGAGGCGGAGATCTACTCGGAAGAGATCTTCCGGCTGGTGGTCGACGTCAACCTGATCGCGCCCGTCTACTGGGTGCTCGAGATGGTCGCCCGAATTGCTCAGGCGCGCTATCGGCAGGGCTTGAAGCGCTGGGTAGCGAGCGAAGAGGTCCAGGGTGTGGGCATCCTGATCGGCTCCGTGTCGTCCACGGGCAATAAGGGGCAGATCTCGTACGCGACGACCAAAGCCGGCCTGGAGGGTGCGGCGGCGACGCTCATGAAGGAAGCCATCTTCCACGGGGTCCGCTGCGCGGTCATCCACCCCGGCTACACCAACACACCAATGGTCCAGGCGCTCGGCGACGAGTTCATCGCGCGCAACATCCTGCCGTACACCCAGCTCGGCCGCCTCATCCGTCCGGAGGAGATCGCCGACGCGATCTGCTTCCTGATCGGCAACTCGGCCGTCAGCGGCGAGCTGTGGGCAGACGCCGGCTGGCACGCACCAGCCTGACGTCGTTCAGGGGATCGCTGGCATCGCCCCGTCGCTGAGCGCGGGGTGGCCAGCGGCCTCACGACTCGAGGAGCGTCGCACAATCAGGCGCGGCGAAATGACAAACCGTCCGAGCCGCGTCCGCTGGCCGCTAATGCGGTCGAGCACGAACGAGGCAGCCGTCGCGCCCAGCTCCTCGAACTGCTGCTCGACGGTCGTGAGCGGCACACCGAAGTAGTCCGCGTACGAGACGTTGTCGAAGCCGACGACGCCCAGATCGTCGGGTACGCGCAGACCCAGGCGCTCCGCTGCCTGGACTACCTGGAACGAGACGAAGTCGTTGCATGCAAATACGCCGTCGGGCCGCTCGGGCCGATCCAGGTAGGCCCGCAGCACGGTTTGATTGTGGCGCTCGACCTCGGCATCACGAACGGGCCACGGCGTTGTGCGCAGTGCGGTGCAGATCTGATCTGGCTCCACGTGCTGCTCGCACGCCTCCATGGCCCAGCGGAAGCCAGCCATGCGTTCGACGATGCTCGAGGTCCGCAGGTTGTTGGTCCCGATATAACCGATGCGTTGGAAGCCTTGCTCGAACAGATGTTGAACGGCGATGAAGCCACCTCCGATGTTGTCCATGGTGACGGTATCGACCGCCAGATCGGCGAAGTAGCGGTCAATGAGCACGAGTGGGAAGCCACGATCGAAGAGCTGGCGAAGCGCCGGCACGTTGAGCGGGCCATCGACGGCGTACACGATCAGTCCGCTTGCGCCGAGGTCCACAATCCGCTGGAGTTGATCCGCCTCGAGCGAGCGGTCATCACCGGACGCGCCCAGGACGAGCGAGTAGCCAGCCCGCCGGATGGTCTCTTCCGCACCGCCGATCAGCTCGGGGAAGCGGTGGCGCACGACCGACGGCAGCACCATGCCGATCAGCCCGCTTGTGCGGGACGGCGCGCGGGAAACGAACTGGTCCAACATGCGGTCCATGCCGCGTCGCGCGTCACCGTACGCCGTGGGTCAGAACGTGTCAAGCGAACAATCTGCTGCGCGAAGACCGCGCTGGAGGTCGATAGGCGCGAGTGGTGCGCCGATGCAGAACCCGCGGGGCGAGGCCTTAACGACGCGTTGGATTCGGCTCATGCGCCCGCTTCGCGCCACTGCCCGGCCGAGGGCCGAAAACCGTTTCGGGAAGGGTTGCTCCGCGATCGTTGGGGCGGGCGATGCACCTGGCGACGCTTGCGTCGGAGACGGACTGGTCTGATTGGTCGCCGGCGCGGGCCGCTGCGCGAAGACCGCCTGAAGCTCGCTGCGCGCACCGCCGTCGGTGCTCAGTGGGCGACTGGCGAAGGCGCTGGATTTACCGCGGGCGATGCGCTCGGCGACGCTTGCGTCGGAGACGGACTGGTCTGATTGGTCGCCGCCGGCGCGGGCGCGGCGGTGGCGCTTGACGGCGCGGCGGTCGCACTCGCGGAAGCGGCGGTGGCGACTCGCAGCTGAGGCGGCAGGGCCGGAGGTTGCGCTCTGCGCGGCTCCGCTGGTGACGATTGCATTGCTCGTGACGGCGGTTGGCTGCTGAGACGTGGGCGCGGGCGAAGCTGCCTGGATTGCACGAGTCGGCGCCGGCGCTGGCGAGGGTGCTGAAGAGGCTGAAGAACTGAGCGAAGGCGCCGACGAGGCCGGCGTTGACGCGGGCGCGGGGGAAGGCGGCCAGGACCCGATCACCGCGCGATCGTGAGCCGCACTCGCGTCCGCGTTCGGCGCATCGCGCAGCGGGGCCGTGGCGTCCGCGGCATCCGTGGCGTCCGCGGTCGGCGGCGGTTCGATGTGCCCACCGCCGACGGAACGGCTGGCACGCTCGTCGGTTATCGACCCGCGCCCGCCGGATGGCACTCCCGTGGGCACGGCCGGCGCCGAGCCGGCGGGCGCGCGCGACTGTTCCCGCGCCGACAGCTCGCGGCTCGACCTCGCGCTGGCAACGCTCAGCGTCGGGGCTGATCCGCCGTCGTCGGCAGAACCCGTGTCAGTCGGTGTCGCCGCCATCGTTGCTGTGGCGCTCGCACTGGCAGCCGCTCGAGCGGGGGTCGGTACACGCGCGGCCGGAATGGCGGCGACCGCTTGTGGTATCGTGCCACGCTCTTCCGCCGTCAGGGGGGCCGCCGCGGACGCCGAGTCGGGAGTACGGAACCAGTCGAGCACTCGCGCATAAGTGGCCGGGTTCGGCAGGCCGGGTAGCCACAAAAAGACCAGCAAGGCGGCGATAGCCGCTGAGACGAACCCGCTGGCCAACCGCCGCCGACGCGTGGGCCTGCCCCACCGCCACAGCCCCCAGGCAAGGCTGCGACCAAGCGTAAACAGCATTACCAACAGCCCGAACACCGGCAGAAGCAGCAGCAGCACTTGTGCTTCGGCACTGGCAGCCGCGATCGCGTCGCCGGTCGCCTGCGCCTGCGTCACGTCGGCGAGTTTCTGGTGGACCGCCGCCCAGGCCGTGACCAGCACGCGCGGCGTGGCTTTCAACGTTGCGAAGAGGAACAGCGCGATGGCTGGTATCGCGAAGGCGATGTACAGCGCGAAGACCGCTTTGGCCCACCACTTCAGTGCCGGAAGCCTGCGCCCCTTCCACCCGGGCACCGGTAAAACGCTCCGCAGGTAGGCACCCATGAACGAGAAGAAATCCGGAATGCCGGTGAGATCCGCCAGGGCCCAATACCCATCCAGACGCACAAACGGAAGACATTGATGGGCAATGTCGATGTCCGTGAGCAGCGCCACGAGCAGCAGGAATTCCTGTCCCGTGACGTGATAGATGGCCATCAGCCCAAGCGAGAACACCAGGTTGAAGTAGAAGCCTCCCAGGTCCGTTCGCACCCGCGCCCACCGCCTGAGACGGTAGTTGTCCGTCACGTCGGTATAGAAGGCGGGGTACATCAGATAGAATCCGACGCCCATACTCCGCACTCGCCCTCCGCCGTAACGCAGCGCCGCGGCGTGGCCCAATTCGTGGAAGGCGGCGGATGAAACCACCAGCGCCAGTACGAGCGGCAGGACGCCCGGCACGTTGAGCGCCTGGTAAATACCCCCTGCGACCCCGTGGACGAACAGCAGCCAGTACTGCGCTTGTAGCGTCAGAAACAGGAGCAGCAGCAGAAGCAGCGGGCTGTACAGGTATTGCAGCACGCGCGTCAGCGGGTCGATCAGGCGCGGATTGATCACCGCCATTCGCATGCTGAGCGCCAGAGCCGAGCGTGGCGCGGTGGCGGCGGCTGGTCTCGAAGCTCCAGCAGGTACGTGAAACGCCGCATCCGCGGCGATGAGCCCCATTGGCACCAGCCTGGACTCCAGCGTTCGCTGCACAAGGTCGGCCGGAATCTCGGCGCCAATCGCGCTCGACGCGTCCGCCGCGATCTGGTCGATCGTGCGCGTACCGTCCGAAAGCTCGGCCACCCGGTACAGGAATTCCGTCACCTGCAGGAATCTGCCGTTGCGCTCCACCAGCCACGGCTGTGCGGCGAACGCACTCTCGGTCATGGGACCCAGCAGCCGCACGTTGTCGGCGAGCCTGGGTCGCAACACGTCTTTGTGCGAGTGGCTCAGCCGCGCTCGAAGCACCGTCGTGCCGAGCCGCAGACTGTGCGCGAGCGCGATCAGTCGACTCCTGCTGGGTATCGAAGCGGTGTGCATTCCAACCTCATGGCGAATACCGGAGGACGACAGTGGGTCGTCCTCCGGCATCAGCCAGTCCGGTTAGCCGTGCGACGTGGTGGCTACACCGGACGAATTGGGCGAATCCAGGTTCTGGACCGTTGCGCCGTTCGGTGTAGAAGGCGCGGACTGCGCGGCGCTGGTGACGGCTGACAAACCCTGAGAGTACAGCGGGCTCGACGTCGCGCTGCTGCCGGTGGTGCCCTGGCTGGTGGGCGTGTTCTGAGCCGCGTTCGCGTAAGACACGAGCCCGTCGGTGATCGTCGGGCTGATCAGTGACAGGACGTGGCGCGGCGGTAGCTCGAACGCATCGTCCGGCTCGAGGTCACGGTGGGGTGTCTGCAGTTCTGTCATGATGCAAGGCTCCATTCATCGCATTACTGGCAGACGCCGCTACACGCCCTGGATGATGGGGGCCGTCTGCTGCGCGTTCGCGTAGGCGAGTGCCCCGTCTGACATAACGTTCAGCGCCAGGGCGGCATTGATCGGGGCTGCGATGTTGGCGTTGACCAACGAAAGCGCCTCGCGCTCGGGCAGTTCGGTGATCTCCAGGGAATCCAGCTCGGTAATGCCGAGCGCGCGGTTATCGATGAACATGATGGTGTCCTTTGGCGAAGCTCGAGTTTAGAATCGAATGAGACTCCGGCCTACGGAATCTGGGTGATCGGCGCGTCCTGGTACTGCGTTGCGGGGGCCACCGCACCAGGCGCGTCGACATTTTCTGCCACGACCGCCTGCTGGACCTGTGAACGATCGGTCGCTGTCCAGCTCGGAGCATCCGGATCACAATCGGTCGTCCGATTCATGTGCTGCCTGGATGCGACGTCCTGGCATGAGTTATCTCGCAGCATGACGGGAAACACGCCGCCGGCGGGGTCGGCGTATGCGACTGACCAGACGCAGATCGCGGCGACCATGGCAGCCACGACTCCGCGCGGGCCGCACCGAAGAGATGCGGAGTCTTGCATGATTCACGTGCGGGCCCTTCTAGCCGGTCCCAGTTGGCAGCGGGCTTCCCAGCATGCCCTGGTTGATGGGCGTGTTCTGCTGCGCGCCAGCAGCGGCGATCGATCCGTCCGACAGCACGTTCAGGGCGGCAGCCAGGTTGATCGGAACTGCCGCATTCAAATTGACCAACGACAGCGCGTCGCGATCGGGCAATTCGGTCACGTGCTGGGCGGCGAGGTCACAGTCCAACGGCATCATATGGAGCTGTTTCTCCTTTTCCGAGAGTGGCAACGGTGTGCGCGTGCCTTCCTACGGTGTAACGCTGCTGGCATCGCACCTGGCCGAAGGACGCGCGTCAGAATGCGCTCAAAACCGTGCGCGATCGTTCGCGATTTGTTCGCTCCAGCGTGCGGGTCAGGCGGAGCCGAGCACGCGGGCGTCCAACCAGGCGTTGCGGAAGGCGCTGCGCGGATCGATTTTCTCGACCAGGCGAACGAAGTCGGGCAGACGCTCATACAGCGGGGCGATCTCTTCTGCGTTGGCGAGAAAAAGCTTGCCCCAGTGTGGGCGTGCACTGAAGGGGGCCAGCGCGGACTCGAGATCAATCAGCACGTCTTCGACCGCCGCCTGCTCAGGTCGCCAGGTGAAGTGGAATCCCACGGTATCGTGTCCGTACTGCGGGCTCATCCACAGTTGGTCGGAGGCAACGGTGCGAATCTCGG
>VBGG01000656.1 GCA_005883405.1 Chloroflexota bacterium | reverse complement strand
CGGCTCCAGCTCCAGGCGGCGACGGGCGCCGCGTTTATTTTCGATCTGCCCGGCCGGCGGTTCGTCGCCCCCTGAGTGGCGCACTCATAGCGATCCGGCCGCCTGGTCCAGGTCGGGGTGGCGGTCGGCCCAGGGCTGGAGGGCTTCGAAGGCGGCGGCGGCGCGCAGGCAGAGCGCGTCCAGGTGCGGGCCGGCCACGACCTGCAGGGCGATGGGCAGTCCTTCGGAGTTGAAGCCGCACGGCAACGAGGCGGCGGGCCAGCCGGTCAGGTTGAAGGGGTAGGTGAAGGGCAGATGGTGGAACATGGTCGGCGTGGGCCGACCATCGATCGTCGCCGGCCACGCGTCGAGCGACCAGGCGACGCATGGCATCTGCGGCGTGAGCAGCAGGTCGTACGGCTGCATGAAGGCGCGCGCCTGCTCGTAAAACGCCGTCCGGGCGAGCTGCGCGCGGCCGAGGTCCTCCGAAGAAGCCTGGTGACCGTGCTCGATCATGTCGCGCAAGCTGGGCTCGATCCACTCCGGCCGCTGCCGGGCACGTTCAAGATTGCGCGCCGCTAGCTGAAAATCCCAGAGCAGGACGGCCCATGCGCTCGGGTCCTCCCAACCCGGGACGACCTCTTCGACGCTGCACCCCAGCTCGGCGAACCGCGCGGCGGCGGCAGTTGTCACACGGCGGACCTCGGGGTCGACCGCCGCGTAGCCGAAGTCCGGACTCCACGCCACGCGCAGGCCTTTGAGGTCGCCCGGCTCGCAGGCGGCCAGCCAATCCCGCGGTGGCAGGTCGAGCGAGACCGGATCGCGCGAGTCCCAGCCGGCGATGGCGTTGAGCATGAGCGCGGCGTCACGCACGGTTCGCGCGAGCGGCCCGTTGTGTGAGCGGGCCGCCCAGAAGTCGGGATTCGGCCAGTACGGCACCAGGCCCAGCGATGGTTTGAACCCGAAGACGCCGCACAGCGCGGCGGGGATGCGGATCGAGCCAGCGCCGTCGGAGCCATGGGCGATGGCGCCGATGCCAGCCGCGACCGCCGCGGCCGCGCCGCCGCTCGACCCGCCCGGTGTGCGGTCGAGCTTCCACGGGTTGCGCGTCGGCGGGCCGAGCAGGTTGTCGCACATGTCCTTGTAGCCGAAGTGGGGCGTATTGGTCTTGGCGAACAGGATCGCGCCCGCCGCGCGCAGGCGCCCGGCGACGGCGCCGTCAGCATCGGGCACGTAGTGTTCGAAGAACTTCGAGCCGTTCGTGGTGCGCAGTCCAGCGGTCAGCTCCAGATCCTTCACCGACACCGGCAGGCCATGCAGCGGTCCCAGCGAGTCGCCGCGCATGACAGCGGCCTCGGCGAGGCGGGCGGCCTCGTGCGCGCGGTCGGCGTCGATGGTCATAAACGGGTGCAGCATCGGCTGAAGACGGTCTACTCGTCGCAGCACGTCCTCGAGCACCGCGACCGGCGAGACCGCCCGGGTGCGGATGGCTTCGACCAGGTCGATCGCCGAGGCATAGTCGAGCGTCTTCACGCGCGCTATTGTTCCACGGTGGCGACTGACAATGGCGCAACGAAGCGCGAACCCTGGCAGTGGGACGAGGCGACCTGGCGCGGCCACGTGCGACGGGTGCGCGCGGGGCGCTCACTGGCGCCGGCTGAGTGGCCGGGCGGCGCCCGAGTCGCGGTCGGCCTGTCGTTCGACTGCGACCACGAAACGATCCCCTTGCGCGACGCCGAAACGCGGCCCGGCAAGCTGAGCCAGGGCGAGTACGGCTCGCGCGTGGGCGCACGGCGGATCATGGACCTGCTCGACAGACGCGGTATTCGGGCGACGTTCTTCATGCCCGCCGTCTCGGCCATGCTGCACCCGGAGGAAGCGCGAGCGTACGTCGATGCCGGACACGAGATCGGCATCCACGGCTGGATCCACGAGCGCAACATGCTCCTCCAACCGGCCGACGAACGCGAGCTGGCCGTGCGCAGCGCCGATACACTGGAGCGGATCACGGGCCAGCGGCCAGTTGGCCTGCGCACGCCCTCGTGGGACTTCAGTGACGCCACGCTGTCGATCGCGCGCGAGATGGGTCTGCTGTACGACTCGTCATTGATGGCTGACGACGAACCCTACGAGGTGCTGGCGGACGATCAGCCGACCGGACTGGTGGAGATTCCGGTGGAGTGGATCCGCGATGACGCGGTCTACTTTCCGATGGACCGCTACACCGCGCTCAGGCCGTACACCGCGCCGCGCGACGTGCTGACGATCTGGCGAGACGAGTTCGACCTGGCCTTTTCCGAAGGCGGCCTGTTCCAGCTCACCATGCATCCACACATCATCGGCCACCGCTCACGCATCGCCATCCTCGAGGACCTGGTGGATTACATCTCCGACCACAGCCGAGTGTGGTGGGGGTCGCACGCCCAGATCGCCACGTTCGTGCGCGATGACGCCGTGGCGGCGCTCCTTCGCGAACCGGATGAGAGCGAAGCCTGAGAGTCCGATGCCAGCCAGCAGTTGGACCGAAAGACACGTCGCACAGACCGCGCGTGAGCTGGGAATCAACGCCGCACAGGTGCGCGCGACCGCGGCGCTGCTGGACGAGGGCGCGACGGTCCCGTTCGTCGCGCGCTACCGCAAGGAGGCCACCGGCTCGCTCGACGAGGTGGCGATCGCCGCGATCCGCGACCGCCTCGCCCAACTGGGGGCGCTGGACCTGCGCCGACAAGCGATCACCGCCTCGCTCGAGGAGCGCGACCTGCTCACCGACGAACTTCGTGCCAGGCTGGAATCGGCCGAAACCCTGGCGGTGCTCGAAGACGTCTATCTGCCCTTTCGGCCCAAGCGCCGCACGCGGGCTTCCGTCGCCCGCGAGCGCGGCCTCGAACCGCTGGCCGAGCTCATCTTGCGTCAGCACGCGTCGGTCAATCCGCTCACCGAAGCGGCACAGTACGTCACGCCCGCGGACAGTGCGCTTGCGGAGGAACGCCGCGTGCCCAGCGTCGAGGTGGCGCTGCAAGGCGCGCGCGACATCATCGCCGAGCAGATCAACGACGACGCCGACGCGCGCGGCCGCGCGCGCCGACTGTTCTGGGACAAGGGCTTGCTGACGTCTGAAGTGCGCAGCGGCAAAGCCGAGTCCGGAGCGAAGTACAAGGATTATTTCGAATGGTCGGAGCCCATCCGGAGCGCGCCCTCACACCGCGTGCTGGCCGTGTTGCGAGGTGAGGACGAGGAGATTCTCAGGTGCGAGATCCAGCCGCCGGAAGCGGAGGCGCTCGCCATTCTCGATCGCCTATTCGTCAAGGGGACCAATCCGAGCGCAGAGCAGGTCCGCCTGGCGATCAGAGACGGATACAAGCGGCTGCTGGCGCGGTCGATGGAAACGGAGACGCGCGCGGAGGCGAAGAAGCGCGCAGACGCGGCGGCGATTCAGGTCTTCTCACAAAACCTGCGGCAATTGCTGCTCGCACCGCCGCTGGGCGAGCGGCGGGTGCTGGCCATCGACCCGGGTGTGCGCACCGGCTGCAAAACGGTGGTGCTCGACGCACAGGGCCGGCTCGTTTACGACACCGTCATCTACCCGGATCAAGGTCAGCAACGCAGCCGCGAGGCCACCGACACCCTCACCCGTCTGGTCGGACAGTACCAGGTGGAGGCGATCGCCATCGGCAACGGCACTGGCGGGCGTGAAACAGAGGCCTTCGTCCGCAAGCTGACTCTTCCAGGCGACGTTGCGGTGGTGATGGTGAACGAATCGGGCGCCTCGGTGTACTCCGCCTCCGAGGTCGCGCGCGCGGAGTTCCCGGACCGCGACATCACCGTGCGCGGCGCGGTGTCCATCGGCAGACGCCTGATGGATCCGCTCGCGGAGCTGGTCAAGATCGATCCGAAGAGCATCGGTGTCGGCCAGTATCAGCACGACGTCGATCAGGACGACCTCAAGCAGGCGCTCGGCGACGTGGTGCTGTCGTGCGTGAATGCGGTGGGGGTTGAGGTAAATACTGCCTCAAAGCAGCTGCTCGGCTACGTGTCCGGGCTGAGCGCCAGCGTGGCCGACAACATCGTCCGCTATCGCAACGAGCACGGTCCGTTCAAACGCCGGCGCGAGCTGCTCAAGGTGCCGCGATTGGGAGACAAGGCTTTCGAGCAGGCCGCTGGCTTCTTGCGGATCCGCGGCGGCGCGGATCCGCTCGACGCCTCGTCGGTTCATCCGGAGTCTTACGCGGTCGTCGATCGCATGGCACACGACCTGGGCGTCGCGGTGGGGGAGCTGATGCGCGAGGACGCTCTACGCGCGAAGATCGAACCCGGCCGCTACGTCACGGACAAAGTGGGTCTGCCGACGTTACGCGACATCCTGGCCGAGCTGGCCAAACCAGGCCGCGACCCGCGCCAGGCGTTCGAAGTCTTTCGATTCAGCGAGGACGTCAGGTCGCTCGACGATCTGCAGCCAGGCATGACGCTGCGGGGCATCGTGACGAATGTGACCGCGTTCGGTGCGTTCGTCGACATCGGGGTCCACCAGGACGGTCTGGTCCACATCAGTCAGCTGGCCGATCGGTTCGTGAAGGATCCGAACGAGGTGGTCAGGGTCCATCAAGCGGTAGACGTGCGGGTGCTGGAGGTCGACCTCAGGCGGAAGCGGATCGCGCTCTCGATGCGAAGGGATCGATCGCAGCCTCGGTGAAGTCGATGTCGCGGCGGAACTGGCGCATGTACAGGTCGTAATAGAAACCGCGGGCGGCGAGCAGCTCGTCGTGTGTGCCGCGTTCGACGATCTCGCCGTCTCTGATGGCGAGCACCTGGTCGGCGTGGCGGATGGTGCTCAACCGATGGGCGATGACAAACGACGTGCGGCCGTGCAACAACTCCTCTAGCGCTTTCTGGATGAGTCGCTCGGTGCGCGTATCGACAGAGGACGTCGCCTCGTCCAGGATCAGGATGCGTGGCCTGGCCAGCGCCGCGCGGGCGATCGCCAGAAGCTGCCGCTGGCCGAGACTGAGCCCGCTGCCGCGCTCGCCCAGAACTGTCTGATAGCG
>VBGG01000160.1 GCA_005883405.1 Chloroflexota bacterium | reverse complement strand
CGCGATCACGGCTGACGGCCTCGACCTCGATGAGGCGCGCGTCTTCGTCCTCAGCCCGGGCCGCCTGCAGGCGATCGCGCCTGACAAGCCGATCATCTGCAACAGCCACCTGGCGGACTGGCACATCGTCGCCGAACACGCGCTGAGCTAGACTCACTTGCCTCTGCATGGCGCGCCTCTCTCAAAGTCAATCACACGGCCAGGATGAACCCGCCGCCGCCTCGTATCACTACGATCCCAAGCTGGGCGATCCGCACGCGGCCTTCACCCCAGCCGACGTGGCCCATCCCGAGGTGCGCCGACCCGAGATCCCGGCGCGCTTCCTGGTCAGGGTGGAAGGCGAAACCATCATCAACACGATGTGGGGCAAGCGCACCGTCCCGTGGCGCTCTGAGCCAGGCACGCCGTGCATCATCCTCGGCTACTGGGCCGACGGCACCGTCCACCTGAGATGGCCGGCCATCGTCGGTCACTACCGCGTGGACGGCCGCTTCCCCGCCTGGGTAGTCACCGAGGATCCGACCGCGAAGATGGCTGGCGGTGGCCGCGTGCTGATCGCCAACGACCCTGGCGCACGTGGGCCGACACTGGTCCAGCGCGCGCTCGGGCTGGTCACGCGCCTGTTTCGCAAAGCCTGACCTGCTGACTGCTCGCATACGGAGGATCGCCACAAGTGCCACTCTCACCGGACGCGTTCATCGACGAGCTGTGGGCCATTGCCAGGCAGGTGCCGATGATCGAGCACCCATGGTTTCGCGGCATCATCGAGCACCGCTGGAGTCGCGAACAGATCGTGCTCGGCGAGGTTCAGCACTACTTGCGCGTGCGGACCAATCCGATCTTTTTCGGCTACATCGCCATCAATGCGGTCCAGGAGAAGAACTACGCGCTCATGGACGTGGTGCTCGACAACTTCATGGAGGAGCTCGGCGGCGAGCGGACCCACGTCGACATCATGCTGCAGTTCCTCGAGGAGGCGGGCATCTCGCGTGAGGAGGCGGACCGTGCCGATGCGGCGCCCGGCACGATGCCGGCCATCGAGATGATCGTCGGCGGCTGTCAGCGGCGCTCGGCGCTCGAAGGGCTGGCGCTGCTCGCCTTCGTCGAGGATCAGCACGGCGGCGCCAACGGCGTGGCCGCCCACGTCTACAAGGAGATGGTTGGCCACTTTGGCTTTTCGCCTCGCGCGGCTGAAACCTACCAGCTGCACGCCGAGCAGGACGAAGGCCACGGCGGTCGGCAGATCGATGCGATACGTCGCTTCGCGACCGACGACGAAACGCAAGAGAAGATCCGCGGCGCCGTCCAGCTGGGCGTGAACGCCTTCAACTTCGAGTGGGATGGCCACGTTCAGGCGATGACTTCTCAGCGAGAGCACTGGCGCGGCAACGGAACCCTCAACCTCCGCCAGCCGCGGGTCGCCTTGCCACGTTAGCCGTCCTGGTCGCCCGCGAGGCCGCTCGCATAGATGCCGCTCGCCATAGACGAGGAACGGTCGGGCCCGTTTGGTTCGGAGAGCCTGTCCCGGGCGGAGCGGAGCTAAGAAAGCGATGCTTTCGCGCGCGCATTTTCCGCGGTTAGCGGTTTGCTCGCCAGCGATGCCGCTATGGAGGCGGAGCGCCCGGGCTCGTGTCGTTCGAACAGCCGTGGGCGGGCGGACCCGATTCTGGGGCAGCGATGCGTTCGCGCGAACTGGCCTGACAAGCAGCGCCGACGGAGCAGCCAATCTCCGCGAAGCGGGGCTCGACACGAGAGCGCGTTAGAGCGGCCAGTCCTCGGGCAGCGCGGCGCGCAGCGTGAGGTACTCGGCATCCTGGGCGTGTTCGACCCGCAGACGCTCGAGGGTGGCGTATAGCTCCTCGAGCTCCATGTCCAGCGAATTCGAGACCATACCCGTGGTCTCCTCGAAGTCACCCCTTCAATTGCGGAATCAACCGCGCATGCGCTCCATGACTTCGCGGTCCTCCTCAGACAGAGCCACGTCTCATTGTATGGAGTGCGAAGTGACCACCTCGACGACCGGTCTCGGCCGCGCCTGAGCGTCGAACTCGATACGCATGCGGGCGAAGACGCGCCAGGCGCCGCGGTTGCCGCTGACCTGCAGGATCAGGAACGCGTTGCGGACCACTGTCTCGGGTGGCTCCGCCGCGACGACCGCGAGCTCCAACCTCTCAGACCCGTGGCCAGTCACGCGTAACGCCAGGGGCAGGCGACCGTCGCCTCGGAAGCGGCCGTGCGGGATCCAGGCGCTGTGCAGCTCGATCGGCTCGGGCTCGTCGTTGCGGATCAGCCAGCTCACCCGCCAGCGGCCGGCTCGGTCGTCTTCCGCGCGACACTCCAGGACCTCAATTCTGACTGGCGGTTCCACCGGCGGTTAAGATACCGATCAAATGCCCGAACGATCCGGCCAGCGGCCGAGCCGAGCACGTCAGCCCGGAGCACGCCGCACCACCAGACAGACCAGGGCTGGCCCGCCGCGCAACGGCCGCGGCGTGGGCATTCGCGACCGCCTGCGGCGCGACCCGTTCCTTTTCGTCCTGTCTCTGGGCGCACTGGCGTTCATCACCTGGGCCTTCGCCCTGACGTGGTGGGTGACCGGTGGCATGATCCCTCTGGCGCTCGCGCTCGCGTCAGTCGCGCCGGCCTTCTTCCTCTTCTATCTCCGCGACGCGTAGCGGCAGAGACCCCTACTACAATCGCGGCCGAAGCGTCTGCCGCCTGAGGCGTGGGATCGAGTCGAGGAGCAGGCGCGTGTAGGGGTGGCGCGGGGCGCGGAAGACGTCGCGCGTGGTGCCCTCCTCGACGATCCTGCCCTGCTGCATGACCAGCACGCGATCGGTCATGTGGCGCACCACCGACAGGTCGTGCGAGACCAGGATCAGCGTCAGCTGGAAGCCCACGCGGAGATCTTCGAGCAGGTTCAGAATCTGCGCCCGCACGGATACGTCGAGCGCACTGACCGGCTCGTCGCCGATGAGCACGCGCGGTCTGGGCGCCAACGCCCGAGCAATGGCGATCCGCTGACGCTGCCCGCCCGAGAACTCGTGCGGATAGCGCCGCGCATAGGCCCGCGACAGGCCCACGGCCTCCATCAGCTCGGCCAGCCGCGCCTGATGATCTTCCTGAATTCGCAGCACGCGCAGCGGCTCCAGGATGATCTCGCCAACGCGCATACGCGGATCGAGTGCGCTGGCCGGATCCTGAAAGACCACCTGCACCTCACGCCTGAGCGATGTACCCAGGTACGCCACGCTGCCGGCATCGGGCCGTTCGAGCCCGAGCAGTAGCTTCATCAGCGTCGTCTTGCCCGAGCCAGACTCGCCGACGACGCCGAGCGTCTCCTCGCGGCGCAGCTCGAAACTGACGTCGTCGACGGCGGTGAGCACCCGCCGCGCGGCGAACAATCGGGTCCGCGGCAGCAGGAACATGCGGGTGACGTGTTCGACCCGAAACAACACATCAGCGCTCACGCGAGCGGGTGCCAGCACGCGGCGCGGTGGTCACTGCCCTCGATGGCCGGCATCACCGCGCACACGTCGTCGGCCCGCGGGCAGCGATTGCGGAATGGACACCCCGGTGGAAACTCGCCCAGGCCCGGCACCGAGCCCGCGATTGCCCTCAGCTTGCGACTCGGCAGGTCTTCGTCGAGCGACGGGATCGCGTCGAGCAACGCCCGTGTGTATGGATGACGTGGCTCGCCAAACACGTCGTCGACGCTGCCCTCCTCGACGATGTGCCCGCCGTACATCACCAGCACGCGCTGACACACGTTGGCGACCACCGGCAGGTCGTGGGTGATCAACAGCAGACTCGAGCCACCCTCCTCGACCAGGCCCACCAGCAGCTCGAGAATCTGCGCCTGAACCGTCACGTCCAGCGCGGTGGTCGGCTCGTCGGCGATGACGAGCTCGGGCGAGCACGCCGTCGCCATGGCGATCATCGCCCGCTGCCGCTGGCCCCCGGAAAGCTGGTGCGGGTACGCATGCATCTTCTCGACAGGATCCGGCAAGCGAACACGTTCGAGAGCCTGAACTGCCGCCGAACGCGCCTGGCGTCCGCCCATGCCGCGGTGCAGCCGCAGCGGCTCGCTCACCTGTTCGCCGATCTTCATGACCGGATTGAGCGCGGTCATCGGTTCCTGAAAGATCATCGCCACACGGTCGCCGCGCACGGCACACAGCTCGCGCTCGGACATGGCCAACAGGTCGCGCCCGCGATACAGCACCCGCCCGTTCGCGGACAGTCCCTCCGGCAAAAGGCCCATGATGGCCAGCGCCGTCAGCGTCTTGCCCGAGCCCGACTCACCGATGAGCCCCGTCCGCTGTCCAGCCTCCAGCGCAAAGCTCACCCGGTGGACCACCTCGACCGTCCCCACCGCGACTGTAAGGTCTTCCACAACGAGCGTGTCATGCTGAGCCTGCGAAGGATCCGCGACCCCGAGGCCGATCACGAGAGGACGGATCCTTCGTCCTTCGTCCTCAGGATGACAACTCCAGGCGTTCGACCAGCTTGGGATCGAGCAGATCCCGCAAACCGTCGCCGAGCAGGTTGAAGCCCAGGACGGCCAGGGCGATCGACGCGCCCGGCCAGAACGCCAGCATCGGCGCCTGGTCGAGGAACGTCTGCGACTCGCTCAACATGCGGCCCCACGACGGGGTCGGCGGCGGCGTGCCGAGCCCAAGGTAGCTCAGCGCGGCCTCGGCCAGGATCGCCACGGCGAAGGCGACGGTTGCCTGGACGATGAGGACCGAGCTGACGTTCGGAAGCACGTGGCGCACGAAGATCCACGCGTTGCTGCCGCCGTAGGTGCGGGTGATCGTGACGTAGTCCTGCTGCATGATCTGCAGGCCGGCCCCGCGCACGACGCGAGCGAACACGGGCACCAGGGCGATACCGATCGCGGCCATGGCGGTCACCGTGCTCGGCTGGAAAACAGCGGCGAACATGATGGCCAGCAGAATCGCCGGAAACGCCAGCAGCACGTCGCTCAAGCGCATCGTCGTATCTTCGACACGGCCGCGATAGAGCGCGGCGACGCCGCCCAGGGGCACGCCCACGCCGATGGCGATCAGCACCGTGACAATGCCTACCAGCAGCGTATTGCGTGCGCCGGCCATGATGCGGCTGAGCTCGTCTCGACCCAGCTGGTCCGTTCCGAGCAAGTAGCTGGTCGTTGGGCCCTTCATCCGCGCGGACACCTCGACGTGAGTTGGATCGCTGGGCGTCCAGACCGACGAGATCAGCGCGGTGACGATGACCAGGGCCACCAGCAGTACGCCGACCACCAGTGTGAGTGGCAGGCGCCGCCTCACGCGCTGCTCCGGATGCGCGGATCGATGAGTCGATAGCTCAGGTCGACCAGGAAATTGACCACCAGCACCACCGCCGTCAGCAGCATCACCAGGTCCTGAACGACGATCAGGTCGCGATTGCCGACGGATTGAAACAGGAGTCGGCCCAGGCCGGGCAGCACGAACACGTTCTCGATGACGATCGCGCCGACCAGCAGGCCGGTGAGCTGGATGCCCAGGATGGTGACCACCGGAATCGCGGCGTAGCGGAAACCGTGGCGACGCAGAGCCTGCCAGCGGGTGAGACCTTTCGCTCTTGCGGTGCGAATGAAGTCTTCCCGCTGGACGTCGACGATCGCCGAGCGGACGTAGCGGGTGAGCACAGCGGCCTGGACCAGACCCAGCGCCAGGCTTGGCAGGATGAGCGAGCGTGCCGCGCCCAGCGGATTATCGGACCAGTCGACGAAGCCCCCGGCTGGCAGGAGCTTCAGCTGGATGGCGAAGATGGTCGCCAGCAGCAGGCCGGCCCAGAAGGTCGGGATGGCAATGCCCAGCAGGCTGACCGCCGAAATGATTGCACCCGAGGTCTTACGGTAGTTCACCCCGGCGAGCACGCCCATCGGCAGCGCCAGGGCGAGCGCGATCACAGCGCTGGCGATGGCGAGCGGCGCGCTCACTGACAGCTTCTGGACGATGAGCGGTCCCACCGCCGAGTGCGACAGCAAGGAGGTTCCGAAGTCGCGGTGGAGCATGCCGCCGACCCACTGCACGTAGCGGATCCAGGCTGGCTGGTCGAGCCCCAACTGGTGGCGGAGGGTGTCCAGCGCTTCTGGCGTCGCACTTGTGCCCAGAATGACCGCGGCGACGTCCCCCGGCAGGACGTTCGTCACCGCGAACACCAGGATCGAGGCCGCGATCAGGCTCACGATGAGCCAGGCCACGCGAATCAGGATCTGGACGCCCATCGCGTAGAAGTCTCTAATGCGGGGCGCGTTTCAGGCGAAGTAGGCCTCGGCCAGGTAGAGCGATGGAGAGATGCCCTGGACCTGATAGGCCTGGAGGCCTTTTTTGAGAATGCCGAGGTTGCTCGGCGCGCAGACCCACAGGTTCGCCGCGTCGTCGGCGAGCTGCTGCTGGATGGCCTTGTACAGCGCGGTGCGCTTGGCTGAATCGGGCTCCGCGTCGGCCTGCTTGAGCTGGTTGGCGACGTCGGGATTGTCGTAGTGCCAGTAGTACTTGGGGTTCGCGTAGTTGCCGATGTCGCGCTCCTCGACGTGATTGATGATCGTCAGGTCGTAGTCCTGCGCGTTCGTAAAGACCTGCTGCAGCCAGCGCGGAAACTCCATCGGCTGCACGTCGAGCTGCACGCCGATCGCCTGTAGCTGGCTGGCGAGGATGTCCGTCAAACGCACGGCGTACGGGAACGCGCTGATCTGGGCCAGGCGAAGCTTGAGGTTGCTCGCGCCGGCGGCCTCGAGCAGCTGTTTGGCCTTGCCCGGATCAAAGGCGTTCACCCCGGTCATGTCGGCGTAGTACGGCTCGCCGTCATTCGGCGAAGCGTGACTGCCGATCGGCTCGGCATAGCCCAGGAAGAAACCATCGATCCAGGCCTTGCGGTCGATCGCGGCATACAGCGCCTGACGCACGCGTTTGTCGGCCAGAGGTCCGCTCGTCTCGTTGACGGAGACCATCACCTTGCCCGACGCGGCGCCGCGGATCACCTGGAAATTTGGGTCCTGCTGAAACTGCGAGAGTTGTTCGAACGCGCCGAGCTGGCCGATGACGTCGATGTCGCCGGCTTTCAGTGCATTGTTCATTGCGTTGCCGTCGCTGATGAAGCGGAACTCGACCTCCGACAACCTGGCTTTATTGCCCCAGTAGTCGTCGTTGCGTGTGAGGGTGAGGCTCGCACCACGATTCCAGCTCCCGAACTTGAAGGGTCCGGTGCCGATCGGTTGGGTGGCGTTGTTCGCGGCAGTCTTGCTGGACACGATGCACGCCGAGCCAGCCGCCATGTGGAAAAGCCAGTTGTCGCTGTACGCGTTCAGCGAGACTTTGACGGTGGCGTCGTCCACCACGTCGACGGATTTCACCGGCGCCCAATAATCGCGATGCGGATTCGGCTTGTCGGTACTCGCGTTGGCAGCGCGATCGTAGGCGAACTTCACGTCCTGGGCGCCGAATGGCGAGCCGTCGTGCCACTTCGCGCCGCTGACCAGGTGGAACGTAACCGTCGTGCCATCTGGACTCACATCCCACGATTTCGCAAGTGAGCCGACGATCTTGCCGGACCCATCGAGGCGCACCAGGCCCTCGTACAGATTGTCGCGCAGGGTGGTGGCGATGGATGCCGTGGCGTCGGCGGTGGGGTCCATCGACGTCGGCTCCTGAATGATGCCGATGATCGCCTTCGGCTTGCTCGAAGCCGCGGCGGCGGCCGC
>VBGG01000016.1 GCA_005883405.1 Chloroflexota bacterium | reverse complement strand
CATGCTTCTGCTGTATCGGCCCAGGTGACCAGGCCGTGCTTGGCCATCAGCACGCAGGCCGCATCGGGCCGCTCGCGGACAGCCATGGCAATCTTCTTGCCCAGTGAGAATCCCGGCCGTTCGTAGTCGACCCAGATCGCTCGGCCGCCCCACAGCCGCTGCGCCATCTCGGGCCCTTCGGGCACGGCGCACAGGGCGATGATCGCGTCAGGATGGGTGTGATCAACCTGATCGAACGGCAGCATGCTGTGCAGCGGCGTCTCGATCGACGCGCGCGGCTGGCCCGGCTTCAGGACGGCATGCTCGTAATAGACGATCAGCTCCTCGTCGGACATGACGTCGCGCTCGAGCAGCGGCATCACGTCATCCAGCCGTAAGCCAGTGAACTGCTCGGGGCGAATCGTGCCCAGGTCCGAGCCGGAGCCCTTGACCCACAGCACACGTGGTTGGCGCCCGCGGAAGTCCACCTCGGTCGACTTGCACGAAGTATTGCCACCGCCCCAGTTGGCGACCGATCGGTCGCTGCCCAGAAGGTTGGAGCGGTACGCGAGGAGCTGTAGCGGACTCAGGCCGCTGGCCTGCGCGCTATCCCAGCGGTTGACCGGCGGCAGAATCGGAAAGGCGCCGCCAACTGACGTGACGGGTAGCGCTTGCGTCTCGACATTGGTGCTCATTGCCAACCTGCTCCTACTCCACCAACGCGGGTCTCTTCGCGCTGGCGCTGTTCGCCGCTGGCCAGGTACGCGCGATACGGGTCCTCAGGCAGCCCCGCCTCGGCGCGGGCGCGCGCCAGCAGCCCTCGCACATCCGTGTCGTAGGCGTCCTTGAGCAGGCCATTGGCGTCCAGGACGTCGCCGGACTCCTGGGCCTGGCGCAGCGCCGGGAGGTCCACCAGCAACGCCTTCGCGAACGCCTCCTGCAAGTTCATCACCGAGCGGATCACGGCCGGCATCTTGGGCTCGATGTTGTGGCACTGGTCGAGCATGTACACCACCTCGCTAGCGCACGACCGGGCCGTGCGGTCCGACTCGTCGGCGTTGGCCTTGACCAGCTCGTGGCAGATGCGGAAGAGCTGATATGGGTCGATGCTGCCGACCATCAGATCGTCGTCGCCGTACTTCTTGTCGTTCAGGTCGAAGCCGCCGAGCCGCCCCTCCTGGAGCAGGATGGCCACGATCTGCTCGATGTTCGCGCCCATCGCGTGGTGGCCGGTGTCGACGCACACCTGCGCCCGTTCGCCGACCTGCCGGCACACGCTGAGCGACTGCCCCCAGTCCTGGACATCAGTGTGGTAGAAGGCGGGCTCGTAGAACTTGTATTCCAGGAACAGGCGCGCGCCTTCTGGCAGGGCGGGATGAATCTCGCGCAGGGAGTCGATCAAGCGCCGCCGGCGAGCCCGAAAATCGTCCTGGCCCGGGTAGTTGGTGCCGTCGGCGAGCCAGACTTTGACCACGCTCGAGCCCGTCTGGCGGGCGATCTCGCAGCAGTCGAGGATGTGCGTGACGGCCTTCTTCCGCACCTCGAAGGACGGATGGCACAGCGAGCCGAGCTTGTAGTCCTCGTCCTGGAACGTGTTCGAGTTGATGCCGCCGATCTTGACGCCCCGCTCGCGCGCAAACGCGGCCAGGGCTGAGAAATCGTCGACGCGGTCCCACGGGATGTGCAGGGCGATGGCTTTGGCTACCCCGGTGTAGTGACCAACGGTCGCGGCATCTTCGGTCTTCTCGAACGGGTCGCGCGGCACCCCCGGCTGTGGGAAGACTTTGAAGCGCGTCCCCGAGTTGCCGTAGCCCCAGGATGGCGTCTCGACCTCGAGCCCGCTCACTGCCCACTTGAGATCTGTTGCGCTGGCGGCGCGGCCGCTCACCATGGTCATGGGGCCCTCCCTCGCGATCACTCGTGAAAGAAACTGCTCGTTCCTACAGTTTCTATCATTGGACGACGGTGCGCAAGGCATTACCGCGCAAGCCGTCTCGAGTGTGGGGATCTTCCGCATCGCGCGGAGCGCAACCTGCCGGTGACCACCGTCATCGCCAACAGCTAAGCCGCGCGCGGCCCATGTGCGCTTGGCACCGCCACGTTTGGTAATGCGGATGGCGAAGAACCCCTCGACCGGTGACTCCGCCGGACGCATGAAGGCAGCTGTATCCGGCTCCGTTGCGTCCTGTCAGAGAATACCCACTCACTCACACTCCACCACGCTCCTGTTCACAACATCTGCCACCTCCCGGGTGCTCCGTGCGGGACAGGCCGGTCAGCGAATCTGAACGAACGGACGGTATTCCAGGAGGTCTTTGTGGTCCGGGTCGAGCTCCGTCACGATCATGTCGAAGTCCCGGATCGGCGCCAGTTGTGCCCGGCCCCGCAGGCCAAGCTTGCCGCGGTCGACCACGAGGATCTTGCGGCTGGACGCCTCCATCATGCGCTGCTTTACCGCCGCGTCCTCAAGCGTGGCCTCAGTGGCGCCGCAGCGCACGTCCAACCCCGCGCACGACATGATCGCCACGTCGAAGTACAGCGATTGCAGCGATTGGATCGTCATCGGGCCAACCAGATTCGTCGTCCGCCGATCGTACAGACCGGCCAGCAAGTGGACGGCCATGTGTACGTTCCGCATCAGAGTGTTGAAGGTGTCGACCCCGTTCGTGAACACGGCCAGGTCGTCGCGGTCCGGCAGTTTGGCCGCGAGTGCCGCGACCGTCGACGAGGCGTCCAGGACAATGGCGCCTCTCGCTGGCACTAACTCGAGCAGCTTGGCGGCGATGGCGACCTTGGCCGCGGAAGCACGCTCAGCGCGGCCGGAGAACTCGGACGGCAGGACGGCGACTGCCCCACCATGTACCCGCCTGGCCACGCCCTGTGATCTGCAACAGCTCGAGGTCGCGGCGCGCCGTCATTTCCGAAACACCCAGGACGCGCGCGGCGGTGTGGAGACGGATCTCGCCCTCGCTGCGGATCATCTCCGCCAGGCGCTGGCGACGCTTCTCGGGCAATACCAGCTTGCTCCTGCTGGTCGTGTGGCCCACCCCGTGGCGTTTATGAGCTTCCGCCAGAAAATCCTCCGCAGCCGGCACGTGCTGCGAGCAGCAGAGTATGGTTGAAACACCAGATCCTAACAAGAACTTGCGTGCGCACTTGTGTGGTCCCAGTATAGCCTGGACCGCAGATAGGCAAGGCAAGGGCAGTTATGCAGGCCGCGAGCATCTGGATCAGAGTTGTCGCGCGCGTCCCGACGTCGGACGCAGTTGCGGTAACCTGCTCCGCACGGTGACTGCCGCCAAGCACCGTAGTCCGATGCGTACTCCACGCGGAACATGCATATAGTGTCAGAGCAACTCCGCTGCGACCATGCGGAGCTCCCGAGCCCGTCGAATGCGCTGCTGTCGCCCTATGACAATGTGCTGATCAATAGCTACTGCCACGCCTGGAGTTGCATGCCGACCTACGTGGTGCGGCACTACGGCGTGGCCTGATCTTGCTCCCGTGATGCCGGAGACCAGCCGCGCGGGGTGCGGTGTGGTTGCATTGTCTACCGTCTTGGCGACTATCCAACAGGCGATGCACGACAGACTCTGTGCCTTCTGGAGCGGCGCCCACCGGTGGCGGGTGGCTCTGGCGCTCGTCGTCGCGTCGCTACTGTGGGGGTCGCTCTATCCGGCGGCCAAGCCCGCCCTCGCCGCAACAGGTCCGATGCAGGTGACCTTCTGCCGAGTCCTGCTGGCGTTCGTGTCGCTGGGAGCGTTGATCTTGCTACGCAGCGGCCCCGGACTACTGGTTCAGCAACTGCGGGCCCATTGGCGAGCGGTGCTCGTACTGGGCATCTTCAACTTCGCCGTGAGTCAGATTCTGGCCATGTCGGCCCAGAGCTTGCTGCCGGCGTCGGTCAACGGGCTGTTGAACAATACGCACCCACTCTGGGTGGCGATCGCCAGCGCGTTGTTCTATCCCCCGCGGCGGCCGGGTCTGCTCGTCGGTGGCAGCGCCGTGGCACTGCTCGGCGTCGGTGTCGTGTTTCTGCCCGATCTCGTCTTCGGCGCCGAAAATGCTACTGACCTGAGTCCGCTGGGCATCGGGTTGTCGCTGGCCGGCAGCGGTGTAATCGCCATCGGCACGGGGGTCGGGCGACGCGTCATGCTGGGCGGCGATCCACTGGCCATCACAACACTTGCGCTCGGCGCGGCGATCCTGCCAATGTCGGCGTTGACCCTGGCCAATGGCGGTTTTGACCCCCTTCTCAATGCGCCAGGCGACATACAGTTGTTGTTGCTGTATCTCGGCATTGGCTGCACGGCGGTCAACTTCGCGCTGTGGTACTACGGGTTGAAGCACACATCGGCGGCCGCGGCGTCGGCTTTCCAGTACATGATCGCGCCGACGAGCGTTTGGCTCGCCGCGCTGTTCCTGCACGAGCCGATCACTCCGGCGCTTGGCTTCGGCACGCTGTGCATCCTGATCGGGCTGCTGGCCATTCAGCGCGGCTCTATCACGCGCGGCGTGGCCGTGACTGTCGCCGCGCGTTGACACGTGGCGCAACAGTCGAAATCGGCCGCTCTTCTCTGGCCGAGAAGATGCGTCGCCGGCGAGTGCGGAATCCGAGTGCTGGCCGCGGCCGTGGGCGTACCCTTCGGCTGACGGAGTGTACCCGGACGCTAGAGCTCAGACGAGCAGGTGGAGCGATGGACAGACACGCGGTGGTCTCAGCGCAGGACGCGCTGGGCGATATCTTCGAAGAAGCGATGGTGTGTGTCGGCGGGTTCGGCCCCATCAGGAACCGGCCTGTCGACCTGCTGATGGCCCTCGCCGACCAACCTCGGGCACGGAACTTGACCATCGTGTCGAATGGCTTTCCGCATCAGCCCCTGGCCGAGAACCGTCAGGTAAAGAAGTTCATCGGCGCATTTGGTGGCTCCGTCTATCGGCGCGCCGCCGCGAGTGAAGAACAGATCAGGAGTGGTGAGCTTGCATTCGAGCCTTCCCCACAGGGCATCTTCACCGAACGCCTGCGTGCCGGTGCTGGTGGCATCGCCGCGTTCTTCTCGCCGGTTGGCGTTCACACGGTGGTGGCGGCAAACAAGGAGCGGCGGACGATCGATGGCCGCGACTACATTCTCGAAACCGCGCTCCGACCTGACTTCGGCCTCGTCCGGGCTGAAAAGGCGGACCTGCTGGGCAACTTGACAGGTGTCGGGTCGACCCTCAACTTTCATCCGGTCATGGCCGCGGCAAGCAGAGTCACCATCGCCGAGGTGGACGAAATTGTTGCGGTCGGCGCCATCGCCGCAGAACACGTCACGGTCCCCGGCATTTACGTCGATCGCCTGGTGCTCCACGACCGAAGTCGCGACGAGCAGTTCGACGCCGAAGAGCGGGAGCGCCGACGTCGGCGTGAAATCGCCGCTACCAAACCGCTCGGCTTGAACCAGGATCAGATGGCGATGCGCGCCGCGCAACTGCTCAAACCAGGTCAGTACGTCAACCTCGGGATGGGCATTGCGACGAAAGTCGCCAACTACATCAGCGCCGATTCGGGTGTCCAGCTGCACGCGGAGAACGGCATCCTGGGCTACGGACCGGAGCCGAGCGAGGAGGAGTACCGCTGGTACTACTACAACGCTCAGGGCCAACCGGTAACGGTGCTGCCAGGCGGCGCGGTATTCGATAGCTTTGCCGCGTTCACCATGGCGCGTGGCGGACATCTCGACGTCGTGATTCTGGGAGGTCTGCAGGTCTCCGCAACCGGTGACCTGGCCAACTGGTGGGCGCCGCACATGGCGGCCGGCGGCATGGGCGGTGCAATGGACCTCTGCACCAACGTATCTGAACTCATCGTCCTCATGGATCACATCACCCGCGAGGGTGAAAAGAAGATCCTCAACGCGTGCACCTATCCTCTAACGGCCCCCCGCTGCGTCACCAGGATTGTCACCGACCTCGCGTACATCGAGGTCGATCATGGACGCTTGCTCCTGCGCGAGCTGGCGCCGGGCGTCAGCGTCGACTACGTCCAGGAGCGCACCGAGCCACGGCTGGAGCTCGCATCCGATCTGCACGAGATGACGGTTGGCCCACTTCTCCCAGCCGTGCCCACAGCCAGCTAACTGGTAGAGGGTGCCTGCATCGCCTCTCAGGAACGCTGGTCCTGACTAGCCCCAGAGTTGGACAGAGGCGCGCCTCGCACCTTCGGCTGATGCTCGGAGTTTGGCCCATACGATCTCTTCGTGGCCGACGCGCGAGCCAATGCCGCAGTCCGTCCCGGCCTGGACGTTTTCCTTGCCGATCACGCTGGCATAGTTGAGCAGTCGTTCCGCCACCAGATCTGGATGCTCCACCAGGTCCGTCGCGTGGCTGATGACACCTGGCATCAGAATCTTACCGTCTGGCAATTTCATGTCTTTCCAGACACGCCACTCGTGTGCGTGGCGTACATTTCCAGCTTCGATCGAGTACGCGTCGGCGCCGATCTTCAGCAATAAATCTGCAAAATGCCTGAGCTCGATGTCGTTGACGTGCGGCCGATGACCGCTGCCCCAGCACACGTGGAAGCGGATGCGTTCCGGCGGTAAGCCTTCCAGGGCATGGTTGATGATCTCGACGCAGAACTCGAGATAATTGCGGTACTGATCGACGCTCCAGTCCGGATAAAACATCCACGACGTGGCGAACTCAGGTTCGTCCACCTGAACGATCAGACCTCCGTCGGTGATTGCTTTGTATTCCTCACGGACGGCTTCGGCGACGGCCATCATGTAGGCATCTTCGCTCGGGTAGTACTCGTTGCGTACAACGGCGCCCAGGCTGAGCGGACCGAGCGCTGCGAGGAAACCCTCCTCGACGTTCCTGGCTTGCATCGCGGCTTTGAGTGTTGACACATCCGACTGGATTTGGGCGTGGGCGGTGTACTTCACCGGACCTGTACACACACGCTCCGTCTGCGGTGGTTTTGGCTCGCCCGGCGTAGAGAAGCCCGGCCGAACCGGTCCACCCGACCCGGATAGCCAGAGTCCGGAGGCGTAGACGCCCGGGAACTCGCGTCGATCGCGCTCGCCCACGCCGGCGCGCTTACGGGGTTTGCTGGCATCTACTGCCAGGACCTCGTAGCCTGAGACGCGTTCTTGCATGTAGCCGGTGTAGCTACCGGCTTTGATGTATTCGCCGTCATTGGGAATGTCCACGCCACAGTCGAGCTGGTGTTGGACGACGTCGCTGACAGCACTCGGCATGCGCTGGCGAACCGCCTGCGTCTCGCGGTGGAGCAGCAGGTCATTGAGGTCATCCGGACGGGGCAAATTACCGGCGTGCGATACACGGATGTGATCGGTGTTGTGCTTCACGGAACTAGCGTCCATTCAATCGTTCCATTATCGGTGCGACCGCCTCGGCGTCGGTACTGCTGACCTCGAGATAGGAAAAGCCCCATCGCTCGCGAGCGATCTCCAGTTGTTCGACGATCTGCTCGACACTGCCGATCGCCATGTGGGGCGAGTCGAGGATGTCGTCTTCGCTGAGCTGATCCACGTCGGCGAGGCGTTCGGGGACACTTGCCCACTCGTTCAACAACTGGCGGGCCGCCGCGCGTCGATCATGTGTGAGCCTCACGTCGCGGACGGTCATATTCAGCTCGATCTGCTCAAGTCGGTCGCCGGCCGCTTCTTGAATGCGGTGTACCTTGTTCTCCACTGCCGCTAACGAGATGTTCGGCATGTCGACACGGCCGTCGGCGCTTGCGCGCGTCGAGACGCTGATAATGTCAGCCAGGCGCCCGGCGATGGCGAGTATCCGCGGCGAGCCACCACCAACCAGGATCGGCGGGGGCGTGAAGTGCACCGGCAGCGGCGCATAACTGTCGAGGGTGAAGAACTTGCCAGCGTACGAGAACGGTGCACTGGCATTGAGCAGACCTTTGACAACCTGCAGGTATTCCTCGAAGCGGGCAACACGCACCGCGGCACTGTCATATGTCAGGCCACTCTGGGTGTATTCGTGTCTGGCCCAGCCGGCGCCGATGCCGAGCTCGAGCCGTCCGCCGGTCAGCGACTGGACCGTGGCCGCCTCCTGGGCGAGGATGGCGGGCGGGCGGAAGTCCTGGTTGAGCACGTAGGTGGCCAGCCTGACTTCTCGGGTGGCGGCGGCGGCAGCCATCAGCGCGGGGAATGTCGACAGCCGGCCCAGATGATCCGGGACCATGAAGCACGAGTAGCCGGTGTCCTCCGCGCAGCGGGCGAGCGCAAGCCACTGGTTCGGATCGTTGACCCGCGCGGCCTGGAGTCCGAAGCGAAATGGCCTCACTTGATGCGCGCGAACTTCTGAAGTCGAGCGCCTTCGAGCACTTCGGCGACGTACAGGTCGCCGACGGAGTCGGTCCAGATGCCATGCGGGCCCCAGAACTTGCCTGGATCGTGACTGCGTTCGCTGCCAAAGCGTCCGATCACGTTGCCCTGCAGATCGATGATGCTGACGCGGTCTTCCAGTTCGGCAACGTACATGACACCGTCGGCGCCCACATACAGTTTGGTCGGTCGCTCGAAACCGGTCCACATGTCCAGATAGTCGCCGTCCAGGTTGAAGATCTGGATGCGGTTGTTTTCCCGGTCAGCGACGTAGACCTTTCCCTCGTGCTCCCAGACCGAATGCACAGTATGGAAAAAGCCGGGTTTGTCGCGGGTGTTGCGCAGGTCGCGGGCATTGCCTGGCTGACCCCATGACTTGATCAAGGTGCCGTCGGGGGCGTACTTGTGGACGCGGCTGTTGCGGTAGCCGTCGGAGACGTACACGTCACCGGTTGGCGTGACGCTGACGTCAGTGGGATGGTGGAACGGCCCTGCCGCATGTTGGACTCCATTGAGTACCGGCAACCCGCCGCCTGAAGCCAGAGGTCCGGCCGGCTCGCGAGTCTCTCTGACGTAGCCGGTGTCTGAGGGTTGGTGGCGCTTGCCCAGCGTAAGGCGGTGCCGACCGGTCTTGTCGAACTTGAGAACGACTTGTGGATCGCGGTCGACGAAATACAGCGTGTCATCCGGAGTGATGCACAGGCCGTGGGCATCCTCGAAGATACCCTCACCCCAGGAGTCGAGCAACTTGCCAGTCTTATCGAAGACGATATAGGGGTGCTCGGCGCGGGTGAAGGCATGCACGTTGTCCCTGGAGTCGACCGCGACGGCGCCAACCTGGCCCCACAGCCAGCCGGAGGGCAGCTGGCCCCAACCGCGGACGAGCTCGTACTGACGCTCGCCCGCGTCGACCACAATGCGTTCGCTGATAGTCGTCATGCGAAACCTCTCCTGGACTTCAGGCGGTCGCGCCTGGCACGCTGCGCCCTACGCGACGCGGGAGGCGAGACTCTCGGGGGTGACGTTATCCTTTTCTGTCACCTGTCGGATAACGAAGGTGTACTGACCGCGCTTGCGTCCGTCGGGCAGGTCATCGATCTGGACCTCGAGCTCCTTCATGTAAAAGTTGTCCTTCACGCGGTCTGGATCATCCGAAAAATAGAGCTGGGTCGTATAGGGTCGACTGACGCCCTGGACTTTGACATGGACATGGCGCGCCTGGCGCGGCTCATAGCAAGCGGGCACGATCGTTTCCAGCGAATATCGACCATGCTGATCAGTCAAAACGTGGCCGCGCAGGATGTTGCCGACCATGTCATAGTTGCCACGGTCGTCCGACTGCCAGAAGTCCAGCACCGCGTCAGGAATTGGCTTGCCGCGCTCGTTCAGCACCTGCCCTGTCAAAACCAGGGGGGTGCCGGTGATGCCCGGCTCGATCAAGGTTGACCGTTTGGGCGAGCCGACTTTGTAGTACGGCCCCTCGATCTGGGCCGGCGTCAGGGTGAGCTCTTCGGTGTCACTGGTGGTCATTGGAAGGTGGTCCTCTGGTTGTGACAATTGGGGGACTTCGCGAGCCTGATATTTCGGTCGTTGGTCGCGTCCATTTGTCATCGTAGAACCCGGCCCCGTTGCTCGCATAGCCGTACGCGCGGCTGAGGGCGGGTATGGCAGGCGCCAGTCGCTGCGCGACGAGAATGATCATGCCTGTTCGGGTAGCCACCCCCAGGCGTAGGGTCCCCACTCGGGCGAAAAGAGCTCGCCTTTACGAATCGTCTGTACTGGCACGAGCGCCTGGGTACCAGTGAATACCTGGTTGAGCGTGTCGGTGAACTTCCACTTGCCTTCCACTACGTCGAAGATGGACAGGTCCGCTTCGCGCCCGACAGCGACGGCACCCAATTGATCGCCCAGCCCGATTCCTCGAGCGGCATTCAACGTCGTCATCCGCACCACGTCAGACAGGCTGTAGCCGACCGACATGAATTTCGCCATGCTGTCCAGCAAACCAACCCCGAGCCGTCTGCCGCCGGCGGTGAGATCACTGCTGGTGGTATCCGGCCGGACCCCCAGTTCGGCCTGGCGACGGGCCACCTCGATGCCGAAGTTGCCACGCCCCAACGCAGAGTCGATCAGCACGCCATTCGCGCGCGCTTCCTCGAGTTCGGGCACAACGGATTGGGCCGCTTCGCGCGCGTCCATCACTCCCCCCGGATTCGGGGTGCACAGGTGGGTGAGAATGTCTCCCGCGGTCAGCGTTTTCAGTAAGAAGCGTGTTAGTTCGCCGGCGCGAGCACGGTCCGGGTGACGGCCATCGCCGATATGCACCATGAGCGGCACACCGTGCTCGTTGGCAATCTCCTTTGACAGCCGGACGACGTCCTCCCCGCGCTCCTGGACCACCGGCCCGACCAGCCGCAATTTGAAGCCGCGGATCAGCCCCGGATTGGCCCGGATGCAACTGGCTATCGCCTTGCGGTCGATATCTTCCATATGCATCACGTCCGCGGCGGCCGGTGTGGTGTGCGCAAACGTGCCCACGTTCACATAGCAGATCACGCGCGTTTTCGCCTTCGGTAGCAGATGCGCGCCGAACACGCCGACGTTGGCGATGCCTACGGAACCAGCGTCGAGGACTGTCGTGACTGCAGAGCCAACTCCGCCCACATCCGGGTCGACACAGCCGATGCCGACGCCAGGTGTGGTAGCGCCGTAGGCGACGTGGGTGTGGACATCGATCAGGCCCGGCACCACATACCGATTGGAGCCGCGGACTTCGAGGACACGCGATGCCTCCGAAGCGCTAATCTCTGGCTGTATGGCGGCGATAGCGCCGTCTGAAATGGCGATGTCCATCCGACGGTCGATAGCCTGGCCCGGGTCCAGCACATGACCGCCTTTGATCAGCAGGTCGTACGGCACACGCGGCCACCCTTCCGAGCGCTTTGAGGTCGCTTCACGGCGCTTAGCGTACGTCGCAGCTCTCGCGCTGGGCAGGGGCACTGCCCCCACCCTGGCTGCCGCGGCGTCAGGTAACCTCACTTTTGAGGCTAGCAATTGATTGCGGTTGACGAGCGTCCGGTGTACGCGCTCAAGACTATGCCCGCGGTGCCGGCCAGCTACGAGGAGGCGATCGATCGTGCCCGCGCATTAAGACCCAGGCTGCGCGAACGCGTCCCCGAAACGGAACGGCTGCGCCGCCTGCCGGCCGAGAACGTAGGCGATCTCCTCGAGAACGGCCTCTATGGGGTGATGACCCCGAGGCGCTTTGGCGGCTCGGAACTGGGTAGCGAGACGATGATCGACGTGGCGATCGAGCTGGCGTCCGCCTGCCCGTCCACCGGCTGGGTGCACATGCTCTGGACCGCGCACATGTGGCTGCTGGCGCTGTTCCCGCCGGAAACCCAGGAAGAGTTGTGGAGCAATCCGAACACGCTGGCATCGTCGATTGTGAACTCGGTGGGCGACGTGGTGCCGGTCGACGGCGGCTATCGCTGGACGGGGCGCGGCTTCTTCTCGAGTGGCGTGGACCATTGCAACTGGCTGACCGCTGCCGTGCCAATCAAGCGCGAGGGCGTCGAAGGCTCGCCAGAGCGTCGCTGGCTACTCATTCCTCGCGAGGAGATCGAAATCATCGATGACTGGTATACCGTCGGCCTGAAGGGCACCGGCAGCAAGACGATCGTCGCCAACGATGTCTTCATCCCCGAGCGCCGCACGGTGTCGAACAAGGACATCGAGGAGGGGGCGGCGCCTGGTAGCCAGTTTCATACCCACCCCATGTACAGTGCGATTTCCTCGGCCAACTTCACCGCCGCCATGGCGGCGCCGGCAATCGGCGTCGCGCGGGGGTTCTTGTGTGCCTACGAGGAGCGGCTGCGCTCGAAGTCCAGCGCGATCGACGATGGCTTGACAATCAACATGGCCCGCTACGCGAATGCCGTGGCCCAGGTGGATGCCGTCCACGCGGTGACCTTGCAGAATGCCCATCGCTTCGCGCTTGTACCCGCCACGGACGTGAGTCCGCAGGATCGCGCGAAGTGCCGGCGCGACCAGGCGTTCACCGCGCAAACGGCGCGCAAGACGATCAACACCCTCTACGAGGAGTGCGGCGGTAGCGGGCTGTTCGACAGCTCCGATTTCCAGCGCCTCTGGCGCGACGTGAACGCGGCGGCAGCCCACCACGGTCTCACGTGGGACTGGATCGCCGTTGCCTGGACGAAGTCCCTGCTCGGCCTGCCCACCCCGCCAGGGTTCACCTTCACACGAGCGTAGAAGTTCGGCCGACAAGCCGCTCTTCGGCACAAGTCGCAGGCGGCCGAACTTCTTTGACAGATTGATCTAGGAACGCGGCCACCGAGATTTCGTGGCATTTCATACTTTTCGGCCGCGTTCCTAGACCCCTCGACTCCCCACATGAGGGGGCGCAGATGTAGGATGTCGGCCATCTGTGGAGCTGACGAAATCGACGCCGTGAACTGACGGGCGCCAATACAGACTGCCCAGAGATTGCCTGAGCAAGGCAATGGGGAGGCTATTCGATGAACAGAGCGCCGAATACCGCAAGCCAAACTCAGTTGTGGAGTCGCCGCGCATTGTTACGGCGCGCAGGTCTGGGGGCGGCCAGCCTATCGATTCTCGCGGCCTGCGGCCCAGCTGCCACACCAGCGGCGCCGACCAGCGCTCCGGCGGTGGCGCCGACCCAACCGGCCGCGGCCCCAGCGCCGACCAGTGCCCCCGCGGCAGCGCCCATCACACCAGCCGCGGCAGCAGCGCCGACCACAGCAGCGGCGAGCTCTGCAGCAACGCCGAGTGGAACTCTACGGTACGCCAGCGCTGACTTTGGCCAGGAGTCCATGGACCCGATCAATATCGCCTCTCAGTGGGGCTGGGCCATGTACGACGAGTTGCTGACCTTCGACCCACAAGGCAACGTGATTGGCAGCGTGGCCGAAAAGTACGACCTCAGCCAGGACGGGCTGACCTGGACCTTCAACATCCGCAAGGGCATCAAGTTCCACAGTGGAGACCCGCTGACGTCGGCCGACGTGGTCTTCTCACTGCAGCGCTTCGGTTCCAAAGAATCCACCAATCCATGGTCGCCGTACATTCTCAAGAACAACGAGTCCATCACCGCCCCGGATGACTACACGGTTGTCTACAAGGCCCAGAAGCCTGAGTGGCCGTTGAAGATCCCGTTTGGTCAGACCCACATCCTGCCCAAGAACTACTTCGAGAAGGTCGGTCAAGACGGCTTCCGCGCTCAGCCCATCGGTTCAGGGCCGTACAAGTTTGCCAAGTGGGTGCCGAAGACCAGTATCGAGTTCGACGCCAACACGGAATATTGGGGCTCCGCCAAGCCGCAGTGGGCGCACATCACCGAAACCCTGGTACCGGAGGAGGCGACCCGCGTTGCGCAGCTGGAACGCGGGGACGTTGACATGATCGGCAACCTGTCTTTCGACCGGCTGACCGAACTGAAGGGCAAGGGATACCGGCTCCAGGAAGTTGGTTTGCCAACCCTGGCCAACATCAGCTTCCCCGGCACGTTCATGACCCAGGGCCCAACGTCCGACATTCGCGTGCGCCAGGCGATGTCGTACGCCATCAATCGCCAGGAGATCTGCGACACGTTCTACAAAGGACTGGCCAAGCCTGGCGGCTTCTGGTTTTTCAGCGAGCAAACGTAGGGGTTTGACCCCACCAGCTTCAAGGCGGACTCATACGATCTGAACAAAGCCAAGCAGCTTCTTCAGGATTCGGGCTATCCCGGCAAGTTCAACCCGCAGAGCATCACGCTGTACACCACTGCAGTCGCCGCGGACTTGATGCAGATCCTGCAGGGCTATTGGCAGGCAGTCGGCATCAACGTCGACGTCCAGGTCGTGGATACGCCGGTGTACAACGGCCTGATTTTTGTGCGGGCCAAGGAGGTAACGGAGAAGCAGGTCGGCGCCGTCTGGCCCTGGGTGAACGTTGGCTTTTTCAACAACGTGTATCACTCGGCCAACATGTTCACCTCCACCGGCGTGCACACCACGAGCAACGATACGAAAGCCGATCAGATGTATCAGGCTGCCGTCACGGAGCTCGATGACGCCAAAGCCAAGAAGCTGTGGCAGGACCTGATGCACTACGGCTACGACACCATGTGGATAAACGTTGAGCTGGTCGAGGTACCAACATACTTCGCCGTCGGTGCCAACGTCGGGGCATTCACGAGCAGGTCGTATATCAACTTGTGGGACAGCTACGTCGGGATTCAACACAAGGCGTAAATATTCTGCTTCTCTTTGCGGTGAAAATGCGCACGCGTCCGGGTCGGGGGAGCCTGCGGCCCCCCGCCGCCAGTCGCCGCTCGCAAGCTCGCGCTCCTTCCCGCGGCGACCCCCCGCGTACGAGCTGCCGCCTCTCCCAGCGAGTCACCACTTTCATGCCCAACTGGTGGCACGAAGTGGGATGATCAGCCAAGAGAAGATCCGACCCTTGGAATGTTTGCCACGCGACCGCGCGCCACAAGGCGGCCGGTTAAGCATATGGGACGCCAGCTAGTCATCCGGTTACTTCAAATGTTGTTGTCTCTGCTCGGGATGTCGCTGCTGATCTTTGTCCTGGTGCGCGCTTCCGGAGACCCGGTGGACTTGTTGCGGACCAGCACCACCACAGAGGCGGAGGTGGCGAACATCCGGGCCCAATGGGGCCTGGATAAGTCCTATCCCGAGCAGTACTGGGTGTTTGTCAGCGGGCTGGCCCACGGCGATCTCGGCAGCTCGCTGATACAACGGCGTCCCGTGACAACCATGATTGGTGAAGCGCTGCCCAATTCGCTCAGTCTGGGTGTCCTGGCATTCGTGGTCGGAATCGGGCTGGCGTTGGTGCTGGGCGTGCTGGCGGCCACCAATCGTGACACGTGGCTGGACAACGGCGTCAAATTCCTGGCCATCCTCGGCCAAGCCCTGCCCGGATTCTGGGTGGCCATCGTGGCGATATACGTCTTTTCGGTGCAGTTCCGCTTGCTGCCCACCTCGGGTGTGGACGGGCCAGCGAATTACGTGCTGCCGGTTCTGACCCTGGCGTTCTTCCTGATGCCCGGCATGCTGCGTCTGGTGCGGTCGAGCATGCTGGACGTCCTCGGCAGCGAATACGTCAAGCTGGCGCGCATCAAGGGCCTGCCAGAACGAACGGTGATCTGGAAACATGCGTTGCGGAATGCGCTGATCGCGCCGCTCACGGCGGCCGGGGCGATCTTCGCCGGGCTGATCACCGGCGCGGTCATCCTGGAGAACGTCTTTGCCTGGCCCGGCGTGGGCAGGCTGTTGGTAACCGCCGTATCGGGGCGTGATTTTCCCGTGGTGCAAGGCATCACGATCATGGTCGCCGTCGTGGTGCTGGCCATTAACTTGCTGGTGGATATCGCCTATGCCTATGTCGATCCGAGGATCCGGATTTAAGGCATGGATATCGCGATTGCCCGGCCGGAGCTGGTCGTCGAGGCCGGCGAAACGGCAACGGGCGGCCGCTGGGACATCTTTCTGCAGCTGAACTTCTGCATTCCGGCGGCAGTGTTGTTGCTCCTGGTCGTGGCGGCCATCA
>VBGG01000655.1 GCA_005883405.1 Chloroflexota bacterium | reverse complement strand
CCTGCCGCGCAGCCCTATGGTCGCTTCGACTGGGAGTTCGAGTTCCGTCCGGACCTCCACGACTACGGCGAGAAGGTGTTCCTGGGCGAGCGTGGCAACTTCGATGGTACGGACATCATCGACATCATCGTGCGTCAACCGGCCACCGCTCAATTCGTCGCCATGCGCCTGTACACGTACTTCGTTTCCGATGAACCCGATCAGGCTGCCATCGACGAGCTGACCGCGGTCTACAAGGAATCGCGGTACGACATTCGCTCCATGATGCGCTCGCTGGTCATGTCCGACGACTTCCGGTCGGAGAAGGCGTATTACGCGAAGGTCAAGAGTCCGGCTGAGCACGTTGCTGGCATCATGCGGCTGGTGGAGGACTTTACGTTCCCGAAGCATGGCATCCGTGATATCGCTCTCGAGTGCCGCTACATGGGCCAGGATCTGATGAATCCGCCCAGCGTCGAGGGCTGGCACGTCGGCAAGGAATGGATCGATACCGGGATCCTTGTCGAGCGGATCAACTTCGCCGCGGCGCAGGTGGGCGATATCGATAAGCCGGGGGTGCGCAAGATCATCGATCGTCTGCGGGCCATGGGCGAGCTGACACCCGAAGAGCTCGTCGACGCGTGTGTCCACCTGATGGGACCGCTGCGGATCCGCGAGGTCACGCGCACGGCACTGGTGGACTTCGCCAGCAAGGGCGGCAATTTGCGGCTCGAGCGGGGTGACAGGGCAGCGGAGCAGCGTGTGGGCGAGATGCTGTCGATGATCGTCGCGACACGCGAGTTCCAGCTGGTGTAGCGGAGGATAGGAAGCTGATGTCCACAGTTCAGAAGCAACCGACACTCGTCGTTCTGCAGCTGACCGGCGGGAACGACGCGCTCAATACCATCGTCCCATACGGTGATGGGCTCTACTACGACAATCGCCGCACCGTACGCATTCCCGAGGAGGAAGTCCTACCCATCGACAACCGCTTCGGATTCCATCCAGCCATGCGCGCCATCAAGCCGTTCTGGGATGAAGGCAAGATGGCCATCATCGCCGGCGTTGGATACCCGAACCCCAACTACTCGCACTTCCGCTCGATGGATATCTGGTACACGTGTGAGCCCGACAAGATTGCCACCGACGGCTGGCTCGGCAAAGCGGTGCGCGAGATCGATCCCAGAGCGGAGAACGTCCTCACCGCTGTCAACTTCGGGCGTGGCTTACCGCGCGCGCTGTCGTTGGCCGGCGTGCCCGTCGCCTCGGTAGCGCAGCTCGACTCGTATGGTCTGCTCACGAGCTTGTCGAGCGTTTCGCAGCGCCAGTCCGCTCTGGAAGTGTTCTCGTGCCTGTACGACGATGGCTGGAATGACCAGGGACTGTCGCCGACGGAGACGCTCGAGCCGGCTCGCTCCGGGGATGAGGTCTTGCGGTACACGGGCCAAACCGGCCTGGATGCCCAGAAGGGCGCTGACATCCTGCGCACCGCGCTCGGCAAATATCACTCGGACGTACACTACCCCAAGAATCCCATCGCCGAGAACCTTAAGGGTATTGCGCAAGTGAAGCTGGCCGGTCTCGGCACGCGTGTGTTCTACACCTCGCACGGCACTTTCGATACGCATGCCACGCAGCTGCCGACGCACGCCAAGCTATGGCAGGAAGTATCTGAAGGCATTGCTGCGTTCTTTGAGGACCTGCACGCCCACGACGCAGCCGATGACGTGATGCTGCTGATATGGTCCGAGTTCGGGCGCCGCGTCAAAGACAACGGGGCCGGTACTGACCATGGCGCTGGGAGCGTGGCGCTCATCCTCGGCGAGCACGTCAAGGGTGGCATGTACAGCGAATATCCGTCGCTCAAACAGAGCGACTTGACGCTGGGCAATCTCAAGTACAACGTCGACTTCCGCTCGACGTACGCCACCATCCTCGACCGCTGGATGCAGATCGAAGCCGAGCCCATTGTCAACGGTAAGTTCGAGGAGTTCGCCATCGTATAGGCGATCGGGAGGTACACCGCGATGATGGTCATCGTCCCAGCCCCACCACTGAAGTACTCCCACACGATCGGCTTGCTGGCGCTCACCGGACGCGGCTTCAGCAATCCGATGAACGCGGCCGTTACCGACGACGGAATCATCTACGTGGCGAACCGCTCCAACTCAACTCAGGCGCTCCAGGGCGCGGTTCGTGTCACCGTCTGCAACATCCAGGGCGATTACCTGGGTGAGTTCGGCAAGTACGGCACGGAGGACGGAGCGTTCGTATGGCCCACCGCCATTGACGTCGACAGGCAGGGCAACATCTATCTAGCGGACGAGCATCGCCACGACGTCCAGGTCTGGGACAAGGATCACAGTTTCGTTCGCAAGTGGGGTGGCCTCGGCAACGGTGACACGCAAATGAATCGGCCGGCCGGCCTCGCCATCGACTCCCAGGGCACTGTTCTGGTTGCGGATGCGCTCAATAACCGGGTCCTGCGGTTCACGTCCGACGGCAAGCTCCTGGCGAAGTGGGGCTCGGCGGGTGCAGGCGAAGCCCAGTTCAACATGCCCTGGGGCATCGGCGTGGACGGAAACGACGATGTGTACGTCGCCGACTGGCGGAACGACCGGGTCCAGAAGTTCAGCCCGGATGGCGAGTACCTGGCGACGTATGGCTCGTCAGGCTCGGGCATCGGCGAGCTCAAGCGCCCGGCGGACGTGGCGGTCGACTCCGACGGCAACATCTACGTTGCCGACTGGGGCAACGAGCGGGTGTCTATCTTCGAGCCGAGTGGCTACCCACTCACCGCAATTGTTGGAGATGCGGATCTCTCCAGGTGGGGCGCCGAGTACATCTCAGCCAGCGAGGACATCATCCGCGGCCGGGCCGTCGCGGACTTGAGCCCCGAGAAGCAGTTCTGGGGGCCAACTGGCGTGGTCATTGATGCAGCCGGTCACCTGCTCGTCGTCGACAGTTGCCGGCACCGGGTGCAGATCTACGATCGAGTCGAGTACGACGACGTGTAGAGCAGCTTCGACCCACTCGTTCGGACAGCGCTCCGCTTGCCGCTGACGAGGTATTTTGACAGTTGTACGCGCTTGCGGAAGGAGGACAGGCATGTCCGCAGAAAGGCGCACTGCCTTGGGGAGAGCCAAGTAGTGAGTCCTCTACACCGCGAAAGCTGCGGAATTCCGGCCGGCTCGCGGCTGGCGAATTGTGCGCGCTGCGAACCGCACAAGCCTCTCAGGTCAAGCTGACAGAACAGATTGTTGGTGCTCCGCCCGAAGCAGATGTTTCTGGATCTTGCCGACAGAGGTCCGGGGAAGCTCGGGCCGGAATTCCACCAGCTCGGGAACTCGGAACTTCGCCAGCCGAGAAGCGCACCAGGCGATCAGCTCCTCGGCCGTAACCTGGCGGCCTTCCCGCACCACGATGTAGGCCTTGATGGCCTCGTCACGCATGGGATCCGGTACGCCGATTACCGCTGCGTCAAAGACCGCCGGATGGTCTTTGAGTACCGCCTCCACCTCGCTGGCCGCCACGTTCTCACCGGCACGTTTGATCATGTCCTTCGCGCGGTCGACGAACTCAAAAAGGCCGTCCTCTCGCTCTCGCACGTTGTCGCCAGTCCATAGCCAGCCATCGCGGATCGCATCGGTCGTGGCCTCCGGGTTCTTGAAGTACCCGCGCATGAGGCTCACGCCCGGCACCCCGTGTACCAGCAGTTGGCCAGGATTGCCGGGCGCCACTTCGAGACCATGCTCGTCCACGACGCGGCAGCGGAACGGCAGCGTCGGCCGGCCGATGCTCATATTGTCGCGGAGGCCGTGCAGCGGGTTGGCCATCGGCCAGCCGAGCTGTTCCGTCATGCCGTAGATCTGGAGCAACGGCACGCCGAAGCGATGCTGCCACTCCTCGAGCTGAGCGCGCGTGAGGCTCTGGGCGAAAAAAGCCAGCCGAGGCCGGTGCTCGGGTAGTGGCGCCTCGGGCTGGGCCAGCAGCATACGCATCGGCGCGGCGAACAGGCTGGCGATGGTGGCCTGATGACGCGCGGCGATGTCCCAGAAGCGCGAGGCGCTGAACCGATCGGTGACGACCAGGCTGGCGCCGACGACCAGTGCGGACATGGTCGAGTAGTACTGGGCATTGCCATGAAAATATGGGAGCACCACCAGGTTGCGGTCCTCAGGTCCTACGCCGGCGTGCTGCGCCACGGCCTCACCAGCGTGGATGTAGTTGGCGTGAGTAATCAGACAACCTTTTGGCCGGCTGGTCGTGCCCGAGGTGTAAAGAATCGCCACCTCGTCCTCAGATCCCGCGGAGGCGACCGGCGGTGCCTGAGCTGATGCCTCCATGACGAGGTCCGAAAGCGACCGCGCCTGGCCAACCGCCTTGCCGCACACGACAACATGCCGCAGTCCCAGGCGCTCGCCACGAGCAACATCCGCGGCGTGCACAACTACCAGCATCGCTTCCGAGTGCGACGCGAGATACTGCAGCTCGGCATCAGACGACAGCGGGTTCACCGGCACGATCACCGCGCCGATGCGCGCCGCGGCGAACCACAACAGCAGGAACTCCGGGCAGTTTGCAAGCACCAGCAACAGTTTGTCCGTGGGCCGCACGTCGAGCGACAGCAGGGCATTCGCGGTACGGTTCACCTGGGCGGCAAAATCCGCGTAGCTGAACGTCAGCGGCGCGTCGTCCACCGGCTGGAAGATCAGGAAGGGCTTGACAGGATGTAGTTGAGCACGCTCCTCCAGCTCGCGATTGAGTGTGCGGCGGTGCGAGATTGTCAGGGTCATCCAGTCAATCCATGAGCACGCCGCCATCCACGTTGAGTGTCTGGCCGGTGACGTAGTTGGACATTTGCGAGGCGAGGAAGACCACCGCCTGGGCGACATCCTGGGGCTGGCCCATGCGCGCAATCGGCTGCGTGCTGACGTTGTAGTCGAAGCCACGGGTCATCTCGCTGGCAATCGGTCCGGGGCAGACGGCGTTCACCAGGATGCCGTACTGACCGGCGTCCTTGGCCACCCACTTGGTAAACGCAATCACGCCGCCCTTCGCCGCCGCGTAAGCCGGTCCGCTTCGCCCGCGTGGGCCCTCGGCCGTGCTCGAGACCGCGCCGCCCAGCTTGCCCGAGATCGAGCTGATATTGACGATCTTGCCACCGCCCTGCCGCTTCATTGGCTCGTAGACCGCCTGGGTAAACAGGTACGTGCCCTTCGCAATCACGTCGAGCTCGCGCGCGAACGTCGCGTCATCGAGGTCCTCCAGCCGCATGCGCTCGACCACACCGGCATTGTTGACCAGAATGTCCAGGCGTCCGAACTGGCGAAGCGTGTCGCGGACGGCCCGCTCAACATCGGACCGCACCGCCACGTCGGCCTGCAAGCCAAGCGCTCGCCGTCCCAGCTCTCCGATCGCCCCAACAGCGTCGTTCGGCATGGCCATGTCCACCACCGCCACATCGGCGCCGGCGCTAGCCAGTGCCTCGGCGATCGCGCGACCGATCCCACGGGCACCGCCGGTGACCAGCGCCACCCGGCCTCGCAGGTCTGCCGCCCCCGAGGCGCTGGCCGATACGGGTTCGGGGTGATGCATGTGTTACCTCCTGAAGCATCGCGCGCCCAGCCGCCCGGAGCTCACCTCGGAGGCTTCGACGCAGTCATAGCGGGAGAGTACACGCTTCAGGAGTTGACGGGCCTTCTATGTGAGGCGTGCCAGCTTGCGCAGCGCCTTGCGCCACTCGGAGCGATCCGCGCCCGCGTCTTCGCGCACTTCGACCACGTACAGGTTGCCGCGGTTGTCGACCGCGATTCCATGTGGAGCAGCGAACTGGATTCCGTCAGAATCGCCACCCCATCGTGTGTGTTGTCTGCCACTGAGATCGAGCACCGATACACCTGCTGGCCGGTCCTTGCGATACGGACGTGGAATCGGCATGACCAGAGGGCCGAGCCGGATGTGGCGCGTCGCCAGTGCGATCGCGGTCAACGCTACCCACGGATCGACGGTCGGGGTCGGCATGAACTGAACGTGGTCCCAAACGAAGAAACCGTCCCAGCCAGCGTCTTCGGCCTCGTGCGCCATCTCCGCCAACAGTCGCGCATCGAAACACTCTCCGAAATTAGGGACGGTCAGGCCGTACCGCACCCGGGGGCCTCCAAGGTGGTGGACGAACGCATGTTCTGATGGTACGCGCTGGTCGGCTGGGCCGGCGACCCTGCGCTACTGACGCCGCACTGAGGCCGGCTAACGCGTTCGCGGCGAGGACATACCGCTGGGCGGTCGTGGCGGTCGTGGCTATCGTCACGCCGGTGACGGTACTCAGTGCATTCGGCGATGACATGCCTGCCTTTCACCGCCTCGCGGTTCCGGCTGCAGTTGGGTGATAGCGCCGGCGTGGGTGGTGGAGCTTTCGGGCCTGCGCCTGCCGCGCCTCAATCCGCATGCAGAAATTACGCGGATTGAAGTTCCACCAGATGTGCATGACGCGTCCTACTCCGACCACATCCGCGGATGCGTTCATGGCTGCCAACCGCAGTAGGCGCACACGCGGCTCGTGCACGGCATCGCGCTCGCGTGGCAGGTCGACCGATGACGACGCGTCCTGATCAATGGCAGCCTGGATCTCAGCCAGACGTTGGAAGTTATGCCGAATGGCGCCAGCTCGAGCGTCGCGGACATGCGGTAGTTCACGAGTGCCGCTTTGGCGGCTCCGTACGAGACCTCCTCCGGAAGCTCAGCGGACCGCCGGAGGTCAGCCCGATGATGCGGCCCCAGGTCGCGCCGCGCGCCAGGTGGCGTCGGCCAAATTCGGCGATCATGAACGCCGAGCCACGTGCGTCCACCTCCAGCGGCGGAGTTGCGCTCTGCAGGCAGAGTCGCTGGCGGCGAGCGCACGCGCGGTCGCGGCGCCGACGCCGCGGTTCGCACCCGGTCACGATGGCCACTCGCGACGCCAACTCCGGCCGGATGACGCTCCAGGTCTGCTGATGGTTCTCGCACCCTGGATGTCCAGGTGGCCTACGTAATCCGACCGGTCGCCTCGATCGAGGAGCTGGCCGATGCGTTCGATTGGTGTTCAGAAACCGATTGCTCGCGGAATGGGCCTGGGCCGCTGTCTCGTGGAGTCGATCGAGTCGAAGTCGGCTCGCTCAAAGCACGTCATGATCGGGCAGGCACGTGGTACGATGGGAGACGCCCGGTAGGGGTGGCATCCAGGGGAAGGCCTCTGCCGAGACCAAGCTGGCGAGGGAGTCTTGATGGCAGACACCACGGCGGCTACGGCCGGGTTGTCCTCGAGACAGGCGCGCCCACGGCCCAGACGGCCAGGGCGGCCAAGCCTCAAGTTGGTTGTGTTCACGCTGGTGGTCGCCGGCCTGGGCGTCACCGTCGGCA
>VBGG01000654.1 GCA_005883405.1 Chloroflexota bacterium | reverse complement strand
GTGGAGAAGTTCGGACGGCCATACCCGCAGATCCTTGGCCACGAGATGACGGGCACCATTCATCAGCTCGGCGAGGGAGTCAGCCGCGACACGGCCGGCTCGTCGTTGCAGGTCGGCGATCGGGTGGTGTGGCGCTACTTCTATCCGTGCGGGACGTGTCAGGCGTGCCTCAAGCGCGTGAGCCGGGCGTGCCCGAACGCGCGGACCTATCTCAGCAACTCGTGCGACGAGGCGCCGCACTTCTATGGCGCATTTGGCGATTACTACTACGTCCGCCCGGGGGCGGCGATCTTCAAGGTCCCCGACCAGCTCAGCGACACGATGGTGGCCGGCGTCAACTGCGCGCTGTCACAGGTCGTGGGCGGCATGCAGCTCGCTGGCGTGAAACTCGGCGACAACGTGGTGATCCAGGGCGCAGGCGGACTGGGTGTCTACGCGACGGCGGTGGCCAAAGAGCTGGGCGCGGGCCAGGTGATCGTCATCGATAGCATCCCAGAGCGGCTCGAGCTGGCACGTGGGTTCGGCGCTGACGCGGTCATAGACATCGAGGAGTTCCCCGATTCCGAGATGCGGGTGCGGCGAGTGCTCGAGCTCACCGACAACTGGGGCGCCGACGTCGTCGCGGAGCTGGTCGGCCATCCGCGGGTGTGCAACGAGGGGCTGCGCATGGTCGGACGGACGGGCCGCTACCTCGAGATCGGCAACATCAATCCAGGCCTGACTTACGAGCTGGACCCGTCCACGCTCATCTTCGGCAACCGCTCAATCCTCGGGATGGTGTACTACGAGGCCGAGCACCTCCAGCAAGCGCTGGACCTCATGCGGCGGACGCGCGACCGCTACCCCTGGCAGAAGGTGGTCAGCCACACGTTTCCGCTCGAACGCATCAACGAGGCGTTCGTCGAGGCCGACCAGGGGCGCGTGACGCGCGCAGCGATTGTTCCTTAGCTCCGCCTCACTTCTTACCGTTCTTGCTGGCGGCCTTGCCGCCGCCTTTGGGCTTCTTCGCACCGCCTTTGCTGCCGGGTCCCTTATCGGGCATCTGAGAGGCTCCCTTCGCCGAGTTAGACAGAAATGGTGCCTTGCAATCTGGTGTTCGTCAAGATTCGTCGCTTCTCGACAGCGCCGCGCGCGCAAATGCACGGATGCGCGCCCGGGCAAGCTCAGGCGTCACGTCGGGCCGCTGCAGGACTGGGTAGACCACCGCCCATTCCTCGATGTCGCGCACGGCCCAGGTCGAGATCAGCAGGTCCCAGAAACGGAGGTTGGCCGCGCGCGCGCCACTGGCGTTCTCGTAGCACCTGAGGAAGTCGGCCGCGACTTGCGGGCCGAACATGATCGTCAGATCGCCACGACAGGTGGCCACATCCTGCGCGGGGTCCCCCAACTGCGGCTCCGCCCAGTCGACCAGGCCCACCAGTCGCCCGCGCAGCCAGAGCGTGTTGCCAGGCCAGTAGTCGCCGTGCAGCAGCGCGCCTGGCCACTCGCGACTCGACTCACGCACGCGCGGCCATAGCCCGACGACCGCGTCCCAGACCTCGTGCTGCAGCGGGTCGTCGGCGGTCGGAGGGCCTTCGGCGAGCGTCTCCCCGACCACGTCGCGCTGGTCGGGCAGGAACTCGAGCCCACTGACGCGCAGACGGTGTAGGTCCAGCAGCGTTCGCGCGATCTGCGCGATGTAATCCTCGACGTTGCGCGGATTCAGCAGCACGCGGCCCGGCAGGCGGTTCATCACGATAGTAGGTACGCCGAATATGCCACCCGTCGCGTCGAGCAGCAGTGGCCTCGGCGACGGGAACGAGGACTCGGCCAACGCCTCGAGCAAGCGGAACTCGCGCTCAGACGCGGCCTGGTCGTCCGTATGGTGCGAGTCCTGGCCATAGCGGCGCACGATGACTGCCTGACGCTGGCCCGTGGCGCTTTCGAGTCGCACCAGGTGGACGCTCGACGAGATCCCGCCGCGCAACGGCCGCACGCGTATGACCTGCCCACCCGGGGCGAGCGCATCACGCAGCCGCGCCAGCGCAGCCCGTGGCAGTCCGTTGCGTGTCAATGGATCAGCGGGTAGGCCGTATCGATCAAGGTGCGAGCCACCGGCGCGGCCACCGTGCCCCCGTGCTGGCCGCCTTCGATCATCACCAGCACCAGCAGACCGGGCTTGTCGGGCGGGGTGAAGCCGACGAACCAGGCGTGCGCATCGGGGTTCTCGTTTTCGGCGGAGCCGGTCTTGGCCAGGATTGGCAGCTTTTCGTCCCGAAACGCGTAGTACGCGGTGCCCCTGGGCGTGCTCGTCACCCGGCTCAGGCCGTCCCTGATGGCGGACAGGGTGGATGGATTGAGCTTCAAGTCGCCAAGCGCCTGGCCCTCCAGACCTGGCATGAGGACAGGTGTCGTGAGCGTGCCGTCGAACAGGGCGGCGTACGCGTTGGCCATTTGCAGCGGCGTAGCCAACAGGTAGCCCTGGCCGATCGCCAGATTGACGCTGTCGCCGGTCGTCCACTGCTCGCCGATCTGCTGTTGCTTCCAGGCGGGATCTGGCACGGTACCCGCGACCTCGTGTACGCCGCGCACGGCGGTGCCTTTACCAAGACCGAACAGACGAGCGTAAGTGGGCAGGATATTGGGGTCCAGCTGGTCGAGCTTCAGCCCGATCTCGTAAAAGGCAGGATTGCAGGACTCGGTCAATGCCTCGCTCAGGTTGAGCATGCCCTCGGCCTGCCAGTTGTGCAGGGTCACGCCCGGCAGGCCGTTCCAGTCCAGTCCGCAATCGAACCTGTCCGAGCTTTTGGCAACGCCTTTCTCCAGGCCGGCCGCCATGGTGATGATCTTGAAGATCGAGCCGGTGGGATACGCGGCTTCGGTGGCGCGCAGCACGAGCGGTCGATCGGGTCCGTTGAGCGCCTGCCAGTCCTCATCGCTCAGGCCGGTGATAAAGCGATTCGGATCGAAGCTGGGGTTGCTCACCATCGCGAAGATGTCGTGGAGGCCGCCGGTGGACATCACGATAGCGCTGCCGGTCTTGTCGCCGAGCGCCTCAAAGGCCGCCTGTTGAATGGCGCTGTCGATGCTCAGCAGGACGTCCTCGCCCGGTTCGGCCGCTTTCTCGACGATGTTGCGCAGCACTTTTCCGGTTTGATCGATGATCTGTATGGCGCCTCCCTTCTTGCCAGCCAGCTGCTGTTCTGCGAAAGCCTCGATGCCGCTGCGCCCGACCCAGTCGGATTCGTCGTAGCCGGACGACGCCAGCGCGCGGAGCTCATCCGCGGTCGGGTGGGCGACGTAGCCGACCACGTGGGCCGCCGACGGTCCGAGCGGGTAGACACGCGCCGGACGGTCGTGGAGCGCCACGCCAGGGATCGAGCCGATCTTCGCCTCGAGGTCCGGTCTGTCTGAGCCTGGCCGGTCGACGATCGGCATGAACCACGTCGGCTGGCCACCCTGGTAGCGCTGCTTGATGGTCTCGGCGGGCACGCCGAGCACGTCCGCCATCGCGCTGAGGAGCATCGCTTCATCCGTGATCTCGCCTGGCACGACGCCGACGGCCAGAATCGAGCCGTTGTCGGCCAGAGGTTTCTTGTTGCGGTCGAGAATCCGTCCGCGCGCGGAGGCATCGGGCGTCACGCGCACGGTCGAGCTGGCAGTCAGGCCGGTGAAGATCAGACCCGGCTGCCAGGCCACTTTCCAGACG